>CALFYE010000292.1 GCA_937952145.1 uncultured Myxococcales bacterium
GGCAAGCGGCATAGCTTCACACCAACCGGTCAGAATCACTGAGGGCGGGTACTAGTACTTCACCGAGCAGCCGTATGGCGGCGTCGAGGGCATGGTGACCGGCTTGCCGGCCATCGCCTCGCTGAGCGCCTGCGCGACGTAGTTCTTGGCGGTCGCGATGTCGCCAGGATCGGGCGTGGGCTTGTCGTCGATGGCTCCAGCGTAGAGCAGCGTGCCCTGCGGGCTGATGACGAACATGTGCGGCGTGGTCTTGGCGCCATAGAGGCGACCGAGATCGCCCTTGGGATCGAGCAAGGTCGCAGTCGGCGCAGCACCGGCCGCCTTCATGTTGGCGTTGGCAGTAGCACCATCGACATTCCCTTGCTTGCCCGGCGCCGACGAGACGATCGCTAGCCAGACCACGCCTTTTTTCGTCCACTCTTTCTGCAGCTTGGGCAGGTTGCCGCTGCCGTAGTGCTTCTTGACGTAGGGACAGTCGTGGTTGTGCCACTCCAGGACGACGAACTTGCCTTTGTACTGCGCCAGCGAGACGGCCTGGCCTTGGCTGTCGGTGCCGGTGAACGCTGGGGCCGCCTCGCCGACCTTGGCGGCATGGGCCGGGGGCGCGGACAGCAGCCAGGGCATCGCCAATAGACCAGTAAGCAGCGCGCGACGCGACAGCAGACCAGTAAGCAGCGCGCGACGCGACAGCGCAGACACAGCAGATAGGGGGGACTTCATGGGCGGATCCTCCATTGCGGGTGACAGAGGCTGGTTAGCACCGGCCGGTGCGTGGAGCCAGCAGGAAGTGCCGGCACGCTGCCAAACCCCGGGCGATTCGTGGCGGCAAAACGTGCTCCGGCGTAGGCCGGCCAGAGCCAATGTAGGTGAGCCCACTTGGCGTCCAACCAGGCCGGCGGAGGCCGCGTTCTTTGCCGAAATCGGTCGCCATCCCGCTACCATGCAGGAGGGCGATTTTTCGCGGGCTGTCGGGGGCTTCCTTTGGGCGTGACCTGCTGCGATCCATGCACATTCGGGTCCCTTCGTTCGCGCCTGAGAGCACCGCGGCTGCCATCGCTGCCAGAGCCTGTTCGATGAGCAAACTCCACTGCCTTCTGCTCGTATTTTTCTGCTTCGTCGGGCTGCCAACTGGGGCGCTGGGCAAGCCGCGCACTCCGCTGCGGCAGGCACCGCCCGTGGCGCCAGTCACGGCGGCGCCCCCTCCCGTTGCCGTGGTGCCGGCGGCCCCGAGTCCGCCTCCGCCCAACTTGCCGAGCGGGCCGATCGTGCTGTGGGGTGTGCAGCGCGACTGCGAGATCGATGCCGATCTCTCGCAGGCTCTGCGGGCCCGCGTCGACGGGATGGGCACGGTGATTCACGAGCTCCAGAGCGACCCCGGACTCGCCCGCGCCTGCGTGGGCAGCGAGTGCTTCGAGCTCTTGCAGAAGTCTTGCAAAAATCCGCTGCCGCCCGAGGGCACGATCATCGGCGGGCACGTGATGGTGCAGGAGGCCGGGCTGATGCTCCTGGCCTCGCTGCGCCTGTTTCGCACCGACTTTGCCGCCGGCCGACCGACGCGGACTTTCTATCGCTACGACTACATCGAGAAGAACTGCGTCGGAGCCCAGTGCAGCGCAGTGCTGCGCGAAGTTCTGCACTCGTTGGTGCTGCAGCTCGTCGGCGATGACCGACCTAGCAGTGATCCGCCGGGGATGGTGCACAACGCGACACCACCCTACTGCCTGGCGCAGGAGGGGCTGCGGCAGTCGCTGTGCAAGCCGATGCCGATCCGCAGTCGCTGCGTCAACTTTGACGCGGGGCGCGATCCCCGGCAGGCCGTGCACTGTCCCTTTGGGCCGCAGTCTGTGGCGACCCCGGTAAAGCCGGCCTGCAACTGCGAAGACGTGACTGGTTGTTCGCTCGACGAGCGTCGCGCGTGTGGGGCAGTCCGTGGACCGCGCCTGCGCTACGCGATTGGTGGCTCGCTGCTTGGGGCCGGCGGGGCCTTTCTGTTGACCGCTACGCTGCTCTCGCTCAACGACTCACGCGCCGCCATCCTGCGGCGCAGCGTCGATTGCAGCTACGGCGGCATCGAGCCAGAGCCCTGTCAGAGCTTGGCGGGAGCAGTGCCCAGCACCTGGGTGATGGGAGTGGGCCTGGTGGCTGGCGGAGTCGCGGTGCTCTTGGATCCGCTGCGGCTATTCCGCGATCGTCCGGCGCCTCAGCGCCCACCGACAGCGACGGCTGGCCCCTAGCGCAAGGAGGATCGGCGATGGCAACGACAAGCGACAACCGGGGGTACAGCGGCTGGCTCTGTGGGCTCTTGCTGACGGCTTCGCTGGGTCAGGCAGCCTGTCGCGGCGAGTGCGATGCGAGCTCGGCCTGCGAGCTACCCGGCCTGAGCATCAGCCCGAGCGCAGTCACCGTCCGGCGCAACCACACGCTGAGCAGCGATCGCCTGACCGTGACCCAGAGCGGCCCCTGGCCGTACTTCGAACACAGCCTGCACGGTCAGCTGGAATTCAAAGACGCTAGCAGCGCGATCTCGATCCCACTCGACCCGCTGCCATTCGGGCAGACCACCGGCGCGTACAGCCCGAGCCTCAGCCCGCTCTTGGCCCGAACCCTAGTGGCTGGCCAGACCTACGCTTTTCGCTTCGACATGCGGCATCAGAACCGACCGCTGGGTGGCGCTTCCGCCACGATCGATTTTAGCGTCCTGGTCGAGGCGCCACCGACTCTCAGCTTCAGCGAATCGGCAAGTAGCCCGCTTTTGATCGCGGCCCCGACGGGGGCGACCGGGCTCACGGTGCGCGGCGTCTTCGTCGGCCAGGCAGCCGCGCCGCAGTCCGAGATCCTGCTGTCGCGCGACTACACCAACGCGGGGGGCATGGCGCGCAGCGAGGTCACGCGCAGCGGCGGCGCCACCATGAGCTGGGTGGACGGTCCGCAGCCCCCATCGCCATTCGGACTCTGGCCGTTTGGCGGCAGCAACGAGGCAGGCCGAGCCGCCTATCTTGTGCAGACTGGGGCCGCCACGATGAACTACGCGCTGTACACCGCCTTTAGTCGCGATAGCGTGGGCGAGTCGCGCGGGGCGATCAGCAGCCTGCCGATGCCGCTTATGGCGATGGCGCTATCACCGGCCTCGTCGGTGTTTGGGCTCTTGGTGCAGACCAGCAGTGACCTGCGCTCGTTCCTCAGTCAGTTCGGACAGACACCGACGGCGCGTGCGCTCATCAACCTGCCGCTGGGCTTTCCCGCGCTGACGCTCTTGGTCGCGTATTCCGATCGCGCCGACGGTAACGGCCCCGGCGTGCTGGCCGCGACGGCCCAGGGCGAGCCGGCGCTGTTCGTGTTCGATGGCAGCAGCTTTCTTTACTCCGAAGATCGCTCACGCGAGCTCGGCAAGCTGATCGGCTACAAGGCGACGGCCCCGCTGCCGATTCCTGCCCTCGCCGTTGGCGATCTCGATGGCGATGGTCTGAACGATCTGGCCATCGCGCGTAGTGGCCACGTTGAGTTCTATCTCGGCACCGAAACCGGCTTTGTTCGCTCGCCCAGCGACCTAACGCTGCCGGGGGCGCTGCAGGCTGCCGCGATGGCTATCGGTCAAGCGGATGGCGGGGGCAAGAACGACCTCGTGATCGCTGAGCCGGCCTCGGTGGCCTGCGGTCCGGCCTCGTGCAGCGTCGTGCACATCTTCCAAAACCAGACGCCGTAGCTGGCCCCATCGACCCCAGGTTGCGGCGGCGACTCACCGGGGATTCGCCCGCGGTTTTCGCCCCCCCATCGCCCGCTAGCTTCGCGGTATGATGACGAGATGTGTGCCTCTCGGAGTTCGCAGAGTTCGTGCGCAGCCTCGTCTGGGCAAAATCCCCGCCCTCGCACCACCGCGGCTTGGCTGCGGGGTGGTCTCGCCTGGCTGGGGCTCTCGCTCCTGCCGGCGGCGCTCTTACCGGCGACGCTGCTCCTCGCGCCCTCGACGGCCTTAGCGCAGGGCCGGGCCGGCAGCGAGACCGAAGAGGACGTGATGTTCAAGAAGGCCGAAGAGCAGTTCAACGCCGGCGACTACGCTGGGGCGGCTGACCTCTACGACCAGGTCATCAAGATCAACCCGAACCGCGTCGAAGCCTTCGTCAAGCGTGCGACCCTGCACTTTCGCGAGCGGGACTACACCACAGCCATCGAGCTGCTCACGCGGGCCGAGAAGCTGTCGGTCAGTGACCTCACGATCAAGACTGTCCTTGGCCTGTGCTTCTACGAAAGCGGCCAGCGTGAGCGGGGCCTTTCGTACCTGGAAGACGTGGTCAAGCAGCGAGCCGAGACCTACGAGGCGCAGTTCCAGATTGGCAAGCACTACGCGCGTCTTGACCCAACGCGCGCCATCGCCGCGCTGGAGCAGTACTTCCGCTATCGCCCCGATGATCAGCGTGGCCTCGACGGTCTGGCGCAGTTTCACTTGGGCACGGCGTATTACCTGCGCGGTCAGAACGGCGATGCGGCGCGGCTGCTGCAGCAGGCCCGGGATAGCCGTCCGCGCGACAACCAGATCCGCCAGATGCTCGGGACGGTGTACATCGCGCAGCGGCGATTTGCCGAAGGCGCCGAGCTTTACGAGAGCTTCCAGAGCGATATCGATCGTCGTCCCGCCGTCGCCTTCAACCTGGCCACCTGCTACCTGAACCTTGGCCGTCGCGACGAAGCACGCAAGCTGGCGCAGAAGTATCAGGCGCTGCGTCCGGACGATCCACGTGGGCTGATCTTGCTAGCCGCGATCGATCGCGGCAGCGACCGCGAAGCCGATCAGCGTGCTGCGCTGCAGAAGTACGAGCAGGCACAGGGCGTCATCCAGAAGAGCGATGCGTCGCTGGAGACGCGGAGCCGGGTCAACGTGCGGGCGGCGATGGCGCGCACCCACCTGCAGCTGAAAGAGACGCAGAAGGCGGTGGCGGTGCTAGAGCCGGCGCTGACCGATCTCAAGAGCAAGTCCGGTGACAGCGCTCGTCCCGAGGCCAGTCGGGAAGAAGCAGAGCTTTTGGCGGTGATGATCGAGTCGCGGCTGCAGCAGATGACGCAGAGCCGCATCGCGCCGGGCTCGCCCCAGGCTCCGGCCGGGCTGCTGCCGCTGGCCGAGCGCTTAGCTGAACTGGCGTCGGGTGACGCGCCGGCCTTGGCCTTGGCGGGCAGTGCTGCCTACGCCAGCGGAAACTTCGAAAAGGCTCGTCGCTTCTACAGCGAGGCGCGCACGCAGGACGACAAGCTGCCGCGAGCCCGCATCGGTCTCTCACGCACGCTGGAACAGCTCGCACTCGCGGAAGTGGCGCGCGCTGAAGAGAAGGACGCCAGCCGAACGCTCGACAAGACAGCGAAGAAAGATGCGCCGCCGGTTCCGTCTAGTGATGCCCGCAACGCTGCTCTGGCCAACGCCATGACCCTCCTGCGCGAGGCGCAGAAGCTGGATGACAACCCGGGAGTGCAGCGCAACCTGGCGGCGGTCTATCTGCTGCAGGGCAATGCGGCCGAGAGCGAGAAGCTGCTCCTGACTCCGAACCTGAGTCGCGGCGATGTGCAGGCGCTGCGGCTGCGCTCGCGGGCTCAGCTGGCCCTTGGCAAGCAGGCGGCGGCCCTTGAATCGGCAGAGCGCGCGGTAGCTGAAGGCAAGAAGCAGCTCGATAACCTGCCCAGCGCGGAAGGAAATCGCCGACCTCTGCTTGCCCAGCGCTTGTCAGAGGCGCAGATCGAGCTGGCAGCGCGCTTGCTGGGCGAGAGCAAGGACTCGCGTGAGCGTCTCGATCGCGCCGTCGAGATGCTTGAGCAAGCCGGCAAGGAGCTTTCGGCACTGCCCGAGGGCAAAGACTTGCTGCGTGCCGCCCAGCGCGATCTCGCCGTCGCTCATCTGCGTCGTGGCCGCCTGCGACTTTCGGAAGCGGAAAACCAGATCAACAAAAACGGAGTGACTGCGACGACGCTGAAGCTGGCGGAAGACGCGCTCGCCGATCTGCAGCAGGCGCTCGACAGCAAGCAGCTGGAAAACGTGGCGCAGGCGCGCGAGGCCGGGCAGGCGCTGTGCTTGGCGTCGCTCGCCGCGGCGCAGGCCAACCAACCCAAGGCAGCCCGCGACTTCGTAACCCGGGCGGGCCAAAATGGCTGCGAGCTGGTGAACCCCTACAACCGACTCGGCACCGAGCTGTTGTCGGTCTTCATCCTGTATCGCGGCACCAACGCGCCCCTGCAGCGTGAGCAGCTCTTGCGCAATCTGCCTCGTCTGCAGGGACGAGCTGGCAACTCGCCGGATGCCGCCACCTTGCAGCGTGTGCTGCGGGCGCTGCTTTACTCGACGAATATGGCGCTGGCCTACGACTACTACGTCAGCGGACGGGCCAAGCAGGTGGGGCCGGCGCTGCGGGCCGCGCAGAAGTCGGCGCCGCGCAGCGATGACGAGGAAGCAATCCTGCAGCACAACCTGGCCGTGGTTGACATCAACGAGGGACGCAGCGTCGGCGAAAAGACGCTGGAGCGCCTGGGACAGAACCCGCCGGAAGCGCTGGTCAACCTGGGTATCCTGCAGGATCGACGCGGTCAGCCGCGCAAGGCGCTGGATCTGTATCGTCGTGCCTTTGAGCGCGGGGCGCGCACGCCCAAGCTGCGCGAGTGGATCGACACCAAGGACCGCCTGCTCGGCGGATCGGCGCAGTAGGGAATGGGGAGGCAAGGTCGATGACAAAGACCCACAAACTAGGCCGTATCGCCGGGCGCTCTTTGGTCTTGGCTGTGCTTGCCACGCTGCTCGCCGGGGCACCTCAGCCGGCCGCTGCGCAGGATGCGGGGCAGTCGCTGGTGTTGGCGCTGTACGCTCCGCTGGCGCCGCTGCCTTCAGCCGATGCGCGCTTCGCGTTCGTCGACAAGCTGGCGCGTCAGCTGCAGAGCGCGGGCATCTCGGCTCAGCCCAAGGTGTTCGCGCGCGCCACCGACCTGGAAGCCGCGATCAAGCGTGGCCAGGTCGACCTCGCGGTGCTCGACGCGTTCTACTTGGCCGAGCGCGGCACCAACTACAACGTGCTCGCTGTGGCCACCGCGGCCGGCGAGCCGTATCTGCGCTGGGGGTTGCACACGCACCTGCAGGGCAACAGCATCCTCGACCTGACCAGCAAGCGGCTGGCCTGGGTGTCGCCAGCTGGTGCCAAAGAGGCGACGTACATCAACAACGTGCTCCTGTACGGTGAGCTGCGCGTCGCGCAGTTTTTTACGATGAGCGGTCCGGCCCCCGACATCAGCGCGGCGGTCAGTGACGTCGTTCTGCGTCGCGCCGACTGCGTGTTCGCGCCCGATCCAGCCGTGCAGGGCAAGTCGCTGCGGCGGGTCTACGACGCGGGTGAAGCCGGCCGCATTCCCAACCCGGCGCTGGTACAGGTGTCCGCTAAGGTCTCAGCCGATGTCGCGGCCAACATCCGCAAGGCGCTGGCCAACTTCAACACCACCGGCATCCTGGATGGCTGGCGCACCAACAGCGCAGTCGGCGAGCCCTATCGTCAGCTGCGCGGTCGCCTGCGTGGCCGGCCCGATCGCAGCCTGATCCTGGCGGAGCCGTCGCGCGCCAACACCCAGGTGCAGAGCAGCATGGTGGCCAACATCGACACCCCGCTCCTTTTGCCGCCGGCCCGGGGTCTTTTGGCCGCCCCCCTTGATCTGCCGTAGTCCGGGTTGCTGCAGCGCGCTTTCGATATCGCGCGTCAGCAGTCTTTGTCCCCTCAAATCACGGTATGGTGCCGGCATGACGGAACGCCCAGAGCCCAGCGAGCGGCGCTACTTCACCCTCGATGAGGCCAATGCTCTTCTGCCCTGGCTGGAGGAGTGTTTTGGCAAGCTGATGCAGCTGCGTGGTCAGCTGCGCAGTCTATACAGCACGCTCGACAGTCTGGGCCACCGGCCCGATGCGCAGAGCCTGGAAGGCAGCGGTGGCTCCGACGAAGTGCGAGCGGCGCGGGCCAAGTTCCGCGGCCTGATGGAGATCGTCCACGAGGAGCTCGCCACCATCGCCGACGCCGGCATCGAGGTCAAAGACCTGGACAGCGGGCTGTGCGACTTCTGGTCGATTACCGCTGTCCCGGGCCGCGAGGTGTACTTGTGCTGGCGCTACGGCGAGAAGCGCATCGAGTTTTATCACGATCCCCAAGCCGGCTTTGCCGGGCGTAAGCCCATCCCGGTCATCCCGCCGGCTTAGCTTTTCCGACGCTGAGCGATCGCCTAGTGCGCTTTGCCGGGCTGCGGCGGTGGGGTCAGCCAGTCGAGGCTGCGGCCGTCTTGCGCGAACAAGCCTTGCAGCACCGACAGATCATCGACGCGCTGACCTAAGGATTCCGCGATAGCCGCAACGCGGACAACCGCTTCGCGATACAGCCGAAGCGGCGTGGCATCCAGCCGCTTGTCGAAGCGACTGACGCGCACGAACGTGGCGCTGATCGTGATGTAGGGCTTGGCGCTGGCGTCCTTGCGCGGATCGGCGGTGAACGACTCGATAGTCAGCACCGTCGGCTCATTGCCGGACATCCCCAGATCACCGCGATAGAAGTTGTTCGGGCTGGCGAACTGCGTCGGCTGGTAGTCGGAGCGGCGAACGATCGCCGACATGCTCGGAGCGATGTAGCTCATGCGCGCGCCACCCTGCGCCAGCCCGGCCTCCAGCACGTAGTACTTGGGGACGGTGTCGCCAAACTTTTCGTAGGCCAGCAGCACCGAGATCGCCGCGAAACGCACGCCCTCGCGACGGACCGGCGTGATCAGCTCAGCGCGCTCGCAGGGATAGGCCTTGTTGACCAGATCGTGCCGATTGCGCAGCAGGTGGTCACTGGCCAGGACATCACCGATCGCCGTCGTCAGGCGATAGCTATCGCCATCGTTGGGCAGACTGATACGGACCATCGGCACGGTACCGACGAAGTCCGAGGCACCGTGGCGATGATGGCGCGAGTTGACGATGTAGTAGCGCGGCAGGCCGTCTTCCGCCTCGGGCTCGTCGTTCGTCGAGAAGCTGTGGCCCATCTTGCGGCGCAGCGCGACTTGGTCCGGGGGCAGGCTCTGCAGAAAGCCGGCGGGCGGATCGGGAAGGCCCAGCTTACGCGCCGTCTCGGGGTGTTCGTGCCACAGTTCGATGACGAAGTGATCGACGAGCGCGTCCTCGACCGCGCCATACGTTGCGCTGCCGACCGCTCCGCCGGGGATGGTGTGCTGCAGATAGCTGCGAATCCGCTCATAGCTTTCGGGCAAGACGATGGACTTGACGGTGATCTCTGAGCTGTCGTTTTGCATGGCGCCGATCTCCTTCGTCTCTACTTGCTGGGCTGCTGCGCGGTCTGCGACTGACTGGGCGGGGCATCCGCGGGGCAGAGCTGCTGTTCGGGATCCTTGGGAATCCATCCACTGGCGCAGGTCTGGCCGCGATCGCTTGCCAGGCAGCGCTTCGACTCACTACACCAACCGCAGCGCGCGTCCGACACGCACTGGCCACAGCCCACGATGGTGTCGCAGGCCGAGGCCGCGGTATTGCCGGCGCCCGATGCGCTGGGGATGAGGTTGCGCGGCTGACAGCCGGTCAAGGGCAACGCGGTGAGCAGGAATGCGGCAACGAGGGCGGCAGAGGTCTTCATCCATTCCTCCAGGGCGCAGCTAGGTGGGCACGGCGCGAAGAGCGCGTCGCACAGACAGCGACCGGCCGATCGTACCCGATGGCGGGGTCCGTCAGTCGGATAACTGCGCGTGCGCGGCCGAAAGCAGACTTCTTTTTCCGTGGCGACTGCGCGAGGAGGGCAGAAAGGCAGGGCGTGGCAGAGGGAGAAGAAGCGGTGGTGCCGTCAGGCGAGCCGCGGGCCGAGAGCCGTTGGCCTAGCCTCCGCCCGGTGGCGGCGCTTTACAGGTACTTCTCGACGAAGCTCTTGTAGGTATCGACGCGCGTGCTGCTGGCCTCGAACAGGCACAGCAGGATGCCGAACGAGTTCACGCCGATCACCGTTTCGACCCCGCCGATCTTGGCCAGCACCGGGCCGCCCGAGTCGCCCTGGCAGATGCCCTTCCACGGGATCAGCGAGCCGGTCTTGACGAACTTGTCGTCGAAGCTGTTGAGCTTGATGCTGAGCTGTCGCTTCACGCCGGCGCCCTTCTTGTTGACGCTGTCGTTGAGACCATAGCCGACCAAGCGGATGGTCTTGCCCGTCAGATCGGTGGGCAGCGGGTTCTTGTTCCAGGCGATCGGCGTCAGCGTGGTCGGCGACTCTAAGATGGCCACTGCGATGTCGTGCCCGTCGAGAATATTGAGCCGGCTGAACAGCGGATCCCAGTGCACTTCTTTGACCTTGAGGCGTGGGCTGGGCTTGCTGGGGT
This sequence comes from uncultured Myxococcales bacterium, assembly GCA_937952145.1. GTDB lineage: Bacteria > Myxococcota_A > Polyangia > Palsa-1104 > JAEUJZ01 > JAEUJZ01. Next base: position 10,357 of record CALFYE010000292.1, read on the forward strand.
CGGTCAGATCGGGGGCGGTGAGGACGTTGAACTCGGCCTTGGCGCCCACCAGATCAGGATGCACGCAGTGCGCGGCGGTCAGTACCACCGTCGGTGAGATGATGGTCGCGGTGCATAGCGCGCCGGCCATCTTGTCGGGCTCCTTGGCGTACAGCGCGATGATCGACGGGTCACCAGTGTCGGCCACGCCGCCGATGATGGCGTTTTCGTTCTGCGCCGTAGGATCTTCCGGTGAATCGGTTGGCGAATCGGCGGGCGCGCCGCAGCCGATGGTGGCGGCCAGAGCGAACAGCGAGAGTCGAGCGAGGGAGGACAAGCTGAAGGACAGGTGCATGAGAACTCCTTTGGTATTGCGGTCAGGTCTTCTGGGTTTGCGGGGTCAGCTTCCAGTTGTGGATAGCCGCTGCAGCTTGCGAGGTATCGCGCTGTCTCTCCGTCGTCAATTGGTGGGAGTGTCGCTCCCGGCTGGGGCCGGCGGTCCCAGCTGCCGACGGAGGCCGCGCTCGCTCACGTTCGCAGCACGGCCTTGGCTGAGAGAACGCGGGGTGATTGAGCGACGCGCCGCAGCCGTGGGCGTGATAGGGTGCCGACGTGACTGGGATGACGGATTCTTCTAGCCTGCCGCCTTGGCTACGCGAGCTTGTGTCCGAGCTGGGTCCAGCCCGAGTCTCGCTAGCCGAGGAAGACCGCGAAGTCTACGCGCGCGATCTCTGGCCGCGCACGACGCTTAACATTGCCGCCGGCATTCCGCTTCCGGCTCGGCCGCGGGCGGTTGCTTGGCCTGATTCATCGGCCCAGGTGGCGCAGGTGGTGCGGCTGTGTCAGCGCCATGGAGTGCCGCTTGTGCCCTACGGCGCCGGGTCGGGAGTCGGCGGCGCAGCCGTCGGTCCAGAGGGCAGCCTGGTGCTGGATACCAAGGGCATGCGCGGCGTGCAGATCGATCGCACGGCCGGCACCGTCACTTGCGAGCCGGGTGTGCTGGGCTGGCACCTAGAGCAGCAGCTACAGCGAGCCGGCCTGACGCTGGGCCACTTCCCGTCGTCGATCATGTGCTCGACGGTGGGTGGCTGGGTGGCGACGCGCGGGGCCGGCCAGATGTCGACGAAGTACGGCAAGATCGAAGACATGATCCGCTCGGCGTCGCTAGTCACCGGCGATGGCGAGATCCTGCGGGTTGATAACGGCGACACCGGCGGCCCCGATCTGTTGCAGTGCATCGTCGGCAGCGAAGGCGTGCTGGGCGTGCTGACCAGCATGAGCTTCAGTGTGCGGCGACAGCCTGCCGCGCGGCGTCTGCGGGGCTACGCCTTCCCTTCAGTCGAAGCCGGCTGCAACGCCATCCGCCACCTGATGCAGCGCGGTCTGCGGCCGGCCGTCGTGCGCTTGTACGACGAGCTAGACACGCTGATCGCGGGAGCCGGGCGGAGCAGCAGCAGTGAACGTCGGGCCGGCGGGACGGCATCGCCTTCGCTTACGCGCATCGGGGACCTCTTGGCCGGTGTGCTCGGACGCGGCGCTGGCGGGGGCAACTTCGACATCGAGGAGCTGCTGCGCTTCCTCAAGCCAGATGCCGACCGCCTGCGCGGGCGCCTAGAGCAGTGGCTGATCAAAAATGCGCTTGGCGAAGCGGGCGCGTTGCAGCGCTTGCTCGACGCGGCACTGGCTCGCCTGGGCGCCGAGTGCATGCTCATCCTTGGCTTTGAAGGCGATGAGCGCATCGTGCACGCCGAAGACAGCTGCAGCCGCGAAGAGATGGCGCACTGCGGCGGTCGAGATCTCGGACCCGAGCCCGGGCAGCGCTGGCTGGCCCATCGCTACAACGTCAGCTTCAAGATGTCGCGCGTGTTCAGGGCCGGTGCGTTCAGCGACACCATTGAGGTCGCGACCACCTGGGATCGCCTGCTGCCGCTTTATCGCGCGCTGCGGACTGCGGTGGCGCCGCACGCGCTGATCATGGCTCACTTCAGCCACGCCTACCTCGACGGCTGCTCGATCTATTTCACGATCATGGCGCGGCGTAACGGGTCGCTGCTGTTGCCTGCGAGCGAGCGGGCCGCGGCTCTGGCTGCTGATCAGGCACGCTACGACACCATCTGGCAGGCCGCGATGCGGGCGGCACTGCAGGTTGGGGCGGCGATCAGTCACCACCACGGCGTGGGACGCCTAAAGACGCCGTTTCTGGCAGATGATCAGCGCGACGGCATGACGCTGCTTTGCAGCCTGAAGCGGGCCTGTGATCCGGCGCAGATCTGCAACCCGGGCAACCTTCTTCCAGTAGAACCCCTGAGTCCCTCCCGCTCGGCCCGGGATACTACGCAGGTGCCGGGGCTGGCGACGATGGGAACTGCGGCAAGCTTCCTACAGGTCGGGCGGGCCGAGCAGACCCTGGCCGAGATCGAGACGACCTTGGCGGGTCAGGGACGGACGCTGGGCGGCCTGCCGCCTTGGGCCTATGGGCGCCGGCTGGCTGAGGCGCTGCACCACCCGCGACCGAGTGAGGCCAGCCTAGGGGCGGGACGACTGCGCGACCGCATCGCACAGCTTACGGGATCGCTGCCCGGTGGGGAGGCCTGCCTGCTGCCGCCCTCGGCGGCTCCGCGTCGGGCCACGGGCCCGGATGTGAGTCCGCTGTTTCTGGGAGCGGCGGGTGCGCTACCCGGCGTCCGGCTGCACGAGGTGCTCCTGCGCTGTCGGCCGCAGGCTCCGGCAACGGCCTGGTTGGGTCTGCGTTATGCAGAGGCTCAGCCGGCGGTGCAGGCCTTGGTGCGCGCCCGTGCTCTGCATGGCGCGGCAGCGTTTGACGACATCGTGCTGCTTAGCCGCGAGGCGCTCTGCGTCGTGCCGGGTGCCGAGGCGGCGCTGGCTGGCGCTGGCTATGCGCTGCTTCTGTGCTGCAGCGGTCCGGCTGCGCTGCGCAGCGAGATCGTGGCCGCGCTGCGCGATGGGCTAGCCACCGCGTCACCGCTTCCCGGAGCCGAGCTATCGAGCGAGCTCTGTCACGCGGTGTGGAGCGCTGGCTCGCCGCTGGCGCGCTTTGCCCCGGGCCACGATGTCGCGCTGTGCGATCGCGCTGACGCCCTGGCTGCGGCCTTGAATTCGACCCGCGGGCCACGCGTGCTGGCGGGTGTCTATCTGCACGGCGTCGCCTTCGTTGGCGAACAGCTGCCCACAGGCTCGGGCGTGCTACTCGCCGAGGCTGCGGGCCGAGCCTCCGTCGCTGCCCCCACGGGACACGAACCGGCACCGAGTGCGCTCTCCCGACTGTGGCCCCGACTCCTCGCGGATCTGGGGCGTGGCGCCGAACCTCAAACGCCTTCGCTGGACTCTGCCGATGCTTGATCTAAAGACCTCGCTTGAGCACTGCACGTTCTGTCCCCGCCTGTGCAGTCATACCTGTCCGGTGTCGCTGACCTCGGCCCGCGAAGCGCTGACGCCGCAGGCCAAGATGTCGTTCTATGCCGCGCGCAAGCTTGGCGAGGGCAGCTTTGCCGCGGCGGCCGCGGGGAGCGAGACGGCTTTACCGCAGCGCCCTCTGCCGATCTACGCCTGCACTGGCTGCGGGGCCTGCACCACGGCCTGCTTCCACAAGGTCGAGCCGGCTCGCGCGCTGATGCAAGCACGCAGCGATGCCGAATCTGCCGAGGTCGGATCCGAGACGCTCGTCGATCTGCCCGAGCGACACGCGCGGCGGGTGCAAAAGACGGGTGCCGCGCTCGCCGCAGCCCCCGCGCTTTCAGAGCGCACGGCGCAGCCCGGCGAGGTGGCGTTTCTTCCGAGCTGTCTTGCGCGGGATAGCACTGTCCAAGGCGGGACCGGCCCAGCCGAGCCCGGCCCGGTGCGCGAGGCGGCGGCCTTCCTACGCATCAGCGATCGCTTGCGCGTAACCCGGCCCGACTTTCCCGCGACTGGGCTGGCGGCGCTGCCTGCCTCGTGCGCTGGTTATCCGCTGTACGCCGGCGGCTTCATCGCGTCGTTCCGTCTGTACGCCGAGACCTTCGCGCACGCGGTGCAGGACTATGAGGTGCTGGCGGTCAGCTGCTCGGCCTGCACGTGGCTCTTGCGCACGCAGTATGCCGACTATGGCGTGCCGCTGCGCCCGCGGATCCTGCATGTCAGCGAGCTCTTGGCGCCCTACGCCGAGGCGCTGCCAGTCACCCGTCCGCTGGCCTCGGTCAACTATCACGACCCCTGTCATCTCGGCCGGCGCCTTGGCTGCTACGAACCGCCGCGTCAGCTCCTGCGACGCATCGCTGGTCGTGTCTGCGAGCTGCCTAATCATGGCGAGGAGGCTCGCTGCTGCGGGGCCGGCGGCTTGCTGCCCTTGACCGAGCGCGCCCTGGCCGGGGCCATGGCTCGTGATCGCGTCGGTGAACTCGCCGACAGTGACCAGCCGCACGCGCCGCTCGTCAGCAGCTGTCCGGGCTGTCAGCACCACATGGGACGCTCTGCTCCCGGCGTGGGCGTCACCGATCTGCTGGCCATCCTCGACGAAGCCAGCCGCTAACCCGGCGAGATTTCTTCGTTTACGGCGCGGCGAAGCTTGATAGAGTGCGCGCCATGAACCGCATTCCTTCCCGTCCCCCATTTAAGAATCTTCTGTTGTGCCTGGCTTCTGTCGTCGGCATTGCCGGACTGAATTCTCCAGCCAACGCCTTTAAGTGCCCGAACGTGCACATCGTCATGGATCGCTCGGGCTCGATGAGCACCAGCATGACGACGTCCACCGGCGGGAGTAGCACGCGCTGGGACATCGCCAAGAACCAGCTCAAGAACCTGCTCAACATCTACGACGGACTGTCCCCCGTCGGACTCTCGATTTTTCCGCCGACTGGCGGGATGTGCACATCGGAAACGCCGGTTCGACCGGCGTATTTCACGCGGACGGCCATCGGCACAGCGCTCGATGCCAGCGGACCCGGTGGCTCGACGCCATCCGGCACCGCGATGCGCAACGCGGCGATGATGAGCGAGCTGCAGGATCCGACGAGAAGACAGTATGTCCTGCTGCTCACCGACGGCGGTCCGGGCTGCGGTGGCGAGCCTGACACGGCGGCGGGGACCACCGGTGAGATTCGTAAGGCGCTGATGCAGTCGCCGCCGATCTACACCTTCGTCATCGGCATCGGCAACCTGGCGGCCAGCGAAAAAGCGGCGCTGACCATGATGGCGGATGCGGGCGGCAAGGCCGCGCCGACCACCGACAAGTACTATCCGGCGGGCACTGAAGTCGAGCTGACCAACTCGCTCAACACCATCGCCCTGATGATCAACAGCGAGAACACCGGATGCAGCGACGTGCTGCCGGATGGCGGGGGCAGCGGCGATATGTCGATGGGCGGCGATGACATGTCGGGGCCGCCGCGCGACATGTCCGGCCCGCCGCGCGATATGTCGGGTGGCCCGTGGGACTTCTCGATGCCGCCGCGCGATATGTCGGGTGGGCCGTGGGACTTCTCGGGCCCACCGCGTGACATGTCGGGTCCGCGACCCGATGGCGGCGGACCGGGCGGCGATCCGCGACCGAAGATCGACTGGATTCTGCCGAAGTCGATGCCCTTTGGCATGGGCGGTCCGGCTGAGGTCACGGGGCGTAACTTTGAGCCGACCGTGCCAACCTCTGAGTTTTCGCTGGAGCAGGGAGTGACCTCGATTCCCCTCTCGGCCGCGCTGCAGGACTCGCACCTGGCGCAGGTGATCATTCCGGCCAACCTGCCGGTCGGGACCTACACACTGGTCGTCAAGAACCCCGACGGCTATGTCGATGCTCTGGCGGATGCCTTCACTATCACGGCACCCAAGGCCGGCTGCGCCTGTTCGCTTTCGCCTCAGCCGCCCCAGACTGGTGCTCCGCTGTCGCTACTCGTCCTCGCTCTCTTCGGTGGCCGGCTGCTCCTGCGCTCGCGCCGCCGCGCTGTCTAGTCCGTCCCTGCCTTATCCTTCCGCTCGCTCACCTCGCCTCGCCTCGCCACCCTTCAATCGCAGTACGCATCTTCTCGCCGCGGTGTCGGGGCGGCGCATTGACCGTTGTCGCCGACGGGAGGCATACTCAGCGCATGCTGCATAGCTCACTTTCTACGGGCGTGGATGCGCTGTTAGGCGTCGCTGTCCCAACGCTGGTCACCCAGCTTGGGGTCGCGGTTGGCGATGTTGCGCTGCGCGTGGTCATCAGCGTCACCGCGCTGGTCATGTGCGTCACCGTGCACGAGTTCGGCCACGCTTTCGTCGCCGATCGCCTGGGCGATCCGCTGCCGCGGCGGCAAGGCCGGGTCACGCTGAACCCGATTGCGCACATCGATCCGCTGGGCACGCTGCTGTTTCCCGCGCTGATGGCGCTGGGCGCTTCGGTGCCGTTGGCCTGGGGCAAGCCCGTCGAGTGGACCGGGCATCCCGCTAACCTGACGCGTCGCTTTTCAATGCGCACGATTCGCTTCTTCGTCGCGGTCGCCGGCCCCGGCATGAACCTGCTCTTGGCACTCCTCCTGTCGGCGGTCTTCCTGCTGTGCAGCAAGCTGGCGTGGCTCGCCGGGATGAAGATGTGCCTGGAGCTGATCGCGATGAACTTCGGGCTGCTGTTCTTCAACCTGCTGCCCATCCCGCCGCTCGACGGTCGCGTCTTTTTGGAATACCTACCGGACTCGCTGTCGGTGGTGCGCGACACACTGTTTCGCTACGGGTCGTTCATCTTCCTGGCCCTCATCCTCTTGGGCGGCGTCGGCGGGACCAGCCCGCTTTCCGTGATCATGGCGCCGTTCCACTGGCTGACGACGCAGTACCTCACGCTGTTGCTGTCACTGATTCGCTAAAGGCAGCGGAGCAGGGGGCAGTCGGGGCAGGCGATTCGAGAGGAGACGAGACGCGAAAGCGCGACGGAGGCGGGGAGGGGAGAGCGGTGGGGCTTAGGCGTTCTTGTTGTGGTGAACGCTGTGCTCAGCCGGGGTCGGGTAGCCGGCCTTGGTGAACTCGTCGGCGATGGCCTGGGTCATCGCGAAGTAGACGGTCCAGTAGTTCTTGTCGTGGGTGTGGGCGCGGACGAGCAGCACCGTGCCGGCCATGTTGAACTTGTCGATCTCGACCTGCGGCCCGGGGTCCTTGATGACTTCGGGAATCGCCGCCAGGCGAGTCTTTAGGCGAGCGATGGCATCCAGCGGGTTCACGCCATGCGCAAGCTGGGCCCCCATGTCGACGCGGCGATAGGGGTTGGCGCTGAAGTTGACGATGTTGTCCGAGAACAGCTTGTTGTTCGCGACGTAGACGCGGATGCCGTCGTCGGTGTTGATCGCCGTCACAAACAGGCCCAGCTCGTGCACGGCGCCGAGCACTCCGGCCGCGTTGATGCGGTCACCGACCTTGAACGGGGAAAAGATGATCAGGAACACGCCGGCCGCGAAGTTCGCCAGCAGCCCCGACCAGGCCATGCCGATCGCTACACCTGCCGCGGCCAGCACGCCCGCGAAGGTCGTGGTCTCGACCCCGAACACGCCCAGCAGCGCGACCAGAAGCAGGATCTGCAAAAGGACGCCCAGGCACGAGTCGAGATAGCGAATCAGCGTCGGATCAACGTGCCGACTCTCGCTGGCGCGGCGGGCACCGCTGCGGATGCCGGCGATGATGATGCGGCCGACGATCCAAAGGAGGATCGCGCCGAGCACCTTGGCTCCGATCGTGAGGATCCACGGGCCAAGGGCGCTGGTGAAGTTGTGGATGAACTGCTGGATCTGTTCCGGAGACATGGTGACGCTCCCTGTTGCTGTTGGTGTGCGGCAGTGAGTGTCTCAAAGGACGCTGGTTGCTGTCTAGCGCACTGCCGCGACGTCGCTGCTCGGCGGCTGTGTGCGGCGGCGCTGCGGTCGGCTGGGCCGACGTTTGCAGCTAGTGAAAAAACGGCAGAAATTGTAAAACCCGCCGGGTGACGACCTCTTATGCTCGGGGACTGCAGCAGCTGACGGGCGACCTTCGCGGGGGCGGTCGTTCGTCGGTCACGATGGCACTTTTGCTGACGCTGCTGGGCGCGCTAGGGGCGTGCTCAAGCGGGGGCTACAACAACGGCAAGCCGGATGGCTCCAACAAGCCGCGCAATGGCGGCCTCGATCTGTCCGATCCCGACCCGGATCCCCTGGATCTGCAGGCACCGTCGGATCTGGCGGCGCTTTCCGATCTGCAGCGCCCCAGTGACCTGGCCTCGCCGGTCGACATGTCGGTGCCTGCCGACCTTGCGATGTCTTCCGATATGGCGGGCGGCATCATCAGCGGCGGCCCATGCTTTGGCTCGCCGATGGGGGCGACGGCGCTGCGCGTCCACTGGTACGGCAGTGGGGGCCGGGCGACGGTGGCCTACGACGTCCACGGCCTGCCCGATAAGTCCCGCGGCAAGGTCGGCGTGTATGGCTTCGGCACGGGCTTCACGCCGCAGTGGGTCGATACCGGCCTGGGCCCGGGTGGCCTTGAGCTCAACTCCAGTGACTTCATCGACATCGAGATCAGCACCGCCGGGCTGAGTCGTATAAGTAACGTTACGATCGCGCTTTTCGGACGTTCGTATTCCACCGGATCCAGCGGCAGCTTCACCTGGCAGACGATTCTGGGCATCGACGGCACCGCGACCAACTCGATCAGCAACGCGACGCCCTATGCCTGGTATCCCGGCGATGCCACGACGAGCATTCGCCCGGGAGACGCCGGCATCCTGATTCGAGTCAAGGCGGGCCCAAGCTCGAACTCGCTCTCGGTCAACAAGCTCGAAATCTGCATGCTCGCCAGCTAGGCGCGGGGCGGTGCTAGGGGCACTTGCCAATGCGCACGACCTCGCGCGCCTTGACCTCGATCTGCTCGAACTTGCTGTCGACCTTGATGCTGTGGACGCCGGGGCGCAGCCAGATCGTGTCTTCGGCACAGCTGCGCTTGCCGCGCTTTGGGACCACCACCTGACCCAGCTTGGGTGATAGCCGGCTCACGGCCTCCTGCGTCGCGGCTTTCAGATCGCCGCGGCCACGGACCTGACCGGCTAGGCCCAGCACGCGCTGGTACTCGGTCATCGCCTCGGGCCACTCGCGCGCGCCTTCGTGAATCTGGCCCAGGCGGTAGTACAGCTCAAAGGTTAGGTTGGCACACAGCACCGCCCGGCTGCCGTCGCGGCTGCACAGGCTGGTGGCCTTCTCAAGCTGTCGCTGGGCCTTCTTGAAGTCGTTCTTGCCAAACGAGTCTAGGCCTGCCCGCGCCAGCTGCTCGACCTGCGAGATGGGAATCTTCAGGCGCACGGTCTGGCCGGCGATGATCTGCACCGGCCGCTCGCCGTTGACGAAGTTGATGGTGTGCGGTCCAGCATCCAGCGAGATCGCCTTTTCCGAAACCGCCTGCCAAGGGCGCTTGTCGATCGCGAACTGCACCCCGGCCGGTCCTTCGACGATGAGCAGGCCCTGGGCGCCGGCTGCGGTGGCCGTCGTGGCTTCCGCGCTCCCACTCCCTCCGTCGGGCGCGACTGCCGGGCCGTCTGGTTCGCCTCGCGGGTCGCTCCGTGTCGAGCGGTTGGTCCCTACGGGGGGCGTAACTGGCGGCGGCAGGGCCGACAAGCGCGAGACCAGCGCGGCAGCCCGAGCATGCACTGTGGCGTCGCGGTCGCTGACCAGCCGCTTGGCGACAGGCAAGAGCAGAGCCGCGTTTCTCACATCAGCATCAGCGAGCTCACTGGTCGCTTCGACCACCATGCGCCGGACCAGCGGATCGCGATCGCGCAGCGCCTGTAGCAGCAGCGGGCGCGCCTGAGCAATCGGCAGGTTGCCAAGGACTGAGACGACTTCGATGCGCTTCTTGGCGTCGCCCTCGCTCAGGATTTTTTGGATCAGCGCACCGGCATCAAGCCCACTCTCACTTGGTGTTAGCCGGCCGAGGAGCGCCGCTGCGCTGACCGCTTCCGAGCCGCCGGCCTCGACGGCGGAACGCAGGGCTGGGATGGCGCGACGATCGCCTCGCTCGGCCAGTCCTCGCGCCGCCGTCGCCCGGACATCCGGCGAGCTATCGCTGAGCAGCGCCGCTAGCTCATCGCTGCTCGGCGCCGCAGGGAGCAGGGCGTCCATGGCCCAGCGCCGCAGCTCGGGATCGCTTCCGCGCAGGAACTCGCGCAGGCGCGCTTGCTGCGTCGTGTCACCCAGTCGCAGCAAAAGACCCGCAGCTCGGGCTCGCTCTTGTGGGCTGCCAGCGTCGACAAGCGGGGTCACTGCATCGCGCAGGCTGGCGCCGAGCTTCGTGATACGCGGCGAAGTCGGACCGGCAGTCTCCATCAGGTGCTGCAGCACGCGCAGCGCTTCGATGCGCACGATCTTTTCGGGGTCCCGCAGCGCATCGCGCAGGAGGGTAGTCGTGCCTTCATCCGCCTGCTTAGCCAGGGCTGCAACGACACTGCGGCGCACGCGAGCATCGCTGTCGTGCAAGAGCCCCGAAAGGAGCGAGACTGCGCCCGAGCCAAGGTTATTGCCCAGGATCTCGGCGGCCGACTGGCGGAGCTGGGCATCGCTATCGGCCAGCGCCGACTGCGCCCAAGCCAGGCTCTGCGCTGACAGCAGGCCGGGATCGCGGCTGGCGATCTGCACGATGGCGCGTGCTGCAGCATGGGCCAGCGTCGCATCGCTACCGCGCGGCAAGAGCTCGCTGAGCGCCTGGGCATCGCTCCCTTCGCCCACTGCCGCCAGGCCCTCGGCGGCGAGCTGCCGGGCCGTGACCTGCGCCTCACGATTGCCGACGAGCTGACGGAACAGATCGAGGCCATCGGCTTCGTCTTGCTGGGCCAGTGCGTGTGCCGCCAGGAGCTGCTCGCGACCGCGCTTGCGCAGCAGCTCGCGCAGGAAGCGCAGCCCGTCGGGCTCACCCAGCTGAGCCAACTTGGCAGCCGCTGCGAGCCGAGCTTCGACGGGGCCAGTCTCGTTGAGGGTAGCGAGCAGGCGACTCTGGGCCGCGCTATCGCCGGCTCGGCTGAGGCAGCCCAGGATATTGAGGCGAGTGGTCTCGGGCAGGCCTTCGCGCCCGGCATAGCTACCCAGCACGCGCTGGGCATCCTGCGGACCGCCCTCGCAGAAGAGGAGAGCAACGCGGAACTGGGTCTCTTGCTCCTTGGTGTCGAGCATCTGCTCTAAGAAGCGCTGACCGCGGGGATCGCCTAGCTGGCGCAGTGCTGCCGCGACGGCCACCAGGACCTGCGGACCCTCGCCGCTGCTGGGGCCTGATTTGTCCAAAAGGGCGCTGAGCGCCGGGATGGCTCGGCGATCCCCCAGCTCACCGAGCGCGGCGGCCGCCTGAGCACGCAGCGGAGCTTCCGGCTGGCGGAGCGCCCGCTCCAGCTCAGGTCGCAGGGCCTCGTCGCGGCTGAGCCCCAGCCCGAGGAGCGCAGAGCTGCGTCGCTCGATGGGCCCCTCCTTGACGTCCGCCCGCAGTACGGCCAGCGCTGCCTCGCGCAGCGTCGAAAGCTCGCGCGAGCTCAGCCCGCCGCGCGAAGGTGTCGGGCGTAGCAGCCGATATCCCACGAAGGTGAAGACGCCAGCTAGCCCGACGAGCAGGGCCAGCCAGGCCGGCCAGGGCAAGCGCACGCCAGCCGGTGTGTAGCGCGCCATGCCATCCACTGACAGCCGCGGACGCTGACCGCGGGCCTTAAGCAGGCTGTTGATCTCCTGCTGCAGCGCGGTCTCGACCTCGCGCATCGAGCGCAGGCGGGCTGATGGCTCTTTCGCTAGCAGGCGAAGAACCAGCGCCTGCAACGACTTCGACACGCCGGCCTGGGGATACTTCTTGCGCAGATCCGGCGGCGGCACCGTCATGTGCTTGGCCAGCAGCGCCATCGTCGAGGGGGCTTCGAACATCGGCTGGCCAGCCAGCATCTCGAACAGCATGCAGCCGAGCGCATACTGATCTACGCGCACGTCGAGCTTGTCGCCCGAGATCTGCTCTGGCGCCATGTACCCCGGTGTGCCCATGACCGTGCCTGACTCGGTCATCCCGTCGGGGACTTTGAGGGCTGACGAGCGGATTGGCGCAGTCGGAGCGTTGTGCAGCGGTGCTCCTCCTTCGCGCTTGCCGCTGTCCGGGGTGTCGCCACGGCGCGTCACTTTGGCGATTCCGAAGTCGACAATCTTGACGAAGTCCGTCGTGCCGTCCTGCTCCAGCAGGAAGACGTTGTCGGGCTTCATGTCGCGATGGATGACTCCTTTTTCGTGGACCGCCTGCAGGCCGCGCGCGATCTGCATGGCGATGTTGCAAGCGCGCAGCGGCTCGATGGGTCCTTTGCGAAGCTCGGCAGCCAGGGTACGGCCGGCCAGAAACTCCATCTCCAGAAACGCGCGCCCATCGTCAAGTACGCCAAAGTCGGCGATGTAGACGGTGTTGGGGTGGCGAATCTTTGAAGCCAGGCGAGCCTCGGACAGGAAGCGCTCCTGCGCCTCGGTCTCCTCGGGCCGCAAGAGAACCTTCAGAGCCACCGCCGTATCCAGCGTCAGATGGCGGGCCTTGTAGACCACGCCCATGCCGCCCTGGCTCAGACGTTCCAGCACCTGATACTTCTTGTTCAGGATGGCGCCGACGATGTCGCCAGGCTCTGTGGGGGAAGTGGCCATAGGATGGGCGGTGGCTGGCTAGGGGCGAGCAGCCGATTCGCAGCCTCGCTCATCGTACGACATTTCGACGTCGCTTCGGGCACTTGCTGGCTGGTGGGGCCGACGTTTGGCGCGCTTCCGTCCGACATTCCGGACCTTGCCCTGTGATAAGCTGGGCCCTGCTTGGCGCATGCCTACCTTCTCGCGTCGCTTCCTACAGATCGTTGCTTGCCTGAGCCTGGTTGTGGGCAACCCCTGGGGGAACCCCGGTGGGTCGAGGGGCAGCCCGGCGAGCGCCGCTGCTCAGCCGCGTAAAGGGGCCCATCGCTCAGCGACCAAGGGCGGGCAGCCACCAGCCAAGGGGAGCTTCGATCGAGGCCTCGCTGCACTGACCGAAAAAGATCTGCCCACCGCCACCCGCCTGCTGACCGAGGCCTTCCGGCAGTCGCCGCGTCCCGAGGTGCTCTATCACTTGGGGCGGGTCGCCAGCGCCGAGGGGCAGACGCTCCTTGCCTACGATCTGTTTCGTCGCTATCTCGCCGATCCCAGCCGCGAGCCCGACGAAGCGGCCGTAAAGCTCGCCGAAAAGGCCATCGAAAATCCGCCGCCCCAGAGCGGCAGCCTGGCTATTCAGTCTGACCCGGGTGCGCTGGTTCTTGTCGATGAGCGGGTCGTGGGGACGCTGCCGTTACCGCTGCCCGTCCTGCTTTCGCCGGGTGCGCACAGTGTGGTGCTGGAGTTTTCGGGCAAGCGCTTCGAGGTGCCCGTGACGGTCCAGGCGACCCGCATGAGCGAGCTGCGGGTCAGTCGAGGCTCGGGTGCCGTGTTGCTCAGCGTCTTGCCGGCCGTCCTTCATATCAGCCAGCAGCCGGCCCTGACCGCGGATGTGAATCGTCGCCTGACCGATGCCATGGAGCAGGCCGCCCGCGTCGAGCAGCACACCCTGCTGGGCATCGAGACGCTGCTGAGCCAGGCGGCCGAGCGGGATGCCTGCTTGCGTGACCCCAGCTGTCCTCTGGAGCTGGCGCGGAAAAATAAGCTCAGCTGGGTGCTGCAGCAGCGCATCGTGCCGACGGGGGATGCGAGCAATCCGGCGTGGCAGGTCAGCCTGCGCCTGCGCCATGTCGAGGTCAGCGAGCCAGCCGCCGAGATCGAACTCACCCTGCCGAGCGGCAAGGTAGACAGTGCACTCGCAGCGCTCAAGGACGGTGTCGGCAAGGTGTTGAGTAGCGGCCTCAATCGCCCACGCGGTACCCTGCAAGTCGTCGCCACGCCAAGCCAGGCCACGCTGCGCATCGGCTCGGGTCAGCCGCTTCCCCTGCCGTTTACGGGCAGCCTATGGGCCGGCAGCTATGAGCTCAGCGTCGCTCTGCCTGGCTTCCGCCCCCACCGCGAGACCATAACCCTGCGCGAAGACCAGACCAGCGAAGTGCGCGCCGAGCTACAGCCTGAGGTCATCGGCAACAGCCTGGTGACTCCGCCGGCCCCGCTGGGGCGCGAGCGTGGGCCGCGGCCCGTCTGGCGTTTGGCCGTCGGGGGGACGCTGCTAGGAATCGGCGTCGGCCTGGCGGTAGCCGGTGGCGTGGGTCTCGCGAAGGACGGCCAGTGCACAAGCGAGCCGGAGATCGCCGGCGGCAACTGTGAGCTGCTCTATCGGACAGCGCTGCCCGGCGGAGCTGCGCTGGGCGGCGGGCTGGGGCTGGTCGGGGCCGGTGTCTTTTTGCTGGCGCTGCCCGGGCCGTGGCGCACGGTGCCGCGTCGCTAGCGCTGGCTAAGTCCGCGTTGCTTCTGCACTGCTGGCCGACCTGTCGGGCTGACGACAGCGCACGACGGTTGGCTTGGATATCCTGAACCGGGGGGAACGTCATGCTCAAAGGCACTCTGGCTTTGGCTCTGGCTTGCGTCTGGGCTTCATGCAGCCTGTTTACCGGCAGCAACCCGGCATATTGCACGCAGGATGCGCAGTGCCCCGAGCCCTCCGTCTGCAACCTACCGAAGCATGCCTGCGAGACGCCCGAGGCGCGCCCCGACGATCCCGCCATCACCGCGATTACGCCTTCCGCCGCCGCCCGCCAAGGGGGCTTCGAGGTCACCATTAGCGGTCGCAACTTCGACAAGCTGACGCAGATCCTGTTTGCCGGTGTGCCCGGCACCAACCTCACCATCCGATCGAGTAGCGAGGTCTCCATCACTATCCCTGCCGGGCCGGGTCTGTGTGGCCTGACCACGCTCACGCTCACGACCAGTGACGGCCGAACCGTGAAGGACAGCACCCACTTCCGCTATCGCGCCGCCAACATACAGTTTCCGGCTGGCCAAATGTTCACTGGACCAGTCGGCGCTAGTCCCGCCGCGCTCATCACGACCCGCCCGCGCTCCGTTGGTTATGACGATATTATGATTGGATATGCCAGTCCGACTAAGACTTTTTCATATGTATTAATAGAATCGTCGGGAATGGTCAAAAATGAGCGGTTTTTGACGATTGGGGCGCCTAATGTGATTGATGTAAATAAGATGGCCTTGACCACCGTGCTTACAGGAGCTGCGCCGAGTTTGTTGGTTGGAGATTTGGCAGATCGCATTGTTATGTATCAATCGACATTGAATAATAATATGGTCTTTCTTCTGCCTCCCGGCCAGCCAGTGGTATCAAGTTATGTTGACTACGCATTCGGCGACTTCGACAAGGATGGCAAACAGGACATGGCTGTCCTTGCCTCCAATGCCACCAGCACGTCGATCAATGTCTACAAGAGCGATGTCGACGGCGCCTACACCGTGTCGAGCACGGGGGGGGCGGTCGCTATCGGGGAGTCTGGCCACATGGCGGTCGGCGATTTTGACCGCGATGGCTACGACGATCTGGTGCTGGCCAGCAAGGCAGCCAGCCATATCGACATTTTGATAAATAACCGAGCGGGAGGATTTATTGGCCCGGATGTGATTGTCACACCTGGGGCAGCGAATAATATTATCGTGAAAGATATGGATTTAGATGGGTTGCTCGATATTGTCGCATTCGGGAGGGCTGGGCAGAGTAGTCCAGCGGTTACTGTTTTATATAACGATGGCAGCAATGGATTTACGGCGGTAGATATGGCTGCCATTTCCGGAATGGCAAGTCAAGCCGCGCTGGATGACTTGGACTGTGATGGGCTGCCGGATATGGTGGTTTTTGATGGAACGCGGGTGAAGTTTTATGCGAATACGGGCCGTGGCACGCAGTTCGGGGCGGGCGTCGATCTTGGGGCGTTTGCCACCCTGGCGATAGCGATCGGGGCGTTTGGTGGGGACGCTCTGAACGACATCGCCTTGTTGCAGTCCTCGTGCTCCGAAGTCATGCCCGGCAAGGGCTGCTTGCGGCTGCTGCTCAACGGCTCTAACTAGCGCCCGGGGCTACAGTTTCCGTCGCTGAAGCGGCCGTAAGAACTTTTTTCCGGGTCGGGCGTCTATAGGGGCATGCGCAAGTCTCTGCCGGCCCTCCGCGTGGCTTCGGCCCTGCTGTTGCTCGCCGGATCGGCGGCCATCACCTCGGCCAGCCTGAACTACTTCAGCGATGATATGCCGCCGTTTCTCGTCGAGAAGTTGCCACTGCCGCGCATCGATCTGTGGCTCTTGGCGCTGCGCGCGCATGTGGCCGCCGCCATTTTCGCGCTACCCGGCTGTCTCCTTTTGAGCTCGGCGTCCGTGCTGCGCTGGGTGCCCCGGCTGCATCGTTGGCTTGGGCGGTTCATTGCGGCAGCGATCCTTTTGTTGCTGGCGCCGTCGGGGTTTTATCTGTCGCTGTCGGCCAAGGGCGGGCTGCCTTCCACGCTGGGCTTCGCGCTGTCGGGGGCCATCGTGGTGTGGGCGATGGTGCAGGGGGTTCGCATGGCGCGGGCCCGTCGCTTTGCTGACCATCGTCGCTACGTCCTGCACGTGCTTGCGCAGCTCAGCGTGGCGGTGACGTCGCGGGCGCTGCTGATGGGCTTTGCGCTGTGCAACCTCGACGAGACCACCGGATACATCGTCGCACTGTGGCTACCGGTGCTGCTCAGTGCTGCTGCGGTTGAACGATTTGCGTCGCCAAGGAGAAGTCATGAAACGTCTCGCGCTCTGCCTGCTGATGTACGCTTTGCCGGTCTCCGCCGAGTCGCTGCCGTCTGAGGCCGCGCCGCCCAACGCGAACCCGCCCGCGGCTCCGGTTGCGGCTCCGGTTGCGGCCAAGGCCGAGGAGTCGCCACCGCCGGCCACCGCTGAGCAGCAGAAGGCTCAGTCGCTAGTGCAGAACAAGCTGGTGACTCCGCTGTCGGCCAAAGAGTCCGAGCGCTCGCGCTTTTCGCGCGTGCTGCGGCCAGCCCCAGTGATGCGGGTCCGCATGACCGCGCCAGAGCCCCAGAAGGATGCAGCCGGCGCCGCCTACATGACGTTCGCCGTCGATACCTGCTACGGCTTCCGCCGCACGGCGGACTGCTGGCAGAAAGCAGCGATCACCGGCTGCGTTTACCCAGGCAGCGGCCAGATCTTTGTGCAGCGCGGCACCGACTACTTTCCAGCCGAGATCATGCTGGGCAAGCTCTCCTACCGGTTCAGCCCGGAGGCGGCCGAGGCCTTCCGCGACTACATCGGCCACCGCCGGGTAGACGAAGTGGAATGCATCATCGGCGACATCGCCGGGGTGGCGCGCGGCAAGGCCATGCCCGCCGCGAAATTCGCCAAGCAGACCAACTATTTCCTGCCGAACTCGATCTTCCT
>CALFYE010000293.1 GCA_937952145.1 uncultured Myxococcales bacterium
CTAGCAGCCGAGGCCGTCTAGGCAGGGGCCCTGAGGTCACGAATTTCGGGGACGCCGACATAGATTCCAACGCGATTGCCTGTTAGAAATAGTCCTCAATTTCATTTTGCAATTTATAGAGAGGTTGAACTTTACCAAATATAATATCTCCCCTAGCTTTGTTCGTGGCATCGGCGGCCTTCCTTTCCAGATCCAGGCGATGTTCCTCTTTCCCAGATTTGTCGGTGGTGTATAAGTGGGAGGAAGGATCATTGGCAAATGCTCGTGCAATATGTAACACCAATTCGTGGATGATAGTCTTTGCAAATCCTTCTCGATCTACCCTCTGGCCTGGTGCTGCACTTGTAATGAGCACCGCCAATGGCGCTGGCCCTGAAGTAAATTCTGATTTACCTGGAGCTCGTTGGTCGACCTCCCTAAAGAGAGATTCGGTATATATGGTAATGCCAGATATATCATTCTTATCGACGACACTTTCTCCGCTAAACCTCTTCTTATTAGAGGTGGTTACGCTTTCTGGATGTCCATTTTTATCATAATTCACAGTGCCTGACAATATAATGGCACCAACCGGATGCGAAGAAAGATCGACAAGGTATTCCCAGAACTTGGGAACCTTAACTTGGTCGCTGGTCGGATTTGAAAATATAAGTCGCCCATCCTCGCCAACCGTAATGAGGTTGGCAAGGTCACCTTGCCCCTTCTTCTCAAGGGCACGCACTAGTAGTTCTCTCACCAATTTCGCCTTCGTAGTGGCTGCCGATTCGGTCGGGGCCGGCTGGCCAGTCCTCGGAGCCCCGGCGGACTTTTGGCTTGGGGGTGAACCCGGGACGACTTGAGCTCCCTTAGCCTTGGGTGCCGGTGAGAGGGCTGCTGCCTTGGGGAGCTCAAATGAAGGAGAAACCTCGATCCCCGTTTGCCCAGTTGGGTCAAGCCGCCGCACTGAATTGTTCCGGACATATCCATACAAATTCACCCCATCCACCATCCCCGCCGGATCCGCCGCCGTCCACCTCCCCAACCACGCCGCATAATACCTTGCCCCATGATAATAAAGCCCAGTCTCCTCATCCCTCTCTTTCCCCGTAAATCGATATCTCTTCGGGGTCTCGGTCTGATTCCTCACGGCCTGATACGACGTACTTCCGTACGGATAATATTCTTCATACGAAATAATCTGCCCGTTATCGTCCAATTCCAGAGCGGCCGACTGCAGATGATTGCTGAGTTGATAGCGAATGAGCTGGGCTGGCGAGGGATCGGTGCCGATGGTGCGAGTCTCGACGATCGCAATGCGGCGCTGGTCGTCCATCACGTGCAGGGTCTGGCGCTCTAGGGTGACGGTCGTGCCGTCGGCGGCGTACTCGCGATAGATTTCGAAGGAGTCGAGGTAGATGCGTTCGTTCTTGCGGGTGCCATCGGGGCGGTCGGTCACTTTGCGGACGCGCTGGCCTTGGGCGTCGTAGACGTAATAGGTGATCTCGGGCGGGCCGCCGCCGATGACTTGTTTGGCGCTGGCTTGCAGGGCGTCGTTTTCGTCCCACTGCAGAAGCGACAGGTGCGGCATGGCGGTCATGTTGCCGTGTGCGTCGTGGGTGTACGGGACGATGTCGGTGCCGATGGTGGTCGTGCTCAGGCGGTTGCTGGTCTTGCCGGACTCAAGCTGGCTGGGCTCGTCGTAGGCGTAGTCGCGGGTCCAGCCGGGCAGTGTCGGGTCGGTGCCGCGATGCACCATCTTTAGGAGGTTGCCGACTTCGTCGTAGAGGTACTTTTGCAGGTAGCGGCCCAGGGCATTGCCGTCGCCAGGGTGCAGGATTCCGACGCGCGGTGCGTCGTCGCTGCTGGTGGGAACGCAGGTCAGGCTGCCGCCTGCAAGCTGGCCGAGATGTTCGCGCCCGGAGGCGTCGATGAGCTGATACAGCGCGTCGTAGGTGTAGTCGGCGCTGGGCTCGACGCGCTTGTTGCGGAAGTAGACGGTCTGCTGTGCATCGTCGCGCAGGTTGGTGATGTTGCCGACGGGGTCGTAGGTATAGTTCAGATCCTGAAGTATTTCGCTGCCGCGCGTGGTGAGCAGACGGATCAATCGGAAGGTCAGCGGATCGTAGGTGTAAGCGGTGCTTGTGCCGTTGCCGTAGACGATGGCGGTGCGCTGGCCTTTGGCGTCGTAGTCGATGTCGCTGACGAAGGGTGTGACGGTTGCCGCGCCGCGCAGGTTGGCATCGACGCGCTCAAGCAGGTTGGCTTCGTTGTAGCCGGGGCGGAGGACGCCGCCGTCGGGAGTCGCGAGGCGCGTGGGGCGACTGAGCGCATCGAAGGCGGTGCTTCGTGTGTACGCGCTGGTCTCAAACGTCACGGAGCCCGAGAAGTCGAGAGCCTGTCGGTACTGCGTGGCCAGGCGTCTGCTTTCGCGCAGCAGGTTGCCTTTGAAGTCGAAGGCTTCGTGCGTGACAACTCCAGCCCCATCGAACAGCTGATAGAGCTTGCCGCGCAGGTTGCTGGCTTCGGGGTTGGCCTGCGCTTCGCCATAGCTGCGGCGCTGGACGATCGTGTCTGGGCCGCTACCGGTGCGCAAGTGCGTTTCGGTGGGCCGTTCCAGCGCGTCGTATTCCATGCGCCGCACGTGCTCGCGACTGTCCCAGGAATACAGCGGCTTGCCCGCGACATCGTTCAGCATGAAGCGCTCGCCGGCTTCCATGCTGGCGGTGTGGATAGGCTTGTTGAGCAGGTCGAAGTCGCTGCGCAGGACGGCTCGGCCCCGGGCGTCGGTCACCTGGCGCTGGTTGCCCTGGATGTCGAAGTACACCTGCGTGATCTGAAGCTGCTCGAACGCTGGAAGCGAAGTGGCTTCATCGCTGAACTTCCGCTTGTTGTGGGCGACGCTCAGGAAGCTGCGGCCCAGCGAGTCAAGATGAAGGACCGCTGGGGTTGCAGCATGGACAGCCGCCTTGCGTGCCGCGGATTGCGCTGCGGCTCCGAGCGCTCCTCCCTGACGCTGCGAAGACCACGTCGGCAGGTACATCGCATCAGGCAAACGCAGGAAAAAGGAACCTACCTCGGAATCGCTCTGCGGGTCCGTCACTAGGCTTGTGTCGCTTGCATCCCATTTCTGCTGACGCCATGGATCGAAGACGACCTTTTCCCAGGTGTGATCGGGATGCAAGGTGGCGACCACGCGGTCGATGGGGTCACAAAAAAGGACTGGGGATACGCCGATGCGAACGTCAGACTGAAAGTGATGGGTGTCCGAAAAGAAGGGCTCGAACTTGCGGACCGGCTTGCCCTTGTTGTTGAACACGGTCCAGCCGCTGCCGACCCAGCGAGGATTTTGCTCAGGTCCGCCGGGGACCAGGGGGCCGGGCTCGGCTTGCATCTTCTTCTGCAGCTCGCGCTCGAAGCCGTCGGAGTACGAGAGGCTGTGCTGAACCTTGGTGGGGGTTCCTGCGACGAGATCGGCGTCGTGCGTCTCGCGCGCTAGCGTATACACGACGGTGGGCTGCGGCGATGGAGTGGCCTTGCTGCGGTGATAGGCGAACAGATCGTAGACCAGGCGCGTGGTCGCCTTCTGCAAGATCGCGTGGGGACTCGCAAGCGGATCGGCGAGCTGCGCGGCCATGACGGTCGCTGAGAGATCGGGCACGAAGCCTTGCAGCGAATCGCCGAGCTGCTCTTCGGGCTTGCCCATGACGGCGGTACCAACCACCATTCCGAGGGCGTCGAAGGCGAGCTCGGTGCGGTTGCGGTTGGGATCCATGACCTGCTTGGGCTTCAGCACGCGATAGTCGAGGCCCGATGCGATGAGCGCTCCCGAGGGATCGCGAGTGCCCGCGGTGACGCGATTGCCAAGGGCGTCGCGCGTCTCTTGGATCAACAGATCGTAGGCGTCGTAGCGCACGAACGAGCGATTCCCAAAGGGATTCTGCAAGCGGCGCGGTAGGAAGAAGTGCTGCTGCGCTTCGCTGAGCTCCGCTGCCGAGGTAGCGTCTGGATCTTCGTGGAAGAACAGCCGTCCGGAAGGGACCCACCAGCTGCTGTCGCCTTCGCTGTGGATGTAGCGACCTTCGCGTCCGAGCATGTCGGCAGTGACGCGAGCTCCATAGACCTGGGTGATCAGGCCCGGTGTCAGCGCCAGCTTGTGCACGATGGCGGGGATCGCTCGCGACTCAAGGAGACCCAGGCGGAGGTCGGCGCGGAGATCATCGCTGCGGTAGTACATGCGCTCGTGCGCGAGGAGGCGCTTCTGCAGGCTGCCCGCGGTCGGGGCGGCTTCATAGGAGATCGGCACAGCAGTCCGTGCGGCGGTGCGGAGCGCATCGAGCTGAAAGCGCTCTTGGCCAGACGGCAGAGTGAGGCCCGTGAGCTCGAAGCTGCGGTTCTCGCTGGGCAGGGGCGTGCGGTACGAAGCGTCTTCATCGACGAGGTTGGTGAAGTCGTGCTCGGTGTAGGTGATGAGGATGCGCGCCTGCTCGGCCTGCTGCTCCGGAAGAAGCGAAGAGTCGGGGCGGCGCCGACCGTACCCAACCGCGGCGCTCTTGCGGACGTTGCCGAAGGCGTCGACTTCCAGCGTCAGCTCGTGCTGGATGCGCGGGTCCCTGGGGTTGCGTTCGTAGTGATAGGTGATCCCTTCGCTGGGGTGAACGAAGAAGACGCCGTACTGCGTCCCGACATGCGGCTGCAGGCGGTCTATCGCGTAGCTTTTCTCAGCGACGCTGTAGGGGTTCTGGCTAATGGGGGAGTCGTCGAGCGCATAGATCTCTTGGCGCAGGATCGATCCACGCAGTGCGCGCGCCGCCTCGCGCATTTCTGCTGCAGCCCACGTTGAATCAAGCGTGGCATCGGGCAGAAGCTGGGCAGCAAGCTGCGCATCGCTGAGTCCGGGTTCGCGGTAATACTCCGCTGCGAGCTGCTGCGTGATCCGCTGGCTGTCGAAGAATGCGCCGGTATGAAACCAGGTGCGCGTGAGCACCGGCGGCACATACGATGCCGCGTCGATGTTGCTGGCCGGCACGGTGCCTGACGCGGTGAGTGCGGCCAAAAACTCGGTGTCGATCTGATCGACGCGACCAAAGCCACGAAACTCGCGCTCGACGCCATCGAAGAAGCCGTGGTGATAGGTGTAGCGAGTGACGAAGCGGTTTTGGCTGATGCGGTCGAAGGTCTCGACCCGCTCGACGACATGCACGGGGAAGGACAGGCGCGTAATCCACGGCTGGCCCGCCGCTTTGTCCGCAAGGTAGAAGCGCGTCGAAGGGACATACGACACACGGGTCTCGGCCCCCAGGTTGTTCTCGATCGACTGCAGAAGATGAGGTTTCTTCCCGCCCAACAGATCGATATACGCAAGGGGGCGCGCATGGCGTTGAGGATCGGGGGACGAAAAGACCAGACAGGCCGTGCCCTGCCCCAGCAGATCGACGACGCTCAAGTGAGCCAGCGAATCGACAGGCGGTAGCGAGTCGATTCGGGTCGGGGCGGACAGCGCGTTGCCCGCGTGGTTGAAGTACAGGCGTACGCCATCGCGAGCGAAGTAGATCAGGTCCGTGGTTCCCGTTCCGTCGATGTCTGCGGTGCGAATACGGCGAGGATCAAAGCGCTCCGGTAGGTCGAAGCAGGCACTAAGCTCCAGCGTGACTTTGCCGCCGAAGCGGCCATGGCCCAAGTTGGGCCAGTAGCAGACTTCGCCGTTGCGCACGCGAACTAGATCGCTCAGACCGTCACCGCTCATGTCGGCGGTCAACAGCACCTCGCTGCTGCTGGCAAAGACGATCGCGGGGCCTCTGCGCTCGTCGCAACTGATTCCGATTCGCTGACCCGGAGTGAAGCCTTCATCACCGCGGGAACGAAACCACAGGAAGGCATCGTTGGCGGTGACAAGGACATCGGCCAGGCCATCGCCATCCAGATCGAGGATGCGCAGGTTGGGATCCTGCCAGTCGATGCGTGGCACGCTGGGAAGAGGACGAAAGGGAGCCCAGCCGTCGTCTGCAGTTCTCTCGAAGAAACCGGACAGCGGCGGCGCGTACATGACCAGCTCTAACCGACCATCGCCATCGACATCGGTTAGCTGCTGCGCGCCACCGTTTAGATCCGCTGCCGCGGGCAGCGATGGCAGGGACCGCGGGGGACCGAGCTTGCCGTCGCCCAGATTTTCCTTGAAGAACCAGCCGTGCTCGCTGGGAATCAGCGCGCCGGGAATCCCTTCGCCGTTCAGATCGACCCACTGTGCGCCGGTGCCTTCGACCCCGCCCGGGATACCGGCCAGGCTCGCACCCGACACCAGCTGCACATCGCTGTGAATGATGGGGCGAACGTAGCCAAGCTCAACGGGTGGGAGTGTCGCCCGCAGATAGGTCACACCGTCCGCGCTGCGGGTGTAGCCAGCCTGGGTCGCTCTCGTCAAGTACGTGACCGCAGGCCCTTCGTCATAAGAGAGATCGGTGGAGCGCACCAAGCAAGGCGCGGCGCCCAGCTCGGCCATGCGGTGGAACATCAAGATGCGTCGACACAGACGATAGGTGCGGACTTCAAACGTCGCGCGATGGTTCGAGAACGGATCGCGGCGAACGCTCCACGTGCTTGCTTCCTGGGGTGTCGGTGCTGACTCTGCGTGCTCGCCGTAGTCGAAGACCACTTCAAACAGATAGTCGCTTTCGAGACTGGATACCGGCTGGCTGCGATCCAGAATCGGCGAGCGGTTTCCGTATTGAATGCGCTTGATGTAACGCTGCGCGGTGCTGCGCAGTCTTCGCGATCCATCCGGCATCGCCGCAAAGCGGTGCGCCTCACTGACCTGTGTACCTGAGAGCCCGGCGCTATCTTCCGCTTTGTACACGTACCGCACGACGTTGCCGCGGTCATCACGCAGCTCTTCAAGGAGCCAGCTGAAGACGCGGTCTGGATGTTCGGGATCCGCGATGCGAGCCACCTGGCTGCGACCATAGATCTGCAGGATGTTCTCGCGGCTCAGCACATGCCAGTGCGTGTCGCCAGTGCTTAGCTGGGTCCAGCGCTCGATGCGCGCAAACGCCCCTTCGGTTCGTGGGCGATAGCGCTGGATGCGATACCCACCACGCTCGGTGACATCGCGGTCCAGGCTGCCTGCGCGACGCGCCGGGACCAGATCTTCCGCCCCAGCCAGCACAAAGATGTCGCTGTCGTTGGCGTCGTCATAGCAAGGCAGTCCCTTGTCCGTCTTGCGTGCAATCGATGGCGGAGACAGCGACCAGCCGATGCCAAAAGGACCGTTGCCCGAGCCCGAGTCATAGCGCAGGGCCAAGTCCAGACTGAAGCCAGCGCGACCGGCCGAGGTCGCGATCGGAATGCTCAGCGAGCAGGTTCCAGTGACCGGATTGGTCGAGAACTTCTCGCCGATGCCGCGAATGGCGCCACCACCGCGCGGCAGGTTGATCGCGGGCAGCTGCATGGCAGAGGACGGCCCGCTCGGTGCGCTGCTTGTCGCCTGCGTCTTGGGGCCGCTGGGCAGCTCCGTCGCGGCCTGCTTGGCTCCGCTCGCTCCTTCCTTGCCGTTCTGGTTCGCAGGCGTGGAGCGTGGCTCCTGACCCGAGCGCTCGTCTCGATCTCGCATCACGGACTCCTCGGCGCTGACTGCTTCGCCAGCGCGTGCATCCTTAGAAGCTCGGCTTGCTCTTGTAGATGACTACGAGCGCGATGTTCTTGATGTTGTCCGGCGTGAACTTCCTCGCCCCCGCTCCGCTGGCAGCCAGCTTCCACTGCCCAAGACCTTGGCTGTTCTCAACAACGGGCAAGGTGAGACCGGTCTTGAACGCCCCCGGCTTCAGTGTGATGCCGTTCACTGTCATCGCCTGCCGGCTGACATCGTCGACGGGGTTTTCCGTCACGTCATAGTGCAAGTACACACCAGTCACCTTCTTGTCGGTGATGCCTGGCAGCCGACGCTTCTCCACGAAGAAGTTGAGTCCATCGCTCGGCTTGTTCATAAACGCCTGCCACTCGACCGGGAAGTCATAGGCCAGGTTCAGGATGGCCGCGCGCTCGCGGGCCTGCTTGCTGATCAGGGTCTTGACGGTCTCAGCAAATGCATCGCCGCCGGAGCGCGCGGTGTACTGCAGGGTCAGGATCACATCGGTCAGAGCCTGCCGATGCGCCGGACCATCGACGCCATTTACTTCCAAGCGCCAGGTCGAGACGGCACCGGTTCCCTCGAAGGGCAAGAAGCGCTCATCTTGATAGTTAAGCTGGAACAGTCCGCTGTCATTGACGCCACGGGACAGCGCCACCTGCTGATTTGGCCGCCAATCAATCCGCAGCAGGTGCGCGGCCGGCTGACTGCCCGGCTGGGACGGCCCGTTGACCAGATACGAGACCGTTGCCTTGTCCGGCGCCAGGACGGTGCGATGGCCAAGCTGGGTCAGTGTCGCGTTGAAGTTGTCGTACGGGCCAATGACTGCGGGGAACGACAGCGACACCGCCTTGACCTGCCTGGCGTAGTGACCTGGGAAGTCCGCGTCGAACAGCGCTTCGCTCAGCTCGAACTCGCAGCGACCTCGTTCCTTTAACTGCAGCAGAGCCAGCGGATCGACCAGTGCCAGCGAGATGGTTCGCGTGATCTCGAGCCGCCGCCCGTTGGCATCAAGATACGCCTTCTCTAAGCGATCGATGTCTAGCTGCAGCCGCTCCCCAGCGGTGAGTCCTTTCTTCAAGCTGTCCCAGTAGCCGGCGCCGATGTGCTGCACTTCGGACTCGGGCAGTCCCAGCTCAAACTGCATGGCGCGCTGCGCCGCCTTAGCGTAGTCGAGTGCCAAGTTGTACGTCTGGAAGTACACCGTCGACAGCTTGCCGATCATGAACTGGTACAGCTGACGGCTGGTGAACTTCGAGTTCATGAACGTGTCGATGGACTCGTTGTTTTTGATCAGGCGCTGCTGTACTTGGATCTCTTGCTCGGCCACCGCAACTTGGATCTGCGCGGCTTTGATCTGGTGACCGATCTGCGCCGTGTCCCCCGAGGCCAGAGTCTTCTGCAGCTGCCAGTCTTGAGCGCGACGCTCCCAGGAACCGAGCGTCCCGGCCAGCGAGCTCTGGAAGCTAAAGGACTCCGACAGAGAGCGGAACGCTCCTGCTAGGCCAGTGATTCCGGCACCGACCTCGCGACCGCCATAGGTCATCGCGAAGGGGGACCCGACATTGGGTGCGAAGCTCGCAATCGACGAGGCAATGTTCAGGACGTTGGACACTTGGGAGAAGATCTGACCGACGATCATGTGAGCAATCTGAGCCTGCTCATGCGCCGTAAGCCCCTTCGAGATGAGCTGCGAGTAGTGCGACTCGCGCGCCTGCGCGTTCCTCAGCCCCTCTTGCAGTGCGGCCAGGGACTCTTGCGCAGCATCGGACTGCTGCTGCTTGATCTTGAGCTGCAGCTCCAGGATCGAGCGCTCTTGGGTATTCCGCAGCAGGCTGAGTTCTTCGGCATCTTTCTTCTCGAGCGCGGCGAGTAGCGAGCCCCCAAGGCCCGTCAGACGCGTCGTCAACTCGCGCGCGCGACCGAGCATGAACATGAAGCGATAGTGCGGGACTGGTGCATTGAAGTCGGCCAGCGCCGCGGACAGTCCGGCTCCCGATGCGAAGGCTGCGACCAGTGCGTTGACATCGATGGGAGGCGAAAACAGAGCCAGCGCTTGCTTCACGCCATCGACGTTCAGGCCATTGCGAATCTTGAACAGACGATCCCCGACGCGATCCCAGATGGCAGTGAACTGCTCGTTTTCAGGAATGTAGAAATAGGGGTTGAAGATGCTGTCGTTCGGAATCGGTTTTAGGGCACCCGCTGGATAACTGGAAACCGGTGGTACTCCGTTCTCTAACTCCAGAATCTCGTCATTGACGACGGGATCAAGCGTGGGATCCAGTGGATCGGTGATCTGCTTGTAGGTCAGCGAGTCGGGCTTGGACATCGCGCGCTTACCCAGCTCCTCGGGCTCTTTGCCCAGCAGGTCGGCGGCCAGGACATACAGCATCGTGGCCTCGCCGATGCTCTCGCGCGTGTACTGGCGGAACAGCAGATCTCCCCACGTGAGCAGGTTGTCGATGTAGCTCATCGCGAAGGCCTTGCGGTACGCGATGGGCCTCAGCTCGGCGATGTGGTGCGGATCGAACGGGTCGTCCTTGTAGGCTTGCAGCTGATCGCCCAGCTCTCTGAGTTCAGGGTCATTCAAGAACTCCAGATAGCGCCAGAAGATCGGATTGCCCACCAAGTCCAGCTCCCGGCTGGTCGGATCAAAAACGTACTCGTACCAGAGCTTGGCATCGGCAAAGCGCTGCTCTTGCTTGAGAGCCTGCGCGATCAGGTACGGGATGTGGAAAAAGATCTCGCGGTAGTAAAAGCCGTTGGCGCTGGCGAAGTCGAGGCCCGCAGACGCGCCCATGCCGGGGTATTCAGATACCCAGTTCGGGGCGTCCACGAACAGCTCATCGATGGCTGGCAGTCTCCCTGCGGGCGTTACGTCGCTTAGCTTGGTAAAGCGCGGAAGCTCAGGTAGCCGCTGTGTCTCAAGCGACAGCAGCTTGGGAATTCCGCCGGCAAATAGCCGCCGACCAAACTGCTCTGCCGTGTGGCTGGTCAGGCGAGTGATGGCGTACTTCAAGTCGGGGACCAGAAGCTGGGCATATGTGTCGGTGGAAAAGCCGTCAACCTTGCTTTCGAGCTGCACCGGGTAGCCAAGGTCTGGATCAAACGGCACCCGTGTATCACTTGAGTACAGCCCAAGGAACGCGAAGTTGTCACTGCGCACACCAAACAACGAGACAATGCCGCTGCGGTCAGCAAGAGCCGCCGTCACTGTCTGGATGCTGGGGGCGCCATTGAAGTCACTCTTCCAGACATCCGAGACCAAGGGCGGATCCTGCTTCGCTGTATCGAGCACAAGGGAGTCGAGCTTGCTGGGATCGAAGCTGGTGTAGCTCAGCGAATACTGGCCCGAGAACAGGTACAGCTTTCCATCTGGACCGTAGGCAGCCCCGTCCACGGTCTTTACGAGACTCGGGAACAGACAGGGCTTACCCCAGCGGTTCTGGACATCGAGGTAGTTCTGCGGCGCATCGAATGGCGGCTCAACGGCTGCATATTTGTCGCCCACGAAGAAGTAGAGCTGCTTGTCGACTCCAGTAAACGCGGCAGAGAGACTGGTTGCACTTCCGGGGAGATCGAGAGTGACCACCGTTCGAAAGGCCCCCGATGTCATCGGCATGGACTTCGGCCAGTCGTAGATGAGCAGCTTGTTGCGCCCACTGAAACCGACCGCGGTCGGCGGGGAGCCGATCACGAAGACGGTATCCAGGCAAGGCAAGGCATTAAACGGACTCATCATGGTTGTCATGTCTCTAGTCGCAGCCTTCAGCTGAGCAAATGTTGCCTCCAGAACCCCATGCATACCGCCCAGTTCAGAGACCACCACGGCGGTATCCATGGTCCCAGGTTTCTTGAAGGCACCCACCAGTGAGCGCAGCGTTGTGGTTGATGTCGCTGCTGCCCAGTCCGTGGGTGACGCGCTCGGATCCACCAGCGAATCGAACGGCGGTGTGCCTGTCTGCAGGTCCGTGACGAACTTTTCTCGGATCGCTTGATAGTTGCCTGTGGGATACGAAAAGTACTTTGTGTCGAGGAGGAAGTAGGTGGTCTGGTCAACTGTCGAGACCACCACGTTGCCAATTCGCTGCGTCGAATCGTCTTGGAACACGCCGATCGGACGCCCCCACGGCCAGGCCGGACTATCGACGAAGGTGGGTCCGAGCCACGTCCCAGAGGTCCCCGTACGCCGGTAGCGATAGAAGCAGAGTGCGGGTGCGCCACCATGGGACTCCGAGGTGAAGACGAAGAGGTCCTTCTCCTTGGGAGTCATGAACGCGGCCGAGACGCTGGCGAACGGCTTCCCCAGAATTTCGCCTGGCGTTAAGGTCGCCACTGAGACCGGGCGGCAGAGGAAGGTGCCGCCCTTGGCGTCGAAGCTGAACCAGGTGCCAGTGTCTTTCTGCAGGTGGGCGCCCCAGGGGACGACCGCGCTGACATCGTCGCGCGAGATCCCGATCTGCGGAGGGATCTGCGGAGACCCGACAGACAAACCGACCAACGACCAGTGCTGACTCGGTCGCTGCGAGATATCCAGATCCAAACCCGCGGTAAGCCGACCAATCGTCCATTCATAGATCCAGAAACGGAAGCTTAGGTAGATGAAGTCGTCATTGCTGTTGCCTGCGGGCTGCGGGTTGCTGGCGACCAGCGAAAGGAAGCTCATCAGGTTTGCGAGCAAGTAGCCATAGGGCAGAGCGAAGGGCATGGACTCGGGATCAACCGGATCACCGGGGTTCATGCGAACGGTCTGCGGGGCCACCCACTCTTTGTTGAAGTTGTAGAACGAGAACTTGACCTGCAGCTTGACGCGATTCACCGAGGCGTTTTCGCTGCTGTACGTTCCGCTCGACGTGTCAAAGGAGGTCCGGTTGTAGGGCTTGGTCTCGATCCAGAACAGGAAGAGGCGATTGAACGCATAGACCGGATGGACGCGCGGCGAGTTGATGGTGATGCCGACCTTCTGCCACGGTGCCCAGTCGATCTGTTCGGTTCCCGTCCCCGCCAAGTCCCCGACGCGGTAGTAGTAGATCGGCGGTTCGGCGCGCGAGACCCCAATCATGAACACCGCGGTTCGCTTACGGCCCGGAGGGTCCTCGTACTCATAGCGGTAGCCGCCGACAATGCGCAGGCGTGAGACCTCGTTGAGCGCTTCGAGATAGCGCTGATAGCCCTCCTGCACCGAGATCGCGGTGATCTCGTCTTGCATGAGCTTCTCTTGCAGCTCCTCGAAGGCGGGGCTCTTCTCGGGACGTAGCTCGGGCCGGATGTAGTTTTCGGGATGTAGGAAGACCTTCCGGTTGGCTTCCCAGATCCGGTAGTTCTTCATCCACTGCCACCACTCCTTCAGCTTGGTGAGCAGCGCCGGGTCGACGGTCTCTAGCTGGACGAGTGCGCGATGGTAATAAAGCTGGGCAGCGTTGATGGCTTCGACGATGCGCGTGGTGTCCGCGGATGCACCCATCTGCACATCGATGAGCAGGCGCTGGTACAGCTCGTCGGCGTTGCGCAGAGCGAGCGAGTTGACCAGATACGCGGACAGCGCATCCCGCAGAGCCGCTTGCCGCGGATCGTCGATCGCGCGCGACACCGCGGGCCAGTCCCTGGGACTGGTGGCGACTTTGATCAGACCGTACAGATAATCCGCCGCCGCTTGCAGATTCAGCGCGCCGGAGCCAAACGCCAGATCCCAGAGCTGCGACTTGATCTTCGACGGTGTGGCGCCAATGCGCTCGCCCATCTCGAAGTAGCGAGCCAGGCGCTCTACCGTTCGTCCATCCAGGAGAGAGCTTGGCGACAAGGAGAGCAGACCAAGCAGGGTCGTGATCTCTTCAGCTGGCCACGCAGTCGCGCGAGCCAGTCCCGACACGCGATCCATCGTCGTGTCATCGAGGTAATCAAGCAGGGTCGTAAGCTGTCCCGAGAAGTCATCGAAGAGCTGCTTGATCTGGAAGTAGTCCGGCAGCGCACCAAGCTCGAAGTCATACCGGTCGACAAACTTGCTGGCGCTGTCGAGAGGGTACCCAGCATCCGGCTGCAGCAGCCGAAAGTCCGAGATCCGCACGTGCTGCGCGCCTTTGAACAGATAGCTGCGGCCTTCAAACGCCGCGGCGGCACCAAGATCCGTACGGAAGTCCGTCGTCGCATGCGGCCAGCTTGCGCCAAGGTTCGAAGCCAGCGTACGCGGGAAGCCTTCATCGACGTACTGGCGATCGCTGCCGGAGTACTGCGAGTACTGAGTGCCCGCAAACAGATACAGCCTTCCGTTCGGTGCGACAAACGCGGCGTCGAGCTTCTTCGTGGCAAGCAGGACGTTCTTCACCAAGCCCCAGCGACTAACGATCGGCTGCGCGGTATCGGCATGATCGCTGGCGACGTACTGATCTTGGGCGAAATAGAAGGTCGTGCCCCCGATGCGCAGCGCAGCATCGATGCCGGTGTTCAGAATCGGGGCCAGCGAGGTGGCTCCGATCTCGGCGGCGAATGTCGTCGAGATCTTGTGTGGATAGCCCTCGTCCACATCCTGGCGATTGCTGGTTGAGTAGCGAACGTATTGATCGCCGCTGAACAGATACAGCGTGCCGCCCGCTGTGAGAAGCGCAGCGTTGACGAACTCGCTGTCCCACAGCTTGTTGTCGACGATGCCCCAGCGCGTATTCAGGGGCTGCAGGGAGCTTGGGCTTGCGGAGGAGACATACTGCTGCGGCACTTGTTTATCGGTTGGTTGTGCGGAGAACGCATGCAGGTTGCCATCCGTGCCCGCGAAGGCCGCGCGCAGGCCCGACTGGAGTGCGCTTGGCAGCCCGGCAAACAGGCCATCGGCGGTCGCCAAGCGCGCGATCGCTTTGGGATATCCCTCATCGACGAAGCCGCTGTACCCGCCGCTGTAGCGAACGTACTGGTCATCGCAGAACAGGAAGGTGAAGGTCGTCATCCCCTGACGGTACGTGAAGCCTGCGTCTACCCGGTTCTGCGCCTGGATCTGATTTCGCACGTTCGCCCACTGCGGCAGGATGGGCGCAGCGGTCGCGCTCTGCGAGCTTGTGTACGTGCTGCCCGAGAAAACGTAGGTGTGTTGTCCGTCGTAAAACAGCGCTGACCCGAGCGCGCTCCACGTGCTGGGCATGCTGGGTTGCAGACTCTCTATGCTCCAGTTCGTCGCGATCTTTCGCGGGTATCCTTCGTCGACATAGAAGGTTGCGCTGCTTGGCTGCACGGCGCCGCTGTAGCGTACGTACTGGGTGTCGCAGAACAGGTACAGCTTGCCGTTGTCGGCGCGATAGGCGCCGTCCACACGATCGAGATCTTGGAAGCGGTTTTCGACATTGCCCCAGCGCGTGCTGAGCAATACATCCGCACCCCCGCCCGAGAAAGCGTAGCGCGTGTCGCTCCACACATGGATCCTGCCGGTGTTGTCGCGGCAGAGAGCGTAGCCGGTGGCTTGCAGCTCGCTGGGCAGGGTGACCGAGATTCCTTCTGCAGCCCAGCTGGTGCTGATGAGCCGTGGGTAGCCTTCGTCCACATAGAAGTCGCTGGCACCGGGGCGCAGCGCGCTTGAGTACTTGATGAACTGCTTGGCGCAGAACAGGTACGTGCGACCGTCGCCCATGTTCAGGCAGGCGTCGACCCGCCCCAGGTCGGCAAACTGATTGAACACCACTCCCCAGACGCTGCGGATGGCGACCGGCGTGCTCAGACTGGTGCCGCCCGCCGCGCGCGAGGCGTACTGACTGCCCGAAAAGACATGCAAGCGGCCGTCGGGGGCAACGAAGGCGGCGTCGATCCGAGTGAAGGGAGAATACTCCGACAGCGAGCTCACCCTGGCCGGGCTCTGCCACGAGCTGCCGTTCCACTCGCGTCGCCACTGCTCGCCACTTGGCAGCCGGTAGAAGATGAACAGCTTGGTTGCGCCGGCGACCACTTCGACATAGCTGGCGTCTACGCCGGTAATGCTCGACGATGCGCCGCCCATGGGATCGTGAACCGAGAAGCCCTTGAACCACGTGCCCTCGGCCATGACGCCATCGGCCAGCGTCTTGGGATAGCCGGCATCGATGCTGGTGAAGGCACCGCTGTAGCGAACGTACGAGCTGTCCTTAAACAGATACAGACGCTGGATGCCGTCGACCGGCGACTTGAAGAACAGCGCGTTGTCGATCCCGCTTCGCATGGCAGTGGGCAGGCTGCCCCAGCGCGTGCCGATGCTCAGCGGGTAGCCTTCATCGGTGAAGCCATAGGGCGTGGTCGAGTAGCGAACGAACTGATCGCCACTGAACAGGAAGGTCTTTCCCGTCGAATCGACAAAGGCCGCATCAACTTGGTTCTGCGACTGGATGTTGTTGCGGACCAGGCCCCAGTCGGTGGCGTTGTTGCTGGGGGCAGCGCTTGGCGAAACATCCACGCGGGCGTAGCTCTGTCCACTGAAGAAGTAGAGCTTGTTGTCGTCGGTGCGGAGGGCCGCTGAGATGCCGCTTGTGAAGCCTGCTGGCAGCGAGTAGCCAGCCGCCTCTTGCGGCCAGCTACCGGCGATGGTGCGCGGATAGGACTCATCGACAAAGGTCTGGGTCGGCGAGGTGTAGCGGACGTACTGATCGCCCGAAAAAAGGAACATCGCGCCGCCGGCATTGACCACTGCCGCATCGACCACACCACTTTGCTGGATGGTGTTGCGAACACGCGCCCAGGCGCTCTTGACGCTGGCCAAAGCGCCGCTGGGGCTTGCGAACTGAGTTCCACCGAAGAAATAGAGATCGTCGGTGGTGCTTCCTGGGGCACGGCCGACTGCCACCGCGGTAACGGGCAGCGGTAGTCCCGCCGGGATGTTGCCAAGCCCTTCCAGGGTGTTCCAGTGGGGCCGGGTAGATCGCGGGTACCCCTCGTCGACGTTGGCGTAGTTGGTGCCGGAGTAGCGAACGTACTGGTCAGCACAGAACAGGTACGTCTTGCCGTTGTACGCAAAGGCGCCGTCGACGCGGTTGTTGTCGATGAAGACGTTGCGCACGCGCCCCCAGCGATCGCGGATCGGCAGCGAGGTATCCGGCGCGGCGGAGCTGGAATAGGTTCCGTTTTTGAACGCGTACAGTGCCCCATCGCTGCCGGCCAGCGCTGCGTCCAGTCCCGAAGGGAAGCGCTTGAGGACTCGGAGCAGCGCATCGGTCTCGGCGATGTTGCCAAACGAGATCGGGAAGCCTTCATCCACAAACTGGTAGCTGGTCCCGCTGTAGCGCGTCAGTTGGTTGTTGCGCGTCAGGTACGTGCTGGTGCCCAGCACGAAGGCGGCGTCGACGCGATTTTCCTCGAACAGATCGTTCCGGACATGGCCAAAGACCGGGCGAATCTTCTGCAGAGTGTACGGATCGGTCGAGTGCGAGAATTGATTTCCAGAAAAGAAGTAGTAGGTGTCATCGCTATCACGGAAGGCCGCATCGACCTTGCTGTACATGGCCGCAGGCAGCGGCGAGATTCCTTCGCTGGCAAAGCGTGTGCGAATCGAAAGGGGATACCCTTCGTCGACAAACGCCGGCCCGATCAGAAGAGGAGTCGGATCGCTGTAGCGGTAGTACTGGTCGCCGGCAAACAGATACAGCTTGCCGTCCTTGGCGGTCAGCGCGGCATCAACCCGCGCAGTCCCCTGCAGGTTGTTGCGCACCTGACCCCAATCGGTGATCGACTTGGGCGCACTGGTGCCAGTGCTTGTCACCGTCACGTACAAGTCGCCAGAGCACAGGTGCAGGATGGGCGATCCATCTGCCGCGCGGTCGCTGAATACCGCGTCAAAGCCACTGGTCAGCACGCGTGTGCGGAAGGGATCGGTCAGCGAGACGCCAGGAATCGCGTCGAGCGTCCCAGTTCCGAGCAAGCGATAGTCGCTCTGCGCGAACGTCGCGTAGCGCTGACCGCTGATGATCAGGAACTCGCCGCTCGGCAGCGTAGTCAAGGCATCGACCACGCCCCCCGTTAGAAAGGGTGCGGCTGGAGCGTCGATGGCCGGGACTTTCAGAGTCTCCGGTAGGCGGCGATGAACCTGCTGATTGTTTAAGTAGACGCGGGCTTCGTCCGCGCTCATCGCGGTCTTGCGCAAAAGGAGCGCAAGCTGCTGCAGGCGACGGAAGCGCGACGCTACAAATGCATCCGACAGGGCCGGCCGCGCCTGGGCTGTGGCCGCAAATAGAGGCAGCGCCAACCCTGCCAGCGTCTGCGTCTTCGTCTCATCCGGCGTACCGAACGCCCAGGCAAAGGCCAGCTCGCTGACGTCTTCGGCCAATCCGATTAGTCCGGACAGACTGCGCATCCAGGTCCGCTGCTGCTGCTCCGAGAGCGTCGACAGCCGCTGTCCCAGCTCGCTGGCCTCGCTATTGAGATTGGCCTGTGCGCGTTGGTAGGCAACGGCTTTGGCGCCCAGCGCAGCGAACGATGCCGCAAAGTTCGGCAGTGCGAACTTGTCGACGTTGGTCGCGTCTTGGAAGAACGTCTTGAAGTCCGTCGGCACCCGATACGTGGTGGGGCTGGATGCCGGCACCGCTTCCACGTAGCCATGGGCCTGCAGCACTGCGAACAAGGCGGTCGCATCCGCGCTGTCCACGCCCGCTGCTGTGAATGCGCTGCCATCAATGCTCGCCGCATTTACGCGCAGGGCCAGAACTGAAAAGATGCCGTCCGCCTGCGCTTGGAAGTTGGGAATCGTGTAGCTGGCGGCATTGTTCGCGTCTACAAAAAAGGAGTCCAAGCCCGGTGCGATGAAGTATCGGACTTCGAGCTCACCATCCACGGTCTGCGTGACTCGATCGAGATACCCGTGCGACAGCAAGAGCGTGAACAGAGGATCCAGATCGGTGATGCCAAGCGCCGCCAAGTCACCGCCATGGATCTGCAGTCGCTCGCGGACGCCGACCTCCATGGCCTGGCGCAGCTCGCTATCGGTTGGCAACAACCGCAGCAAGGCACGCCCTGGATCGACATACGTCGACAGCACACGCGCTTGCCGCAGCGCATCAAACACCGCCTGCGCGCCTTGAGGTGTAAGCGAACCCGTCTGCAGCGCGCTGGGCGTCAGCAGCGAGTCACTCAGCGCCTGATGCAGATCGGAAAGCGCGGTCTCAATGGCTTCATCCGAGAGCACGTCGTCAATCGGCGAGCCATCGGCAAGACGCTGACGGGCGTCGTAATGATCTTCCAGACAGATGAAGGCCAGCTGTCGGGCTGAGATCTGACGCAGATCGAGCCAGGCCTTGACGCGATAGATCTTCTGCAGCGCGTCCATCGTCTTGCGCGGTGGAGCATCCGGCTGCATCAGCAGGGACAACGGAGCCAGGGCTGCTGTGGTGTTGAATGGCAAAAAGACGTTCAAGTCTTCGTGATTCGAGACCGTCCACTGCGCGCCCAGGACATCGAGCAGCAGCACCGTTTCCTGCACACTGATCTCAAGTAGTGTCGACAGGCTGACGATGCGACGGAGTGAAGAGAAGTAGGCAGTCACGGCGGCGTAGCTCAGCGCCGGCCGCGCGAAGCCACGGGCCAAAAGCGCCGACTTCAGGAATGCGAAGTCCGCTCCCGAGATGCGCAGGGTTGCTTGCAAGCGCTCGTCCAGCGCATCGACGGACGTAACGCTTGCGACGTGCAGGTCGAGCGTCAGGCGGAAGTCGTTGTTGAACGCACGGTCAAACAGATCCGCGTGCTGCACGCCATCGCCAAACCCATACGCTTTGGGTGTGCTCCACAAGCTGCACAGCTCGTCGACTGGCAGGTCGTCCGACTGCTTGCGGATCTCCAGCGCGATGGCCAGTGCCTGCAGTCCGTCTTCGTCGATCCGGTTGCCACAGGCGGTCTGCAGCAGGTGGTCAAGCTCAATGAAGGAAAGTCCCAGCCGACGCGCCAAGCGAACAAAGCGCATCAGGCGATCGAGGTGCTGGTTGGTTAGCGGCGACCCGTCTTTCAGCTTCAGCGTCGGCGAGGGGGTCGGGGGTGTCGTCACCGGCGGCGGCGACTCGTCCAGCACGATGTAGTTCGCCCCCTGATTGACGTAGAAGCTCTCGGGCGCTTGTGTCTCGGAGGGGGTCAAGTCCTGACGGACGATCAGCTTCAGCTCCTTGAGCGAGATGCCGAGCTTGTCCTTGATCAGCGCCACGTCCGAGCCGCGGATCGTCGACAGGGTCATCACCCCCCAGAGCTTCATGAGATCCGCATCCGTGTCATGCGCGGTGCTGTAGAGCGCATGCTCTTCGACGCTAAACCCCAGACGCAGCCGTGCCGACCGATGCGAGTCCGCCGCGCCGCGATACAGTCGCTGCAGCTCGTCGAGGCTGGTGCCCAGCTTGTCGGCATAGATCTGCATCCGCAGGTGCTGTTCGGAAAACGGCAGCGGCGGGGGGAACAGGTTGCCGGTCAGCGTCGAAGCACCAAGCCCCGTTCCCATGACCTGATTGGCCAGCGTCAAAAACGGAATTTCGCCAAAGGTGTTCGCTTGATCCAAGCGGATGTTCTGAACGTCGGGGCGGCGCGCGTGAAAGTCCTTGGTCAGATCGCGCGTGATTCCGTCTTTAAGCTGCAGAAGGTCGACCAAGTACGCCGATGGCGAAAGGACCGATCGAGCCTCATTTCCTTCTGCAATATCAATCGGACCAAACAGCGTCGTATAGCTACTGGGCAGTTCTTTGCTCATGGTCTACCTATCGAAACCGCGCGCTGCGGTAATGGGGTTCATTGCGTTGAATGTCTTGAATGTATTGGGGAAGAAGCTCGCTGCGCCGATTGCGCGCTGCATCCTGCACGGCCAACCCAAGTGCCTCTTCATCGGGAAACAGCTCGCTCCAGCGCTGCATAAAGTCCGCTTGCGACAGGCCGGCAATCTGAATTGCCGAATGAAGTCCAACCTGCAATAGCCGCAGAGCGCGGGAATCTTCCGACGGTGGCAGGATGTACAGAAGGCGCTGATAGGCCTTCAGCCAGGGCAAAAAATCAGCCCGCTCGTCATTGGCCCAGTCCAGGCGATCGATCTGCCTGATATCGCGAAACGAAAAGGCCCGCCAGTCGATCCCATGGTTCTTGTTCAGGAATATAGATATCTGAACTGCGGCATCTTTACTCAATGCATACTGCATCGTGATCGCTCCCCTTGGGGCGAGACGCAGGCAGGCGGCGTAGCGGATTTAGTTAAGCCGTGCGCCAGTCCAACCGTCTGGCTTGTCGCCCAATAAGCGGGGCCAGCCCCTTCTGCCTACGTTTGGCCCCACTCGACCTTAGGAAAGCACTCTAGGAAATCTGCGAAATCGACGCAATATCCTATCCGGTAAGCTGCGGTTTTCATACGGTTCTTCGCTATCCGTAGAGTAAGCAGTACGACATCCAGTTCCAGCGCAGGGTGGCGCTGGCTCGGGGTAGCAACGCGGCATCACAAGCTTGACGCTCGAAGGCACGGTCAGTGACGGGAACTAAGTGGCTCGGGGCCGAGAGACGTGGCGGGGCCAAGGTGGCTGTTCGGCAGGTGGCGGCAGGCTTTGCTGAGAGAGAGACCTTGGGAGGTCTGCTTCTCAGCGTCGAAGCCATGCCCTCCCATGCCCTTCTAGGGCTCAAGAAAGGTGTTTCTGGAGTCTTTGAGGCAGTTGGCTTTCACCGCCGCAGCATCGGCATAGCGTCCGCCCGCGTACCACCAAGTGGTAAGCGTAAATATCGAGCTGCCCGTCGTGCAGCCCCCGATAGCATCAACTCGGGGGCAACCGACGGTGGCCCATACAGCGGTCGGGCTTAGGGCGCAGCTATTCTTGTAGTTCTGCGTCTCCGTCGCATCGCCAACATATTCTTGGCAGACATTGGGCCCCTGCGGGCCAGCGGGGCGGAAGTCGCAAGACGAGGCATTGGGGGTAACTCGTTCGTCGGCGCTTCCGCTGCCGCCGCCGCAGCCAAGGGCGCCAGAGATTGCAAGAACAGACAGACCCAACGCAGCGCAGGACAAGCTTCGCATCGCGATCTCCTTCGTGAAGAGTGGGGAGGCGCGCACCGTCGCTGTGCAAGCGACCGTGGCTAGGAACTTCTATGTATATCACGATAGCTCCTGGCCTCAACGGCGAGAACCTCGGCGGTCAGCTCTCCCACGGGCCGGCCCCTCCGTTGCCGCGGGTGGTTGCCCCAATTCGCAGAGCAAAGGTGAACCAGGCCCTTGTGTGCGATGGCACCGCAGTACGCCGGGCCGTCCGAGCGATGGAAAGCAGAAGCCCAGCTTCGTCGGCCCGCCGGCGCTTGGCCAGCCGGGGCAAGCACGTTCTGCATGCGCCATAGCCCGACGCATCGGGCCTGTCCGGTATTGCCGCTGCCCAGTCCCTGACAGCGACGGCACATCCTGAACAGCGGCCCCGTAGGCGGGAACCCCGGCGTACCGCTGCTTCCGACTTCCGGAAATCTGAGCCGTCCCGCACTACGACTCGCGGCTACCAAGTGCTGCTCTCCGCCCAGCGTAATGTCCCTTCGGATGAGCCGGAATGTCGGCAGCGACCTGTCGACACTCTCACCGATCTCCCTGCCACTCTCACCGTCGCCTACCGTCGCCGTAATCCACCCCACCTCATTCCCACCCCACCATCCGCGCCCAACCGCCAGTGAATTAACCGCGCTCCCGTTGCAGCGGAAAAAACGCTGGACAGGTTCGTCAACCGCGACGGCTCGCTAAACGTGCGGCTCGACGCTGTGCCGTTTACCGGACAGCTCCACATCCGAGATCCCAACCGATCCGAAGGCGGCGAAGCAGTCGCCGACCTCCCGGATTCATCACCGCAGACCACTCCCCCCGCAGTACCGACCGAAAGGAAACCCAGATCATGAACCGCCTTGCTCACTCTCCCCTGAAACCTGCCGCTCGCCGTCGTACCTCGTCCGCCAAGGAAGCACAGCGCGTGCTGGCTAACGCGGTGAAATCAGCCGCGAATTTCCGCCCCGCTCCGTCGGTGT
The DNA here is from genome assembly GCA_937952145.1 of uncultured Myxococcales bacterium. Classification (GTDB taxonomy): domain Bacteria; phylum Myxococcota_A; class Polyangia; order Palsa-1104; family JAEUJZ01; genus JAEUJZ01. Next base: position 22,538 of record CALFYE010000293.1, read on the forward strand.
TCGGCGATACTTCTAACATGGCCGTAAAAGCCGCGACCGTCTTTGGTCCCTACCAGAACCGCGACAAGTGGCGAGTGATCTACGACCAGGGCGACCGCCGCACGTCCAAGTGCTTCGCGACTCGCGAAGAGGCGCTTGCCGTTATCGAGACCTTGCGTGCGTCGCTGTCGAGCGAGGCCAAAAAACCGATCGGCGTGGCCATCGACGAATTCTTGGCGATGAAGCAGCGCCAAGGTCTGCGGCCGGTATCCGTCAAGGTGTGGGGCGATCGACTGCGCCGCGATCTGCCTCTCGATGCCAGCCTATGCAGCGTCGTGCCGCAGCAAGCGCAAGCCATCTATGACGCGATGACCGAGTCCCTAGCAGCGGCAACGCACCGCGCCCACCTTCGCTTTGTCCGCGCGTTCTTCGCGTGGTGTGTCGAGCGGGGCTATCTAGCGGCCAATCCCTTCGCCAAGGTAAAGCCCGTCGGCAAGCCCAAGCGCGGCAAGCCTCAGCTTCGCGTCGACGAAGCTCGCGTGTTGCTGTCGCATCTACTGAGCCAAGCGCAGAGCGGCGACGATCGCGCCCTCGGGCTGTCGCTGCAAATCCTGCATGGCCTGCGGTCGGGCGAAGTGCTCAAGCTGAGGGCTCGCGACATCGACGGCAACGGCACTCGCCTATGTGTCGCGATGGAAGGGGGCAAGACGGCGAATGCGACGCGCACGCTGAAAATCACGCTTCCCGACTTGCAAGCCCTACTGATGCGCCAGAAGTCCGGCCGCGCCCCGGATGCGTGGCTGTTCGGCGACGGTCGCGCACTCCCCGGCGACTACCTTTGGGACTACCTAACGCGCACTTGCAAGCGCCTCGCCCTGCCGCACGTCTGCCCCCATTCACTGCGCGGGATGCACGCCACCTTCGCCGTTCAAGATGGCGCTAGCGCCGAACACGTCGCCGCCGTGCTGGGCCATGGCAGCACAGAGATCACAAGGCGCCACTACATCGCCCCCGGAAGCGAACGAGAAGCCCAATCGCGCAACGTCGCCGCCCTGCTGATGCAGCCGGCCGCCACCCCTGCCGAACCCACCCCGGAAGCCCTGCTCAAGCTCCTACGCGCAATGAGCCCCGATGAACGCGCGGCTTTGCTCGCTTCCGTCGAGAACAAGCCATAAGTCCCTGATTTTCCCCAGTTTCCCCGGCGCTTACACGCCCCATATAAGATCGCGATTTCTCGACGGTTTTTTAGTGTGCTTCAATACGCGGTGGATGATCCCCAGTTGATGCGCGGCGTGCAGTGCCTGTGCAACGTCTTTGATGACGTAGACCTTCTCCTCTAGCGTCATCGAGTGCTGGGCATCCTGCAGCGACTGCCCAGGCAGGTACTCCATGGCGATGTACAGCTGACCCGCGTACTCACCGACTTCGTAGACCTTGCAGACCCCGGGATGATCGATGCGCGCTTGGGCGCGGGCTTCGCGCATCACGCGCTGGCCAGCCTGTGCACCAATCTCGTTGATGAACTTCAGGGCCACGGTTCGACCCAGGCGGCGATCGACCGCGCGATAGACCAGGCCATTGCCGCCGCGACCGAGAAGCTCGGTGATTTCGTAATGATCCCACTCGGCCAGCGCGGCAGAGATGCTGATCGGCGTTCCATGGGTTCCGACTGGGCTGGCTAGCTGTTTGTTACCGGCCAGGACCGTGTTCACAGTGACCACATTGCTGGCTTCAGGCAATGCAGGCGGCGCTTCGCCCCCGCGGGGATCGCAGGTCTCGGCGAAGTGCCGCGTCTCGCGAATGAGCTCAAGCAGCCCTGCCTCCGGCAAGCGGCCTTCGTGCAGCAGGCGATCTAGCGTCGGGCTGTAGCGCAGGGTGGCCGCCGTTGGCGCGGCAGACGAGCCCGTTGCTTGGCTGATATCCGACTCGGCCAGCCAGCCCCGCGCGATCGCCCCCTTGAGCACCTCGGCTTCCTGCCGAGACGACAGCATCCCAGGATTATACGGCCGCAACCGCCCCGCCGTCGCCCCCAGTCCTCGGGCGGCAGGACGGCCTCGCAGGCTTGCTGCTCTGCGTCGCAGCGGTCCGTCGGCTGAGCTTGCCGCATTCTCGACTGCCGCAGATGCCTTCGGTCGCTGCCCCGACTCGCCCTAACAATGCGATACACTGAGGACATCGCTATGCCCGGAAACGCGCGTCTCCCCCCCGGAAGCACCCAGCCGATCGTGGTTCAGCACTGGCGCTACTCAACCGAGCCCCAGGTCTTTCTGCGTGAGCTGCACCAGAAGCTTGGTGATGTCTTCTGTGTCCGTGTGCTGAGCCATCCGCCGGTGGTGGTGATGGCCGATCCCGAGCACGTGCGGGAGGTCTTCAGCGGCAGCCCCGACGATCTGCACGCCGGTGAGAGCAGCCGGCTCCTAGAGAGTGTGGTCGGCAAGAATTCCGTGCTGCTACTCGACGGGCCACGCCACCTGCGCGAGCGCCGGCTGCTGTTGCCGCCGTTTCATGGCGAGCGCATGTGGGCCTACGGCGACATCATGCGCGACATCAGCGAGCGCGCCATTGCGAGCTGGCCGCTCGATACGCCGTTTGCCATCCAGCCGCACATGGGGGGCATCACCCTCGACGTGATCCTGCGCACCGTGTTCGGGGTCGATGACGCGTCGCGCATGGATCGTCTGCGTCGGATGATCGTCCAGCTCACCGGCAACGCGCAGAGTCCGATGCTGTTCGCCGCCATGCTGGCCCTGCCCGGTGACCGCCTGCGGCGCTTCTTGACCTTTGGCCTTGAAGAGGGCGCACCGCCCTGGAAGCGAGCCATCTCCAAGGTGCTGCCGATGCGCTTGGCGGCGCAGGCGCGGGTCGAGATCAGCAACGTCCTGTTGTCCGAGATCCGCTATCGCCGCGAGCATGGCACGGCGGGGCGCAGCGACGTCCTGTCGATGCTCGTCGATGCCCGCCATGAAGACGGCTCAGCCATGGCGGATCAGGAACTGCTCGACGAGATGATCACCCTGCTCTTGGCGGGCCACGAAACGAGTGCAGTTACGCTGGCCTGGGTGGTGCAGCGCGTGCTGGAGCGGCCGGCTGTCGTCACCAAGCTGCGCGCCGAAGTGCAAGAGGTCACCGGCGGCAGACCGCTTCAGTCCAAGGACATCAGCAAGCTGCGCTACACCGAGGCGGTCATCCGCGAGACGATGCGCATGGATACGCTGCTGCCGCTGGTGGTGCGCGTGCTGCAGCGTGACATGACCTTCGCCGGCTACGACCTGCCGGCTGGGACCTTGGTGGGCCCCAGCCCGCTGCTCGTGCACGAGAACCCGCGCGTCTGGCCCGAGCCGCACGAGTTCCGTCCTGAGCGCTTCTTAGAGCGCAAGATTCCCATCTCAGAGTGGCTGCCGTTTGGGGGTGGGCACCGGCGCTGCCTGGGGGCTTCGTTTGCGCTGTATGAGATGACCGTGGTGCTGGCCACGCTGGTGACGGGGGCGGACCTTCGGCTGGCCTCGGCGATTCCGCCGCCGGCTCGGCGTCGCGGGGTGGTGCTAGCCCCCGAAGGTGGGGTCGAGGTGGTGGTCACGGCGCGTCCTCCTAGCCCAGCGGCTGGCAGCGCAGCCTCGAGAGCCTGAGCATGACCGAAGCGATCATCATCCTGGCGTTGATCATCGCCAACGGCCTGTTTTCGGGCGCTGAGCTGGCGGTGATCTCGCTGCGCAAGACGCGGCTACGAGAGCTCATCGATGAAGGGCATGCCCGCGCCCGAGCCGTGCAAGCGCTGCGCGATCAGCCCGAGCGATTTTTGGCCACGGTGCAGAGCGCGATCACGGTCATTGGCGCCGCCGCGGCCGCCTTCGGTGGCGATGTCTTCGCCGAGCGCCTCGCCCGCCTGGTGGCTCATTCGGGGCTGCTGGCACCGTATGCCAAGCAGATTGGCTTTGCCCTGGTGGTCGGTACTATCTCGTTTCTCTCGCTCGTCCTGGGCGAGCTCGTGCCGAAGTCGCTGGCCCTGCGCTCGAACGAGGGCTACGCCATGTTCATGGGGCCGGTGCTGCTCGGCTTGTCGCACATCTCGCGGCCGTTCATCTGGATCCTCACCTCGGCGTCGAACCTAGTGCTGCGCTTGTTTGGCGACAAGACCAGCTTTACCGAGACCCGCCTGTCCCCCGATGAGCTGCGCGAGATGGTCGAGGAAGCGGCCAAGACCGGCGCGCTGGATCCGCGAGCCGGTGAGCTGGCGGCGCGCGCCATCGACTTTCGCGAGCTGTCGGTCGCCTCGGTGATGGTGCCGCGGGTGCGCGTCGTTTCGATCTCGCGCGAGGCCAGCGCCGAGCAGCTACAGCGGGCGCTGTCGCAGCATGTCCACACCCGCATCCCGGTCTATGAGGGCACGGCCGACAATGTCGTCGGCTATGTCGCGACCAAGGATCTGATCGTGCCGACGCTGGGTGGCGAACCATTTACCGTCGACAAGTTCATGCGACCGATCCGCTTCGTACCCGGCAGTGTCCGCGCCCTCGATCTGATGCACGACATGCAGCAGCAGCGCGGCTCGATCGCGGTAGTGGTTGATGAACAGGGTGGCATGCTGGGCCTGATCACCATCGAAGATCTAATCGAAGAGCTCGTCGGCAAGATCTTCAGCGAGCACGATGCGGTCGCCAACACCATCCAGCGCGAGCCCAGCGGCACCGCCTTGGTCATGGGCACGACACCCGTGCGCGAGGTTAATCGCGCGCTCAAGACCGAGCTGCCCGAGAGCGAGCAGTGGCACACCATCGCTGGCCTGTGCATCTCGCTGGCCCACGAGATCCCCGCCCAGGGCACGCGGCTGACCGCCAGCGACGGTAGCGAGCTTGAGATCGCCGACGTTTCGCCCCGCCGAGTGCGCGCCGTGCGCATCCACCCGCGTAAGTCTTAGCCAATCTCACGCTGACCTCGTTCAGCCGCCAGACGCGATAAGCTCAGGGGATGCTGGATCGATCCATCTTGTCCCGTGCGACTCGACCTGGGCTGCCTTCGTACGGCCTGGGTTCTCTACTGACTCTGCTCCTTGGCTGCGGCGGCCAAGACACTGGCAGATCGATCACCGTGCCGATGGATCCCGTCGAGCAGCAGATGACCCCGCCCGGTGCCTGCTTGCCGATTGTTACCTGTGCTGGCGAGCCTTCCGGACTGACCAAGCAGTCCTGGAAGCACAGCATCCAAAGTCCGCTGGTG
>CALFYE010000294.1 GCA_937952145.1 uncultured Myxococcales bacterium
CCGTGGATCGCCATGACCACCCTGCCCAACGACGCGGCACGGGGTATTTCGATGGTTGGCTTGGCCTTCTCGGGCCTGGCGCAGGGGACGGGTCTGGCCCTGCTCATCGCCGGCGCCGTCAGCAAGCAGCGCGTTCCGGTCTACGCCTGGAACCAGAAGATCCAGCTTATGCCGACCATCAGCCCCGCCAACACCGGCCTCGCCCTTTCTGGGAACTTCTAGTCTCTGCCGCACTCTAAGTCCTACGCTGGCGACGTCCTTCGGCGTCGCCCTTCCGCTTTTCCATTTTCCATCTAGTCATGGGGGAATCCATGCTTCCGGGTCGATCGCAGCCTGCCCGCTGGGCGCTGAGCATCCTCTCTTTGGGTCTGGCTTTTTCGGTCGGTGTGGCCTCGGGTCGTGTCGTTCGCAAGCGACCCAAGGGCATGCAAGAGTCGAAGTTTTTCCGCGTCGACATGGACAGCCGCAAGGCAGTGGCCGCCAGCGATCGCGTGGCCGCCGCGCTGCGGCTGGACTTCACCTCGGTCACTGTCGATCAGCCGCAGTACTGGCCGAATGAAAAGGTCTACCTGCGTCTGCTGTCGCTGGGGCGCCCGGGAGCCGAGTGGACGGCCAAGGTGCAGAAGCGCGACAGCCAGGCCAAAGATCACAAGGGCGTGCTCGACAAGAACGGGGTCGCGGTCATCGAGATCATGGATGGCGACAAGGCTCCGCTAGAGCTTGGCGAGTATCGCGCCGACGTCCAGATCCAAGGCGGCAAGGCCAAGGGTACGGCGACGTTCGCGGTGGTGCAGGGCTCGCTCGGCTCGGTGTCGTTTGCCCACGAGTTTCGCAAGCTGACCAAGCCCGACGAGCTAGAGTCGCTGCCGGCCGGCTGGTTTCTTGGCAACGCGGCGGGCGCCGGCATGCGCTGGGGCAACGGCCTGAACTTCAAGAACGAGCTCCGCGTCTCGAACCGCGCGTATAGCGGCGATGTCGAGGTGCACAGCCGCTGCATGCTGCCCGGCTGCAACGGCACCTACGCGGGTCCCTCGCAGACGATCAAGGCCGAAGGCGGAAAGCTGGCCGGCACGCTGAATGTCGGCGGCCACTCGGGACCGTTTCAGATCGAGGTGGTGACGCCGCGCGGCAGCCTGCGCCATCAGTTTGAAGGCTCGTCGCACGTCGAGCGCGAGATGCTGGCCATCTCGGGCAATGTCTCGACGGTGCATCGGGTCAGCGTGGCGCCGTATGAGAACACCGTGCAGGTGCCGGGGCGCGACCTGTTTGTCGAAAGCAAAAAGGGCGGCAGCGATCCCTTCAGCGTCGATTCCGTGCTGCCCACAGACGGCAAGCTGCACCTGACAGTGAACGCGCTCATCAAGAGCCCGATTCTGTTTGCCCACCAGGCCAAGTCCGACGGCAGCTTCGAGTCGCGTCGCATCCCGCTGCCGGCCGAATTGCCGGCCCGCAAGCAGCTAGAGGTCGAGCTCCTGCCGCCGTGGACCCTGGTGACGATCGGCGGCTTCATCAACGACGAGTTCAAAGAAGGCTGGGCAGTGGGCATGATGCCGACCGGCCTGAAGCTGGCCATCGAGGCGCCGACCGAAGGACGGCCGTTTGCGACGCTGCCGCTTGCGATCCGGGCCCGCGATCTGTCGGACAAGCCGGCCCAGGTGAGCGCCGTCATCGAGGTCTATGACAACCGCGTTCCGGCTCGCGCCCCGGCGACACCGCTCGCCAGTGCGCTCGGGGACTCGCTGCGCAACGCCTCGCGCTCGGTGTCGAGCTGGACCGACAACACCGGCATGATCGAGGAGTACATCGAAGACCCGCCGCCCAAGCCGACCCGTCCCGCTCCTCCCATGACCATGCGAAAGGGCAAGAGCGGAGCGAAGAAGGAAATGGACTCGCTGCTGGGCGCTGACTCCTCCGGGCCTCCCGCCAAGTCCAGCGCCTCCTTCGGCATCGGCGGGCTGGGCCTAGTCGGTCGCGGCAGTGGGGGCGGCGGAGTCGGGTACGGCTCGATCGGCGCGGCTCCGGCGATGCGTATGGCGGCCCCGATGGTCGCGGGTCGACCGTCCCCCGGTGGGCGGGGAGGTCGCGGCGGCAGCGGCGGTCAAGATGCCTCTGCCGAGCCCAGCGAAGAGATCCGCGAAGGCGACCGCAAGGTGGTGTTCTGCGGCACGGTCATCACGGATGAAAATGGCGTGGGCAGCGTTCGCGTGACGTTGCCGCCGCAGACCGGGCGCTTGGTGGTGCGGGTGATCGGCGTCCGCAGCCTGGACTACGCCACGGCTCAGACCGCGGTCGATGTGAAGCGCGATGTCGCGGCCGAGGTGCGCGTGGCACGCAGCTTCGTGCCAGGGGCTCGCCTGACCGTACCGATCGACACCAGCAACGACACCAAGGACACCCTGACGCTGACAGCCGAGGGCGTGGGCGTCAGCGCTCCTTTCCAGCGTCCGGTGGCACCGGGGCACGCGACGATCGATCTGCCGCTTTCGCTGTACAAGCCTGGCGAGCTTCTGGTCACGCTGCGCGATGGCAACGGTCAGACTCGCGATCAGCGGCGAATGAACCTGCTGTCGCTGTCGGAGCAGCCGGTGACCTATTCCCGCCTCGTTTTCGGCGAGGGCAGCAAGGTAGAGCTGGCAGCCGGCGAGACCATGCGCATCTATCCCGGCGCCGGGCCGCTTCTGCGCGGCGTGGTGATGAACATCGTCACCACGAGCGAGTCTTGGTTCGGTCACGCCGAGGCGCTGTCGGCCCGCGCTGCGGTGCGCGCCGTGCTGGTGGCAGCGATCAGCAAGCGCCTGATCGACGACGAAGGTCTGGGGCACACCCTGCGGACTGGCATCGACAAGGACATCCGCGATCTCGATGAAGCCTTCTGTGACAAGGCCGGCGAGGGTCTGTGCCGTCCCTATCCTGGCATCGCCTACAACCCGCTGTGGACCGGCTGGGTCGGGCGCAACCTGATCTCGACGATCAAGGCGCTAGAGCAGGCCAACTCGGCCGATGCGCGGCTGCGGCAAGCGCTGACCACGGCGCAGGCCATGCTGGGTCGCATTCGTCAGGCACTGCAGCAAAAGAGCTACAAGACCGACTCCGAGGCCGGCTTTGACAGCAGTGGTCAGGCGGTGATTCCCGTCGAGATCGATGGCCAGGTGGTGTACCGCGTGCTGACCGATGATGCGGTGACGCGCTGGGCCAGCGAGAAGCTCCTGCCGCGCCTGGATCTGGATGCCCAGGACACGGAGCTTGCATTTTCGAAAGCCTACGACACCTTCCGCTTCCTGCGCGCCTTCGAGCGGGTCGGCGGCCTGCAGTACCTGACCGATCTGGCGACCGCCTACTATCAGAAGGGAGATCTGGCGAACTTCGCCAAGCTCTATCGTCAGGTTACGCGCGGCATGATCCTGACGCAGGAGCCGGGCCTCCTGCAGGGACCAGCGCTGCTCGGCGGTGTCTATTCGACGCCGATGGCCATGGTTCGCTTTCTGGAGCTTCAGCTCCTCGTGGGCAGCCGAGCCAAGGCGACTGAGGCTGGTCGGGCGGGGGGCGAGACCCTGCGCTTTGATCAGACCCTGCGCGGTCCCTCCACCATCGAGCTGGGAGCGGGCTCGATCGCACGCATCGATCGCAAGGATCTGGTGCGCATGGAGCCGACGCCGAACAAGACCTGGGCACGGGTGCGCGCCAGCAAGCCGGGGGTCGCGGTTGGCGAAGAGTTTTCGCTCACCATCGACCTTGATCCCAGTCGCGATCCGCTGGAGCACTACGCCATCATCGCCGTACCGACCACGACATCGGTCAAGCAGACCGACGACATCCTGTCGGACTATCGCGGCCAGCTGATCTACGGCCAGCAGGGTCAGGGCGGCACGCAGATGCAGATCGTGACCGTGCCCTTCCGCGGCAAGCGCAGCCTTAGCCTGCTGCTCGAAGGTGCGTATCGTGGCTCCTCGCCGGGTCTGGTGATCATCCGCCACATCGAGTCGCGCGGACAGGTCTCGGGTGTGCCGATTCCTGAGCTGACTGTGCGCTAAGCTCCGCTCGAAAATTCGCGCAAAAAAGGAATCTCCCCCCGCCTCCCGCGCAGTTTCTTCTGTCTTTAAATTCCTGAAAAAATTTGTGCATCGGAAGCAAGGACACCGTAAGGAAATCCGGGGCTCCCGGCCTAATGGTTGAAAGCAGAGAGAAGTGGGGTCCGGAAGTGGATAGGACTCTGCTCCCCTGCCTCTAGGAATCCCCGACAGACGGAACACTCCGTCGCTGTTTTTTGGGATTCTGCCTGACAAAGGAGCTTCCTATGCGCCGTCGACGGTCAGATTCCTTTTTGGGTATGGGCGTACTGTTTTCCGGTCTGCACCTGGGCTGTACCGCTCCCGATGTGGCGGCGCCTTGTCCGATTCCGCCGGGGGCGGATATCTGTGAGCGCAGCGAGGCACTCAACCGCTGTGCGGCAGCTACGGGCAACACGACGGTGGATCTGCGTCTCGCTAAGGATGTCGACATTCTGTTTGTGGTCGATAACTCAGTCTCGATGAGCCCCAAGCAGCGGGCCATCGCCTCGGCGATTCCCGGATTCATGAAGAAGATCGATGACCTGAAGACCAACTATCACATCGGCATAATCACCACCGATGTCGGGACGCTGCCCCCGGGAAAGACTAGCTTTCCCGGCAGTCCGGACTCGCGCTGCAACACCGCCAAAGGCGACGATGGTCTGCTGCAGAACAAGCCGTGTAGCGCGCGCATCCAGAGCGCGGATCAGGGCAGTGAGTTTGCTGTGGCATGCAACGGCAACGCCAGCAGCGGAGTCACGGCGCTGTGTCCGGACTCGACGTTCGTGCCGCGGGATCTGTGGATCGCCAAGGATGGCGACCGCATCAATGTCGCGCCGTCCAACGCAGCCGGTCTGTCGGCAAGCACCGTCGCCGAGCGCGCCTTCAAGTGCATCGGCTTGGTCGGCGACTACGGCTGCGGCGTTGAGTCCCCGCTGGAGTCGATGAAGCGCTCGCTCGATGGTCACCTGACTGAGAACAAGGGCTTCCTGCGCGAGAACTCAGTGCTCGCCGTCATCTTCATCACCGATGAAGACGACTGCTCCGTGCAGCTCGCGCAGCGCTCGGTCCTGGACCCGACCAGCGCAAGCTGCGATCCGCAGGATCCGGCACCGGGCTACAGCTGCTTCAACCTCGACTATCGCTGCATCGCCAAGTCGCTGGTCTGCGATGAGCCGATGACCACTCCGGGCCTGAAGCACAACTGCCGCGAGGCGACGGGCAGCTTCCTGGAGCCGACGACCAAGTACGCCAAGTTCCTCGCTGCGCTGCGCCGGTCTGATCGCTTGGTGGTGGCCGGCATCTGGACGCCTTCGCTGCAGGACTTCATGGCCCGCGGTCATACCGGCAACGGTCGCCTGGAGATCGCGGGAAGCGCGGCGGGCGATGTGTCGACCAATGCGCTCAACCGCGGCGAAAAGACACAGGCCGCCTGCTACGACCCGGATCCGCAGATGAAGCTGACCACCAGCCCCAAGGGCTTCTTTGGTCAGGCGCAATATCGGCTTTCAGCGTTTCTGCGCCAGCTAAGTCCCGATGTCGCGGTCGAGCGCAGCATCTGCGACGCCGCAAACTATCCCTCGGCGCTGGATGCCGTCGCGGAAAAGGTGCGCAACAAGATCGGGGCCAACTGCCTGGAGATCATGCCCAAGTACCAAAATGGGGTGGCGCAGTGCCAGGTCGGCTTTGTCGACAGCACCCAGCCAGGCGGGCTGCCCGATGCCTACCTGCCGCAGTGCAGCGCGACCTGCTGCCAGGGCTGGGCGCAGAGCGCGACACCCAGTCCCTCGGACCCGGGGATCGTCGCGGCTTGCATGCCGGAAGCGGCCGACTGCTTCTGCGCGGTACCCAGCACGGTCTCGCCGCAGCCCCTCTGTCCCGATACGGTGGTGGCGGGGGTGTGGCGGGCCGGCGGCGCACCGCTCCCGGCGGGCAAGGATGTCAACTTCCGTTGCGGCGGTGCACCGACGCTGAGCGGCTGCTAGGTTGGACGGTCAAGGATCCTCCCGGCAAGCCGGGCGGCGTCCTTAGCCGGGAGGAGCGCCGGGCCGTGGCGCGGGGCGAGCGGCGGGGGCTGCCGGGGTAGGAGCGGCGCCTCCGGCCTGTGGGTAGGCCGGGCGCGGAGAGGCGGGGGCTCCACCGGGATTGGCGGCAGCCGGGCTGTTTCCGCCCGCGGCACCACCCGCGACCCCGCGCAGGGCATCCACGGCTCGCTGCTGCAGCGAGGGATTGCCTCCGGCTGGTGCGCTTCCGCCGGTTGGTGCGCTTCCGCCGGCTGGTGCGCTTCCGCCGGCTGGCGCACCGCTCTTGCCGCGCACGGCCTGGACGGCCTTGGTGGCGATGGGGGCCGCCTTGCTGGCGAGCGGGGCGACCTTGCCGGCAACGTTCTTGACGGTTGCCATCGCACCGCCTCCGCCCGCCGGCTGACCGCCCCCAGGCTGTGTCTGAGCGAGCGTAAGCGATGGCGCGCCGCAGACTGCGCAGATAAGCAGCCAGCCCAGCCCGAGCGGACCTCTGACTCGACGACGAAGTGCTGCGTCCATGAAACCTCCCTCTGCCATCTTAGCGTGCGCCTGCGGTTCGGTGTTCGGCGATCGGCTAAGCCGGTGTTTATGGCCGCCGGTCGCGCTTGCTACGCTAGGCGTCATGTCAGAGAAGATTATCCTGCTTACGGGAAGCAGTCGCGGACTGGGTCAGGCGACGGCCCAGGTCCTTGCGCAGCACGGGCATGCGCTGATTCTGTCGAGTCGCTCGGCTGCTCAGGGCGAGGCGGCCTGTCGGGCGGTGCGGGCGGTGGTGCCTAGCGCCCAGGTCGAAGCGGTAACCATCGATCTCGCGTCCACGGCCTCGATTCGCCAGGCGGGGGCCCAGCTTTCGCCGCGGCGCATCGATGTCCTGTTCCACTGCGCCGGCATCATGCAGCAGAGCCCCGTGCGACGGACCACCGCCGACGGCTTTGAAGAGACGCTAGGCGTCAACGTGCTGGCCCCAATACTGCTGACCCGCCTGCTTTTGCCCTGTCTGGGGCGAAGCCCAGAGGCGCGGGTGGTCTGCGTGACCTCGCGCATGCACCGGCCCGGGGGACGCGGTGCCGCTGTTCACTTCGAGCCCGACAATCCCGAGCTTGCGCAGGGCTATGACCCCAATCGCGCCTACAAGAATTCGAAGCTCGCGCTGCTCTGGTTCACGTACGAGCTGGCGCGGCGTCTGCCAGCATCTGCCGTCGGTGTACACGCCGTCTGCCCTGGCTTTGTGCCGACAACAGCCGCCGAAAGCGTGCACGGGGCGATGCGCTTCTTTTTGCGCTACGTGCTGCGCTTCATGCCGTTTGCTACCTCGAAAGAGGTCGCGGCGCGCAACCTCGCAGCGCTCGTGCTAAACCCGGCGCTCGCCGGCCAGACCGGCACCTACTGGGAGGACGGCGCGCAGGCGCTGTCGAGTCCCGATTCGCTAGATGAGAAAAAGGCGGCGCAGTTTTTTGCCTGGGCTAGCCAGCGCCTGGGAATCGCAGACTGGCCGGCTGCAGGAACCCCGGCCTGACGCAGGAGCGTCGGCACGGGGGGTTGGAAGGGGGCAGGGAAAGCAATGCGAGGATCGCGAGGCAGGGCAGGGAAGGGGGCGGGGTCGCAGACTAGGACTGGGCCTGCGCGGCCTTCTTGCGGGCGAGGTAGTCGCGGGTCATCACCGCGGCGGCGTCGTAGCCTTCGCGCATGCGGTCGATCATGAACTTCTCCATCTTGCCGCCGACGAGCATGACGTTGATCTTGATGTCGCCGCTGAATTCGCGACGGCAGCGACCGGGGCCAAGCGGCGTGACCTTGAACACACCGTGCATGTTGAAGCGATCCTTCATCATCAGCGGCTCGATGCGCACATCCATGCTGTTGCGATCGCGGTGCAGCACGTCGTGCTCGATGTAGCCGGTGTTGCTGACCACCGAAGCCGCCCAGGCCGGGACTTCCATCTCGGGCTCCAGACGCACGCTGCGACGATAGGTGTTGCCCTCGTCCTTGCGCTCCAGGATCTTCGGGTTGTGCAGCTTGAGGTGCTTCCACAGCGCCTGCTCGTAGTCTTCGCTGAAGAACATCTTCCAGAAGCCTTCAGCGTCGATGTCAAAGTCGTGCGAGAAGACGAAGTTCATCGGCTCAGACCTTGCAGATCTCGCCGAGCTTGGCGCGCAGCTTCTCTTCGATCGTGCCCTTAAGCGGCGACATCATGAACGACAAGTCCAGCGCCACCGTGACCTTGGTCGGCTCGATATTGATGCTGCCGGTGATGCCGCTGCGGCTGACTTCCGCCTTGGTGTCCGAGACCCACTTCGACTTGATCTCGTACTTATCGCTCAGCTCTTTGCTCATGCCATCGAGACGCTTCTTAAGCTCGCCGGCATCCAGGCTGTGGGCTTGACTGAATTCGATCTTGGGCATGGTCTCCTCCCCGCGAGCCCCAACGCTATGGTGGCGCTGGGGGTTGGTTGTGTGTCTGGTGAGTATGCAAAACCTATCATGTGTTAGCGTGCCGGACGCATGAAGATTTCGCCGCCGACCGGAGGTCCTACGACCACGCCCGAGACCGCGGCCGAGCCTCGTCCTGATCCGCGGGCCATCACTCGCTTTGCCTCGTCGGGTGGTTGAGCGGCCAAAGTGGGTCCGGGTGACCTGCACGCACTTCTAGCAAGCAGTGGCTTGGTGTTGCCAACCACCGCCGCCGACCTCGCGCTCGGCGATGTCCTTGTCGGCCTGGAGACCGGCGACGATGCCGGCGTGGTGCGCCTAGATGCACAGCAGGCGCTGGTGACGACGGCGGACTTCATCACGCCACCCTTCGACGATCCGCAGGGCTATGGGCGCATCGCTGCGGCGAATTCGATCTCCGATGTCTACGCCATGGGCGGGCGGCCGGTGTGCGCGATCAACCTCTGCCTGTTTCCCCGCGGACTTGAAAAAGAGGTCGCGGCCGAGATCTTGGCGGGCGCGCGCGCCGTGCTGGCCGAGGCCGGCGTCGCCCTGGTCGGTGGGCACTCGGTGTATGCGCAGGAGCTGTTCTTCGGCCTCAGCGTGACTGGCGTTGTCGCGCCCGATCACATCTGGCGCAACGTGGGCGCGCAGCCCGGCGATGCGCTGATCTTGACCAAGCCGCTCGGCACCGGGCTTTTTGTAAGTGGGGTGCGGCGCGGTCTCTTAGGACAGTCGTTTTCGACGGCCGAGCTGCGGCGCTGCGCCGACGGCATGGCCGCGACGAACCGGCAGGCGGCGGCCGTGCTGCAGGGATTTTCGGTGCACGCCGCGACGGATGTCACCGGCTTTGCGCTGGTCGGTCACGCGCTGGGCATGACGCGCGCAACGCAGCCGGCCGTGCGACTGTGCATCGATCTGGATCGGCTGCCGCTGTATCCCGGGGCGCTGGCCCTCGCTGCGGCCGGTGTGACCTGTGGCGGGGCAAAAAATAACCGTGCCGCTTATCGCAGCCAGCTGGAGATCGACGGTTCGCTCGACGCCGCGCACGAAGAGCTGCTGTTTGATCCGCAGACCTCGGGCGGTCTGCTGGTGGCGCTGCCTGCCCACGAGAGCGAGGCGGCTCTGGCTGCACTTCACGCGCAGGGGGTTCCGGCGCAAGTCATCGGCCAGGTCGAAGAGCGCGGCGACCGCCCCCCGATCGTCGTGCGCGCGCGCTGAGACCGCCTGCTCCGGACCGGCTGGCTACTTCTTGCGCGGCAGGTTGTCCCAAGCCCCCGGGCGTCCGCCCGAGGTCGGGACGCGCGGCGAGCTCCCCGGTGGCTTGCCTAGCTTGCCAAGGAAGTCGAGCCGCTTTCCCGAAGGTGCGCTGTTGCCGGTGAGGTACGGCGAGGGATCGACGCTCTCGGCCCCAGCTCCACCAAAGCCCTTCGGCCCGCCACCTTTGTCGGTGTCTTCGGCGAAGTCTGATCCGGCGTCGAAGCCCAGGTCGTCAAAGCGCTCGCCTGGCTTCTCGGCGGCCTTGTCGGCCAGCTTTTCAGGTGCCTTTTCGGGCGCTCTTTCGGGGAGCTTTTCAGGCGCCTTTTCAGGAAGCTTTTCAGGCGCCTTGGCGAGCCCCCGATCGGCTGGCTTTTCGGCGACTTTCTCGGCTGGGCGCAGCGGCGTCTTTTCGGCGGTACGCGCGAGCCCCTTGCTGGCTCCAGTCGGTGACCAGGGCGGCGTCGACTTCGGCAGGGTGACCGGCTCGTCCGTCCCGGCGGCGGGAAGGGGCTTGCCCGGCGCGCGGCCCAGCAGGCCCGGCTTGCTGCCGAGCACTGCTTTGCTTGGGGCAGCACTCTTCGGCGGGGTCGGCGGTTCGTCGGCCACCTGAGCGGCAGAGGGCGCAGCCAGCGAGGCATCGGTGATCGGCTCGACCTTCTGCTCGGAGGTCGGGGGGCCATCTTCTTCGAACTCGTCGTCATCGGCGCTGAGCAAGCTCGACGGCGGGATCGTCGGATAGTCTTCGACGATCGGGGTGGCGGGTCGGGCTCGCGGGGCCACCGGGCGGGCCGCTGCGGCTGCCCGCGGCATCACTGGTGCTGTCGGTCGCGAGGGAATCTGTAGCTCGCTGCCACGCGCCATCATCGTGCTGTCGAGGTGCGGCAGGCTCTCCCATTCGTCGTCGTGATCGTCGCCTTGGCTCATCACCACGGCGGCTGGCGCGATGGCGGCAGGCGCTGGTTCAGGGGCGGACGGTCGCGGCTCGGGGAGGCTGGGGGTCAGAACCGGACTCGCCCCGCGCAGGCCACTGCCTAGCGGGGTGGCGACACGCGGTGGGGCGGCGGCTGGCGCGGGCGTCACCGGCACCTGCGGCGTGGTTGGACGGCGAGGCGGAACGGGGGGCTCGGGGCTGACCGGGGCGGCCACGCGCGGCGGGGCGGCGGTCCAGGTCGGTGGCTCGTCATCGGGCGGTGCTGTGCGGCGCGTCGGCGGCTCGGCGATCGTGCGGGCTGGCGGGGCGCTCTGGCTGGCCGCACCGACGGCAGGCGGCGACGAGGAGGCCGCCGGCTGGGTAATTGGCTCGGGCGTGACCGGCACCCGGGGTGCGGGCAGCGCGGGCTGGGCCGCCTGTGTTGCCGGCCTTGCGGGATGCGGCGAGATCGGCGTCTGCACTCCCGTGGCAGAGCGGGGCGCGGTCATGGGAATCGGAGCCTGCGCGCCAGTCGCTGAGCGGGGCGGCGTCGGCGAAATCGGAGCCTGCGCACCGGTGGCTGAGCGGGGCGGTGTCGGCGAAATCGGAGCCTGCGCCCCCGTCGCAGAGCGGGCCATGGCAGCGGGCCGCGTCGGCTGCATCAGCGAGGGATCGGGCGGCGCCGGTAGCTCGCCCCGCGGGAGCTGATCGATCGGCGACCAGTCAAGGTGCGCGGTGGCTAGCTCGTGCACATCGCTGTCGAGCGGCTGCAGGTTCATCGCCGGGCTTGGCGGCGGCGCTGCTGGGCTGACCACGGGGGCCGGAGCGGCCGGGGCCGCGGGCTGTCCCGACCGCCGCTGCAGGATGTCGCGGATGTTGGCCGGCAGGCTGTCAAAGCTGAGGATCTGCGTCGATGCCGCGTGCAGATCCGAGTCATCGGCCAGCGAGGTGGGCAGGACCGGAGCGGCCGGCACCTGTGGCATCGCCTGCGAAGGGGTCGAGGTACGCGGAGCGGGCGGCTGATACAGCGACTGCGAGATCTGCGGCGGCGCCAGCGGCTGCGTCATCGGCGCGGCGGGCATCGGCTTGCCAAGCCGCTTGGCGATCAAGGCCTCGACCTGATCGCGCGACAAGATGTGCGTCTGCTGAGCGTGCAGGCCATCGTCGCCGCCATCGGCTCCCGGGTCGTCGCCGACGATGTACGTCGACTCGCTGTGCAGGTTGGGCAGACCCGGCGTGTCGCGCAGCAGGATGGCGGTCTCGTTGCCGCTCGGTAGCGCGGCGGCCATGCCTCCGCGAGCGGCCGGCGGCGCAGTCTTGGCCGAGGCCGGAGCGGCACCACGCGGCATGGTCGAAGCAGAGGGCGATGAGCTCACCGGGCCCGGCTCTAGCAGACCTAGCTCGGTCGCCGAGACGCGCGGTCGCTGGAAGGTCGGCACGTCCAGCTCGTCCATGCCCGACGGCTCGATCTCTTCGGCATCCAGGAGCTCCGGCATGCTGACGGAGGACAGCACGCGCATCTGCTGCATCGGATTGGGCAGCGGCACGCTGGCTTCGACCTCGGCGGGCGACAGCTTCTCGCCAAACGCCGCGGTGAACTGCGTGTACTCAGCATCGGGGCCCATGACGTCGGCGAGCAGGTTCTCGCCAAAGGCCTCCATCTTGCCGGGCATGATGACGTAGTCATCGAGCGCCCGCTGCTCGCGCTCGCGCTCGCGGGCGAACATCGTCAGCATGTAGCGCGAGAGCTGCGCCGGGCCGTAGCCGGGATAGCTATCGAGCAGGAAAGCGCGCAGCGACTCGGCAAACTCTTCGCCGTCTTGGAAGCGTCGCTCTTTCTGCTTGGCCATGGCGCGCTCGATGATGATTTCGAGGCCCTGGCTGATGTTGGGACGGAGCTCGCGAATCGGTCGCTTGCGGGCATCGCGCACTGCGAACAGCAGCTCGATCTCGGTCTGCGCATGAAACGGTGCGGCCAGCGCGACCATTTCGTAAAGCAGCGTGCCCAGCGAAAACAGATCGGAGCGGCCGTCGAGCTTCTTGCCCATCGCCTGCTCCGGCGACATGTATTTGACCTTGCCCTTGATGACGCCGGTCTTGGTCTGCGAGCGCGCCCCCGCCGCCTTGGCGATGCCGAAGTCGCACAGCTTGACTTCACCGGCGTACGAGATGAGTGCGTTCGACGGTGAGACATCGCGATGCACGATGTTGAGCGGCGTCCCTGACCGATCGGTCAAGTGGTGCGCGAAGTGCAGCCCACGCGCCACCTGCATGCAGATGTAGGCCAGGTGCTCTTCGGGAATGAACTCTTGCGCTTGCCGTGCTTTCTCTAGCAGGGCACGCAGGTCCTTGCCGTCGACGTACTCCATCGAGATGAAGTACTCGGTGTCGGTCTTGCAGAACTCGTAGATGCGCGCGATGTTCGGGTGCTTGAGCAGCGCCGTCAGACGAGCCTCGTCGATCAGCATGTGGATGAATTCTTCATCCTCGACGAGGTGAGCGAGCACTCGCTTGACCGCCATCAGGTGCATGCGGCCGGTGCCGTCGGCGGTCTTGGCGCGGTAGATCTCTGCCATGCCGCCGAAGGCAATCCTGTCAAGCAGGTGATAGCGGCCAAGTTGTTGCGCTTGCTGCATAGACCGGTGCTAACGACGGTATCACCAGCGACTAGCGAGGATCAATCGGATCTCCGACGTCTCGCAGGGGATCGCCCGGGTAGGCGGGTTAGTCATCGAGCATCTGGATTCGTGAGGGCGCGGTCGGCTCTGTGGAGGTGGGAGAGGAGGGGGTCTTCGGGGGCCGTGGTGTCTTGCCGCTGCCACTGTTTTTGGAGCGGCCTTCGCCGGCCTTTTCCGGCGTCGTTCGCGGGCGTCCTGTCCCGGCGGATGGCGCGGGCGCCACCGTCGGAGAGGTGACCGTCGGGCTGGGATCGCCAGGCGCGCTGGGATCGGCTTTGTTCGCTGTCGCCGGCGTGCGCTGCATGGGGGCAGGCTTGGGCGGTCGCAGCAGCCAGACCGTCGCCACGCCGCTTACGGTCAAGAGCAGACCCCCTAAGATCAGCGTCCACAGCAGCGACCCCGAGGGCTTCTGCTCGACCTGCTGGCCGACCATGCGACCGAGCATGCTGGGGTGAGATAAGGAGCCACTCTGGTCTCCTGACAGGCCCGCCATCGGCGCGGTAGTGGCGGTGGCGCGGGCGATCGCCGACTGCGAGATCGAAGGGTACGAGGCGCTGCCGGTCGCCGACTGCTGCTTCAGGGTGACCGCCACCTGCTCCATACTCGGGCGATCCTCGCGCTTCTTCGCCAGCATCGAACCGACAAGCGCCGCCGTCGCCGGATCGATTCCTGGCACCAGCGACTCGATGGGCGGCGGATCTTCACACAGGTGCATGGCGACAACGCCGACTCCTTCGCCGGGGAAGGGCGGCTTGCCAGCCAGCATCTGATAGAGGATCACCGCCAGCGAATAGACATCCGAGCGACCATCGACATCCGATGATCCGCGGCACTGCTCGGGGGACATGTAGGTCGGGGTGCCAAACACCATGCCGGGTCGCGTCAGACCATCGCTGCCCGCCTCTGGTGCCAGCTTTGCGATGCCGAAGTCGAGGAGCTTTACGCGCTCACCTGCCTGCATATCGGGATCGCGCACCAGCATGATGTTGCCGGGCTTGAGATCGCGATGGACGATGCTCGCGCTGTGTGTGGCGGCGAGGATCGACGCAAGCTGATAGGCGATGCGCAGCGCGGTGGCGATGCCGAAGCGCCCGCCGCTGGCCGTGAGCCGCTGGGTCAGCGTCTCGCCCTGCAGAAACTCCATGACCAAGTAGGCGCGGCCGTCGGGCAGGTAGTCGCAGTCAAAGATCTGCACCAGCCCGGGATGTTCGACGCGGTTTACGGCTCGCGCTTCGTTGAACAGGCGCGTCACCGTCTCTTGATTGCGAGCGTGCTCAGCGCGCAGAACTTTGATCGCGACGCGGCGACCGATCTGCTGATGCGTCGCCTCGAACACTGAACCGATGCCCCCGGCACCGACTGGCCGACCTACGCGGTACTGGCCGATCTGAGTGCCGACGATAGGGTCCATTAGCCTGATAGTTTCGGTGATGCCAGTAGCGATTGCAATCGCTGCGTGGCAGACGGGCCGCGTGGTCTTACCAGTCAATGACCGCAAGGCAGACTGGGGACATCTGCGGTGCGGCTAGCCGCGCAGGCGCAGCAGGGTCGCCGGGGACAAGCGGGCGGCTCGGCGGCCGGCGGGCAGCGCGGAAAGTGGCATCAGCAAGAGCGCCGGAGCGAGCACGGTCAGACAGGCGCGCACACCGAACTCAATGGGCACAAAGTCCGAGATCTGCATCAGCCGTCCCTGAAAAATCCAGGTGGCCAGCTGCGTTCCCGGCACGCACAGCAGGGCCGAACACAGCGTGAGCAGCACGACCTCGGCCAGCACGCAGCGCAGGAGATCAAGATCGCTAAACCCGAGGCTGCGCAGGAGCGCGTACTCGCCCCGGCGATCGCTGACACCAACCAGGATGACGGTGAAGATCAGAAACAGCGCCACCGCACCGCCGAGGTTGCCGTAGAGGCGCACGAAGCCCACCAGGGCATCGCAGCCGAGCAGGCTGATGCTGGCGATCGGCTGCCAAGGCACCACTCGCGCAACCTGTGGCAGCGCACGCAGGCGAGCTTCTAGATCGAGATCGCGGGACAGCGGCGGCGTCGCGCCCGGGCTGCCCGGCGCAGGCGGAAGCTGCGGCGCGGTGACCACTGCGGCATAGCGCAGCGGTCCCGGCTGAAGCTGCGACAGCGTGTGCAGCGAGACGAAGACCTGATTGATGGCGTAGTTGGTGCAGATGCCGATGATGCGCAGGCGCCCGCTGCCCCGTGGCAACGCTTCGTCGGCCGTTGGCACCACCGCCCCTGCTTCGCCGGAGGCATCGATGGTCACGGCCAGCTCGTCGCCGACCGTCAGGCCCAGGGACTGCGCGAGGCGCAGGTTGATGACGGCTTCCGGTTCGTTCTCGGTTTGCAGGTAGCGACCGTAGACCATGCCCAACCCGCCAGGGACGCGCAGCCGTGAACTCAGCGCCTCGGCAACCAGATAGTACGAGCGCGGGGGGCTGCGCAGCGAGGCGGCAGGCGCGTTCTTGTCTGAGGCAGCCGGCAGCGGGCGAACCGGACCGATCGTCGCGGGCACGACACGGATGCCTTCCCAGAGGGCGATGCCTGGCTGCTGCAGAAGTGGGGTCAGCTCGGACTCGGTGAGCGGCTGCGCGAGCTCGATGAGCAGCTGCCAGCGCTGGCTGGACAGGAACTGATCGAGGCCGCGTGGCAGGGCCTGCGCGAACAAGAACATACTGGCGGCGACCACCAGCATGGCGCTGATGCTCAGCGTCGCCGACAAGAACACTCCTGGTCGGCGCAGCGCGTTGCGGAAGCCGAGCTTCTCGGGTGTCTTGAGCCACAGCAGGCGATCGAGCGGGCGCCCGACGGCGGCAAACAGGCGGAGCACGGTGGACGACTCGCGCTCGTGCGACTCATCGGCAAACAGGTGGGCCGGCGGCCGCCACAAGAGTGGCAAGAGCGGCAGCAGCACGGCGGGCCAGACGATGCCCAGGCACAGGAGCTCGGCGTGCCATAGCGGGCGCAGGCTGCGGCCCGGCAAGAGCAGCGGAAAGCCAGTGCCAAACAGGAACTGCTCGCTGACCTGATCGGCCACCCGCAGCGCGCCGGCTGCCCCCAGCAGGCCACCTACCGCGACGAGGGCCAGCAGGGCCAGCGCCCACGAGAGGACGAGCGCGCTGCGATGGACACCGTAAGCGAGCAGCGTGCCCAGCTCGCGTCGCCAGGTCTGCGCCATCCGCCTTACCAAGAGCAGCAGCACCAGGAACGACAGGCCGTTGAACACCAAGATCAGCGTCGGCAAGAAGTCGCGGTACGACAGGATGCGCACGCGCGTGCAGTGCACGCTGAACTGATCTTCGGGCCACAGCCCAGCGGTTACGTGAGTGCCCGAGCGCCGCAGCAGCTCGACAACAGAACTACGTATGCGCTCGCGCTGGGCGGCGTTCCCGTCGGTAAACGTGATGGCTAGGCTATTGACCAGGGCCTGCTCGCGCAGCTGTGCGACTTTTTCCTGCGAGACCACGACGCCCGCCTGCACACCGCGGATCGGCACCGGATAGTCCGGCAGCGAGGAGCTCATCAGGTGCTCGGGCAGGACGGCGATGCCGCGCACGCGGACCGCTACGTTGTGCTCGGCGACGCGCACGATCAGGCGATCGCCGACGGCGATGCCCCAGTCACCGGCAAAGGTCTTGTCGATCAAGATGTCGTCGGGCTGACCGGGCGCAAGGAAGTCCCCGGCGGTCAAAAGCACATCACCAACCGCTGGGCGCTGCTGCGGATCGATGGCCCAGATCACGGCGCCCGCGGCGCGAGCCGGATCGACGATCGGCGGTGGGCTGCCGCGATCGGCGGAGGCTGGGTCGCGATGCGGGCGCTCGGGCTGTTCGATACTGCCGGGCAGGATCAGGCGCCAGCTCGCCGCTGCCACGCCGGGCACGGCGCGTCGCAGATCGTCGGGGCTGGGGACGCCGTCGAGCGCCTGCGGACGGATGCGCAGATCCAGATCAAACAGGTGCAGGTCGCGATACAGCCGGTCCGCGGTATCGGCGATGTGACCCAGGCCGGTGAACGTGCCGGCGTAGACCGTGATCGCCACCGCCACCAGAACCACCACTGCGAGGAGCCGCCCTGGCGTCTGCCACAGCGCTCGCACGATGGCCCGGAACAAGAGCGGCGAGAGATACGAGCTGGCGCGCGACACGATGGGGATCTCAGGCTAGGGCTAAGGCTCGGCGCCAGCGTCGGTGGTTGGGCTGGGGATCTGCGAGCTCTTGATTTGCCCGTCTTCCATGTGCAGGACCTGGCTGGCTTGCGCGGCGAGCTCGGGCTCGTGCGTGACGATCAGAAACGTCGTGTGCTCGGCGCGGTTGATGCTCCGCATCAGGTCAAGGATCTGGCGGCTGTTCTTGCGATCCAGGCTGCCGGTAGGCTCATCGGCGAGCACCAGCCGCGGACGCTTGGCAAGGGCGCGCGCAATCGCTACCCGCTGCTGTTCTCCGCCGGAGAGCTGGCTTGGGTACTGATCGGCGGCGGCAGAGAGCCCCACCCGCGACAGCAGCTCATCGGCTCGCTCGCGGCGCTGCCGGCTGTGCAGACCCAGCGGCTCTAGCACGAGCTCGATGTTCTCGCGCGCCGACAGCGTGGGCAGCAGATTGTAGAACTGAAAGATGACGCTGACGATGTGCCGGCGATAGTGCAGAAGGGCCGCCGGATCACTGGGGCTTAGGCGGACGCCAGCAACGGTTAGCTCGCCACCATCGGCCTGATCCAGCGCGCCCAAGAGGTGCAAGAGCGTCGTCTTGCCGCAGCCCGAAGGTCCCAGCAGCACCGCGAAGCTGCCGCCTGCAATCGACAGGTCGACACCACGCAGGATTGGCGTGCGCTGACTGCCGGCAAGGACACTCTTGGTTAGGTTGCGCGCCTCGATCATCGGGATGGGGTTCGGGCTGTCGTCGGCCTGGCTCAATCTGCCGTCGGCTCATCGGGGCGACTGCGCAGCACGGAAGCTCAGCGTCGCAGAGCGCCGACTGGTTTGTCCAGCTGTAGCGGACCCGTCGCTGCGAAATAGTCCTCTTTGCCCCCCGCGGCGCAGCCGATAATGGCCGCCCACTCCCCCCGAGACGTGCCATGGATCTCTTCGTTCATCTGCCTGCCCGCCTGCCGCTTCTGATCGATGTGCCGCATGCCGGAACCTATGTCCCGCCGGCCCTGGCCCAGCGCCTAACTGATGGCGCGCTGCGCATGCCAGACACCGACTGGCACGTCGAGAAACTGTACGGTTTCGCCCACGAGCTAGGGGCGGGTCTGTTCTACGCTACGCACTCGCGCTACGTCGTCGATCTGAACCGCAGTCCGGATGGCGTCGCGCTTTATCCCGGGGCGGACAACACCGAGCTCTGCCCGCTGCGCGGCTTTGACAATCAGCCGCTCTATCGGGCCGGCTGCGAGCCAGACAGCGGCGAGATCGGCGCGCGCATCGAGCAGTATTTTCGGCCCTATCACCAGGCGCTGGCCGCCGAAATAGAGGCCCTGCGAGCGCGCCATGGCTTCGCCCTCCTCCTCGATGGACACTCGATTCGCGCTGAGGTGCCGCGCTTCTTTGCTGGGCGCTTGCCCGATCTCAACCTCGGCACGGCCGACGGCACAAGCTGCTCGCCAGCCGTCGCGGGTGCTGCCTGGCAGGCGCTGGGCCACGACCCCGGCCTGAGCCGCGTGCACAACGGTCGCTTCAAGGGCGGCTACGTCACGCGACACTACGGAAAGCCAGCGCGCGGCGTGCACGCGCTGCAGCTAGAGATGGCGCAGTCCTGCTACATGGACGAAGCGCAGCCGCTGCCCTTTGTCGCTGCGCAGGCCGAGCGTCTCTCCGCCGTCTTGCGACACTTGGTGACGATGCTCCTTCAGTGCACGCCCTAGGTCGTTGGGTTCCGTTCGCGGATGCGCGCGAGCAGTGCTTGCATGGCCGCCAGCTGACTTTCTAGCGCGGCCAGATCAAGCGAGCGCTCGGTGGCTGGATCAGTGCTGGCAGCTGCCGACTCACCGCGCGCGGCAGCGGCCCGCTTGGCACGCTCGTCGCACTGGGCGCGCTGGCGTTCGTCGAGGGCTTTTTGCAGCACGGCCATCTCGGAGATGATCACGCCGACAAAGAGGTTGAGGATGATGGTCACGCCGATGATGACGAAGGTCGTGTAGTAGATGACCGGCGTCGAGCTGGCATAGCCAGCCGTGGCGGCGCGGGCCATGGCATCGCGCATCAGTGGGGAAAAGCCGTTGCCAGTGACGACCTCGAACAAGGTCAGCATGGCGCGGCTGATCGAGCCGTAGTGGTCGCCATCCTGCGCACCGAACAGGAAGGTGCCGGCCACGGCGTAGCTGTAGAAGTGCAGCAGCAGAAAAATGCAGATGTAGGTGATCGACGGCAGGCTCTTGAGCAGCGCGTTGACGAGGACGTGCAGCTTCGGGATCTCTTCCGCTAGGCGCAGCAGGCGCAGGATGCGGGCGATGCGCACCATTGGCAGAAACTCAGAGTGCATGTGCAGGGGCAGGATGTGCGGCAGCAGGCACAGCGCGACGATGGCGAAGTCGAAGCAGTGCCAGGCATCGATCCAGGCCGCGCGCGGTCCGCAGCCATGAGCGCGATCTTCGGCCACTTGATCCGGGTCTAAGAAGTAGCGCCAGGGGCGGCGTCCTTCGATCGCTAGCTTGAAGGCGATCTCGGCGGCGAAGAACACCAGCAGGGCCAGATCGAGGCGGCGAAAGAGCTCGCCGTGGCGGGCGTGCAGGCTGGGGTTGGTTTCGAGGCCGATGAGGATGCCGGCGAGGAGGATGACGGCGGTGACGAGGTGATCGAAGGCGTTGGGTTTGCGGGCGCGGATGTTTTGTATTAGCTGGCGCATGCTCGGTCCCTGGGAGGGGGGGCGACGACGACGGGGGATCCGAGGATTGTATCGGGTTTTGGGCGGGTCCCACCGCGGGGGGGGGGAGCGAGAGGGAAACCTGGCGGTTGTCCCTCTCGCGCTCTCCTTTCCCTTTTGGCTTTGTTTGCGCGCGACTTTGCGCCCTTCTCCCCCTGTCCCCCTCTTCCGCGGCCGGAAGAGGGGGGGTTTGAAGCGCGACTATTCGTGGGGGATTCAGAGGGGTTTGGGGGGGAGTGGGGCTCCTCGGTCGGGCTGTGCCGGAGGCTTGCGGGGGTTGTCGGCTTGGGGGCTGTCGTATGTCGTATGATGAGAGGTGGGCTCAGATGGCTACGACGCCAAAGGTTGTCTACCAGAGTGCTAGCTGCCTTATCGGGACGCTGGGCAGCTTTGTCCTTGTGTTATGGCGAGCGCATATGGATGTGGAAGGCGCACGCCAGCAAGAGCAGGCCTTGATTCGCCATGCCAAAGGACGCAGCGGCGTCGCGCTCTTGCCCTATGTCCCGGTGGGGGTCGGTGCGCCGTCGAGCGAGGTCCGGGCGATTCTAAATGCCACGATGAACAAGCTGTCACCGCCCCTTGTGGGGGTCGCGGTCACGACGGAAGAGGCCGGGTTTCACGCGGCCATGGTCCGCAGCGTGGCGCTGGCGATCAGCAATCTGTCCCGTACCAAGGCGCCCAGCCGCTCGTTTGGGCGCGTGGCCGATGCGGCAGTGTGGCTGCGCGAGCGCATGGGGCCGCAGGCCAAGGACGAGCCCACGGTCGACGAGATTGTCCAGGCGATGGATCAGCTTCGTCAGCTGAGCCGCTAGCAGCGTCGGGGTTTTTAGGGCGTGGGGGCTTGGGCGATGCCGCGGTAGGTGGTGTTATTGGCGGCGGTGGCGAGTCGCTGGCTGGTGACGGTGCTGGAGGCGGTCGCGGTGTTGATCGTGCCCGCGGCATCGATGCGGCCCACCACCCGGTTGTACGTCGCCGAGCTTGAGGACGAGATGTCTTTGCTGCCGGGGGCGGCGGCGTAGCCGGCCAGGATCAGGTACTTACCGTCGCTGGAGCGGCTGAGCTGTCCTTCGACGCTGGCCAGGCGCGACAGGGTGCGAAGCGCACGCAGACCCCTACACGCTGCCGCCGGAACGCCGCTCCTTGCGTGACATTTTGACGACGAGAGCGGCATCCGCTGCAAGTCCCCGGAATCGCTCACCCTGGGCCCCGGCCGGCCGGCGACCATGTCTATCGTAAGTCCCCCGCCCACGGGGGACGAGTCGCTGTGGCGTTCGAGCAAGCGCGCTGCTCCGTTTAGCGATCCGCAGAAGCTTGCGGCGTAAGGCGGGGGACGGCGCTCAAGCGAGCCTCGGCGCGCCCGGGCCGCGGGGGGGCGCGAGCACAAGAGGCCAAGGAGGCGGACCCGAGCACTCGTTGCGGTCTGCAGCAAGCGTCCGGGCGGCGTCCGGGCGGGAGTCCCAGGTCCACCCTCGGCGCGGCAGCGGGCGGGGAGGAGGGGTTCAGCCCGCGTCGGGGCGTCGGGTCGGGCGGGGACGGGGGCTTCAGCCGGCGGGGGGCGATCCGGTGGGGCGGCGGGCTCTGTTTTAGGCGGCGGGGGGCGATCCGGGGGGCCGGGAGCCCGTGTTTCAACTTGAACGGCTCGTCTTAGCGACGGCGAGCCGGCTGGGGGCGGTGGGGCCGCGACCGGGGCCGCGACCGGGGCCGCGACCGGCGCCGCGACATCCGGGCTTGCGAGCACGAAGGTCCGTGACTACGGTAAGCCCCTATTTCAAGGAGGTGGAGATGGCCAAGAGTTCCAAGCTCTCGAAGATGGCGGCAAATCGGCTGGCGGTGAGCGCCACGGTGACTAGCTCGGCGACGGTGCATGGCGGCGAGATCGCGGCGGCGCTGCATGGCGTGCTGTTTCCCCGGGGGCCGGCCAAGCCGGACCTGACGGTGCAGCTCCTCGATGCGCTAAGTGCGGCCCTGGATCGGGCGGCGGCCGACGTCGAGCGGGCCGATCTGGCGCATGCCTCGGAGCTGCTCGACGACGAGGCGCCCAGGCAGCGGCGCGATGTCGCCCAGGCTGAGCTTTCGGCGCTGCTCTTGCAACAGCGCGCGACGATGGAGGCGCTGTACGGCGCACAGACGGCGCGGGCCTACGGCCTGACCGAGGCCCTGCCGACCCAGCCGGCGCAGCTTGTGGTGCGGGCCCGCAGCGTCGAAAAGCAGCTCCGCGAAAACCCCATCACCGACAAGCCGCTGCGCAAGGGCCTATCGCTCAAGGCCAGCGAGCTAGCCGACGAGCTGGACGATCACCTGGGCCGGCTCGCCACCGCGCTCTCGGATGTGCAGCGCGAGGCCCGCGAGGCGCAGCTGACCCTGGAAGAAAAGACCCAGGCCGCCGAGCGCTGGCAGACCGTCTACCAGGGCG
This sequence comes from uncultured Myxococcales bacterium, assembly GCA_937952145.1. GTDB lineage: Bacteria > Myxococcota_A > Polyangia > Palsa-1104 > JAEUJZ01 > JAEUJZ01. Next base: position 22,631 of record CALFYE010000294.1, read on the forward strand.
TCACCTCGGCCTTCTATGGCCTGTACCTCTTGGCCGGCCGCAAGGACCTCGCCGAGCGCATCGAGCCCACCGCCCGCCGCCGCGCCGGCCTCCCCGAGCCCGGCGACACCCCGCCACCCACCCCAGCGGCCGACCCCAAGCCCGCGTCCCCCCCCGACCCCACCCCGTAGCCACCGGCAGCGCCCCGCGCGGTTCCCGGCGCCCCCACATCCCTGGGAGCCGCCGCGGCGGGCTCTGATACATTGCCCGCCGAGGTCTACATGTTCCGCCAGCTACACATCGAAGGGTTCCGCGGCTTCCGTGAGCTGCACGTCGCTCCGCTAGGCCGCGTCAATCTAATCGTCGGCAAGAACAACTCTGGCAAGACGGCGCTACTGGATGCGGTCGAGATGCTGGTCAGCGACCAGCCCACGCCATTTTTGGAGGGGCTGATCCGTCGGCGCGAGGTCTCGCAGCGGCTGGCCGAGGAGCCCGGTGGGAGCCCCACCAAGCGGTACGGTCTGGCGCTTTTGGCCTCGCTGTTTCCGGGGCATCAGATCACGCCGGATGCGCGCTTCGTCCTCCGCGGCAGCGACCCGACCGAGCTTCACCTTGAAGTCGGGATCGGCCAGGCCGAGCCTTCGATGACGAACATATTTCTGGCCTGGAACGAGCGGTCAAAGCCTGCCAAGCCCGGTCCGGCCTCGGGCATCTGGGTTCGACGGGGGGGCGCGGAGGAGAAGGTCACGCTGCCCCTGACCCCGCAGGGGGCGCTGGGCTACCCCTCGTCACCCAGGTCGGTGCGGGGCGAGCCGCCGATGTACTTCCTGGGGACGGATCGGCCGGATGCGCAGGATCTGTCGAGCCTGTGGGACAAGATCATGCTCACCGAGGAAGAGCCCCTGGTCGTCGAGGCGCTGCGTCTGCTCGACCCACGGGTCGAGCGGCTGGCTTTCCGCGGCGAGGGGCCAGATCGCAACATCGTGGTCAAGCGCCAGGGGGAAAAGCACCCGGTGCTGCTGGGATCGCTGGGCGATGGCATGCGGCATCTCCTGTCGCTGGCCCTGAACTTGGTATTGGCCAGGAAGGGCTATCTGCTGATCGATGAGATCGACACCGGGCTGCATCACTCGGTGCTGTCGCAGATGTGGCGGCTTTTGATCGAGACCGCCCGGCGGCTCGACATCCAGGTCTTTGCCACGACGCACAGCCTGGACTGCATCCGCGCCTTGGGCGATGTGCAGGAGCAGATCGCAGTGACCGAGGACGATCTGATGCTGCACCGCTTGGAAGCCGGGCTGCCGAGCTCCGTGCCCTATAAGCCACAGGAGCTGGTGGATGCCATCGCCTTCCAGACCGAGGTCCGCTGATGCCGCCCAGAAAAGCCAACAACCCCTACCTGCTGCTTGTCGAAGGCACCGATGACAGCGCGGTGATCCGTCACCTGCTCTTGCGGCACGGCTATGACTGGGAGGACGCCGGGCGGCTACGGCCGTATGTGCAAGCCTTCGATGGCGTCGAAAAGCTCTTGGCCGCGCTGCCGCAAGAGCTGAAGAGCAGCGGTCTTCAGCGGCTGGGCGTGGTGCTGGATGTCGACGCGCAGCCTGGAGGGCGCTGGCAGGCGCTGTGCGATCGGGCTGCCCAAGCGGGCGTTGCCTTGCCGGACAAGCCCGATCCGGACGGAACCCGGGTGGCTGGACGGCTGCCGGGCACCGAGCTTGGCCTGTGGCTGATGCCGGACAATCGCACGAGCGGCACGCTGGAGCACTTCGTGGAGACGCTGGTTCCCGCGGCGGACCCGTGCTGGAGCGATGCCCAACACAGCGCGCGACAGGCCCAAGCGCGCTACGGCGAAAAGGGCTGCGCCGAGGTCGATCTGCTAAAGAGCGGTCTTTACACGTGGCTGGCCTGGCAGCGTGAGCCGGGTCGGCCCTTTGGGACGGCGCTGACGGCGCACTTTCTGGGGCACGACAGCCCGCAGGCGCGGGCGTTTGTGGGCTGGTTTCAGCGGCTCTTTCCGCCTCGGTTACCGGCGCCCGCCCTGTCTTGAGCCGGGGCCGGGGCCGGGGCTGGGCTAGCAGCTTGCGGCTTGGCAGGCGGAGATGGCGGGCTGGCAGCTCTGGGTGACGCACTCTTGGCACTTGGCGTCGGTGGGGGTCTTGCAGGCGTCGCGGCAGGCGTTGCCACCGCGGCTAAAGAAGCAGCTGATGGCTTCGGTCAGCTGGGGAGCAACGGCGGGGCAGCTCTCGACGATGCAGCCGAAGAAGGCGCCCTGGTCGCTGCTGGCGCCGGCGAGGAGCGCGCAGGAATAGGCCTGGCCGCAGGTGTTGGTGCCGGTGCCGATGAAGGTGCGCTGAAAGCAGAAGCCGGTCTCGGGGGTGTGCGGGTAGTACGAGCCGATCAGCATGCACATCTCGTCCTTGGTGCTGGGCCCCTGGCTGATGTCGTGATCCTCGCGGTTCTGGTAGTCGCAGCGGTAGTCAAGCTGGCTGCCCTTTTTGATCGCTAGGCCGGGCTCGAAGCTCGTGACCGGCACGTTTTCCCACTCGGTGTTGGTGTAAATGGTCTGCATCAGGCCGCCCTTTTCGTCGCGCAGATCGGCCTGGTAGTTCATGCCGCGCTTGTGCATGTGCGACTGCACGTTGGTCAGGGTGATGTCGGTGGTGATCTTGCAGCTCATGCGGGCGCTGGCCTTGGACATGGCCGGGACCTGGATGAAGGGGTTGTAGTAGAAGAGCAGGCCGCCCTCGTTCTTCATCGCGCTCGTCGGGATGGTGTAGACGTTGAGGCGCACCTCGGCGGTGAGCGGCTTGGCGCTGGCGTTGAGGTAGTGGGCGTTCATCAGCAGCACGGTGCCGCCGGGCACCTTGACGGCGGTGTCGGGCGGGAAGTTGACCATTGAGCCACCGTCGAAGGTCTGGGCGCCTGCGAGGACGTTGCTGATCTCCCAGTCGCCGGTGGCGCCTTCGGGGCAGTCCATGATGGTGCTGGTGTCGCGGGTCTTTTTGTGGATGTCCTGCGTCGGGATCTGCTTGTACGGGGTCATGTACAAGAGCACGTGATGACTGCCCGGGGTGTACTTGACGAGGTCGTGGTTGATGTTCAGGCCCTCGGGCGGGGCGACGAAGAACTGACAGCGCTCGATCTCTTGCCCGGGATCAAGGGTGGTGAGCATGCGGTACTGCACCCCCTGCCCGGCGGGCGGCGGCGCGAAGTCGGCGATGTTGTCCTTGGGCGGGCTCTCGGAGCCACAGCCCACGGAAACCAGCGCCATGGCGGCGAGTGCGGCGCTGCCGAGCACAGCCCGTGCCAGTCGTGCCGAAAAGGACCGCGCGGTCATCGACGGCTGCCCCGGCTGAGCAGGAAAGTGTGGCAGGGAGGGAGAGCCAGAAGCGGAAGCAGGGAGGCAAGGCGTGCAAGGCATCGGCGTGATCTCCTAACGAAGCAATAGGTTTCGCGCAGGTATAGCAGCCCGCAGTATCATCACCAAACATCGCCAACCGCTGTCGGCGTCCGTGAGGCTGCCCATGTCTGACCGTCCCCTTGACCCCAGCGGGCCCCAGGCCCAGGTCGCGACCGAGCCCGCTGCCGAAGCCGCCGTCGAAGCCAGCGCCGCCACCGCCTGGCACGAGCTGACGGCTGAGCTCTCCCGCTTGCAGGAAAATCAGCATGCCAGCCGGCCCTGGCACACCTTTGGTCCCTACCTCAGCGAGCGGCAGTGGGGCACGGTGCGCGAGGACTACAGCGCGCACGGCACGGCCTGGGACTACTTCACACACGATATGTCGCGCAGCCGCGCCTATCGCTGGGGCGAAGACGGCTTGGCCGGCTGGAGCGACGACAACCAGCACCTGTGCCTGTCGTTAGCGCTGTGGAATGGCAAGGACGCGATCCTCAAGGAGCGCCTGTTTGGCCTGACCAACAGCGAGGGCAACCACGGCGAAGACTGCAAAGAGGTCTACTACTACCTCGACGCCACGCCGACGCACTCGTACTGCAAGCTGCTGTACAAGTATCCGCAGGCGGCGTTCCCCTACGGCCAGCTTATCGAGGAGAATCGCCGTCGCGGGACGGGCGATCCCGAGTTCGAGCTTTTGGACACCGGGGTCTTTGCGCACGACCGCTACTTCGACGTCTTTGTCGAGTACGGAAAGGCCAGCCCAGAAGACACGCTGATGCGCATCACCGTGTACAACCGCGGCAATGAGCCTGCCCCGCTGCACGTCCTGCCGCAGGTGTGGTTTCGCAACACCTGGGCCTGGAACGGCACGGGCGAGGATACGCCGCGGCCAACGCTGCTCTTGGAAGGCGACGGCGGCATGCACGCCTATCACGGCAGCCTGGGCGAGTTCCGGGTCTTTTTCGCGCCGGCTGAGCTGCATCGGCCAAGCGGCCAGGGCGACGGCTCGATCGAGCGGATCGCGCCCGAGTTTCTGTTCTGCGACAACGACTCGAACCCGCGGCGACTTTACGGGCTGAAGAGCGCCTCGGGATACTTCAAGGACGGCTTTCACGAGTACGTCATCGCCGGTAACCGGCACGCGGTGAAGCCGTCGCGGATGGGGACCAAGGCGGCGGGTCACTATCGCACCGTCGTACCACCGGGAGGCTGCGTGGTGCTGCGCCTGCGCAAGTGCCGTCCGGCGGCGCCCAGCGCAGCGGCTCCGTTTGCCGACTTCGACGCGGTGTTTCACGAGCGTCTGCGCGAAGCCGACCTGTTTTACGCCGAGCTGCAAAAAGACATCGACAGCGAAGATGCCCGGCGCGTCCAGCGGCAAGCTCTGGCCGGCATGATCTGGAGCAAGCAGTACTACGGCTACGATGTTGCCCGCTGGATCGACGGCGATCCCGGTCATCCCAAGCCGCCGGCCGACCGTCGCCGCGGCCGCAACTGGGAGTGGCGTCACCTCAACAACAGCCAGATCCTGTCGATGCCCGACAAGTGGGAATACCCCTGGTACGCGGCCTGGGATCTGGCCTTCCACTGCGTCGCGCTTTCGGTGATCGATGCTGGCTTTGCCAAGGATCAGCTCGTGCTGCTCACCCGCGAGTGGTACATGCATCCGA
>CALFYE010000295.1 GCA_937952145.1 uncultured Myxococcales bacterium
TGCAAGTGTTTTTCCGATTGTATCCGCAAATGTAGAAATAGAATCATTGATGATATTTGCAAAAGTTTGATTGATCGCAGTTGTAGCTTTTTCCTGGAAATCTTTTAATGCCTGCTCGTTTAAAAAAGCCTTAAACAACCCAAGGGTAAACAATTGGCTGTCTATGCCTCTGTTTATCTGAATAGACGGCGTTAACACCAGTTTCGGGCTGAACTGCTTTGGAACAGATACCACCTTCCCCGGAGGGAATAGTGAACCTAATTGACGTTCGATTTCCGGGGCCTCTACTTCTGTTTTTATCTTTACCGGCTTTACCTCAACTCCTTTACTAAATTGAGCCAGTTTAGCAATTAAATCCTGTATATCTTTTTGAAGCCTTGCTATCTCGATTTCCTGCTGCTGGAATATTGTTAGCTTCTTTTCAGAAGGAGCAACGAGCAGGTTTTTTGCGTTTTGAACGCTGTCTGCATATTTACGGAATGATTCTGTAATTCTTTTTTGATCTTCCGTTTGTGCAGCACCTTGCAAAGTAAGCAACCTGGTAACTTTTGACTCGATTTCAGCCTGAACAAGTTTTGCAGCAATTACATTCTTAAAATTTTCTAGGTATGCTTTGTATGCTGCATCAAGTCCTACAACTGCATCTTTTTCCAGACGTAGGTTATTAAATACTTCTGGCTGGATGCGTTTAAGTTCTTCAATAGCTGCCAGCTTTCTGTCCCTGGTTTCTGTTTCAGATTTTAACACCGCTACCAGCGCGGTAGTGCTGGCAATTTCCTGGGCTGATGACTTTACTATTTCACCAAGGCTTTCGGCATAGCTTTTTGTTTTCTTGGCCGCGTGGGCCGAGCCCGCGTTTCTAGAGGCTTTTCGGGGGGCTTTCGTTCTTGGCTGCGGCGTCGCGCGCTAGCTCTTTTTGGTACCTGCGGGCCATGCGCAGGAGTTCGTTGAAACCAGAGGCCACACCGAAGAGAACTCCCGCCAGGGTGCACCAAGAACCGGTGTGAAAACGTCGGTCGAGCGCGCTACCGACGGCGTATCCCAGGACCACGGCAACACCGAAGAACAGACCGATGTAGCTGTACCGCAGCGACTGGAAATACATCCGCGTCTTTTCGTTGCCAGTCGCTGCCGACGTCGAGTCGGTGGGGCGGAGCGGGGGCTCGCCGGGCTGGTTTTCGTCTCTGGGGTCGTTGATACAGGCCTCCGTCTACAGCTTGGTCGTCGCGTGTTGCCGAAAGAGGCGCCTACTTACCACAGCCCGCGAATTTTCTGCAAGCCCAGCGTGCGCGCGGCTTGAGCGAGGGGATTGCGATAGGATGCGACGCATGAGTGGGATCGAGCTGCGCTGCATTGACTGTCGAGGACTGCCGGCCGCTCCGGGAACGCCGACCGCCTCTGCCGGACTGGCTTGGTACGACCGGCCGGGAGAGCTGCCCGAGGTCACCCCGCCGAACGAGGCGGTCGCTCTGGACATCCGCACCCACGCCGCCTGGGGCAACGTGCTGAGCCTGCCGCAGTACCTGCAGCGCGAGCGCGTGCTGCGGGCCGCGCCGTTTAGCCAAGCCGGTCTCCGCGCCTGGGTGCTGCAGCGCGATGGCGTGCTGCTGGCGAGCTGCGAGACCTATGCCTGCCCGGTCCGCGTCGCCAAGGGAGGTCGAGGCTCAGCCACGAACCACACGGTCGTCGACGGGGTAGGCCACGGCATTGCCAGCGTCTTCGTCGATCCGCAGCAGCGCGGGCATGGCTACGCCAGCGAGCTCTTGCAGCGGGTGCATGCCGTGCTGCGGGGCGAAGGCGCGGTGCTCTGCTTCCTGTGGTCGGAGATCGGTCCGACGCTGTACGGGCGCCTAGGTTACGTCGCGCGCCCGCTGTCCTATCGCCGCTACGCCGCGGCCCCCAAAGAAGAATCGCACGGGGCGACGCCCCCCTGGCAGTTCCTGCGCCCGGCGGAGCTACCTGCGGCGCTGCAGCAGCGCAAGCTGGACAGTCGGGGCCTGTCGTACAGCATCGAGCTCGCCTGGCCGCAGATTGAATGGTATTTGCGACGGGCCGCGTTTTATTCGCGCTGCCTGGGGCGGCCGCTGTCGCCGTACGTGGCCGCGCAGGCCGGCGATGCGCTGTCGGTGTTCTGTCCCGACTTTGCGGCGCAGATCTTGCGAGTGCTGACGCTCTACCCCGGTGCGCAGCTCGCCCGGGCCGGAGCGGTCTTTGAGCCGCGCAGTCCCGAGGGAGAAAACCTGCGCAACGTGCTGCACGCCGCGCGGACCGTGGCCGGACAGCTTGGGCTGTCGCACATCGAGCTGTGGCAGAACCCGATCAACGCCGCCTACCAGCGGGGGGGGGCGCACTTGCAAAGCCCGGAGCAGGTGAAAGATCTGCCGATGGTGCTGCTCTTGGGTCCAAACCCAGCGGGCGCGCCAGGTGCTCTGCGGGCGGAAGACTGGCACGACTACGAGCGCGGTCTCTGGCTATAAAAAAGTTCCAAAGACGCGGTTTTGCCACCAGGATGACGGGATCATGAAGACCGAAACGCTACAGCAGGTACTTGAAGGCGAAGGCGGCGTGCGTGCCGAGGACAAAGGGGTCTATGTCGTCAGTGACGAGGTCGATCTGACGCTGCTGCTCGACATGGGGCATGAGCCGATGTCGGTCGCGCGGGTACGGCGCATCCAGATCAAGGGCGACGTGCTGGCGATCGAGACGCACAAGGGGGACCGCGTCTATACCGCCGTGGCGGTGCGTGGCCTGAAGTTTGGCGCCAGCGATGCCGGCAAGAGTCGCGGCACCGGCTTCACTGCCGCTCGCTAGTCAGACCTAGCCCAAGAGCCCGCGGAACAGCGTCTTTTCGCTCACTCGCTCGACCAACCACAAAAGCGATAGCGCAGCCAAAAGCGCCGAGACCCCGATGCGCACGCAGCGGTCGTAGCCATAGCGCGGCACGAGCACGATCAGCGCCGCTGGCAAGACCCCGGCGACGGCGATAATCGGCACCAGCGGCAGATCAAAGCGGGCAAAGAGCAGCGCGCAGAGCCCAAGCAGGGTCGAAAGCAGCACAAGCTCGTGCGCGGGGGGGCGAGACTTCTGCTCGCCGCCTCGGCTGGCCAAAAGGTACAGCACCGGGAAGGCGAGTGCGACGACGAGGAGCTGTCCGGCTTCGACGCCGACGTTGAAGGAGAGCAGCGAGAGGAGCAGACCGCTGCGCGGCAGCCCGACCTCCTTGAGCACCGACGCAAAGCCGAAGCCGTGCACCAGCCCAAAGAGGAAGGTCAGCAAGAAGCGGTGACGCGGCGCCGGGCGGAGCAGGTTCTCGATCGCCACGTAGCCGATCGAGGCGGCGATGAAGCTCTCGACCAGCCGACTGGGTAGCGAGAGCACACCCAAGCCCGACAAGCACAGCGTCACCGAGTGCGCCAGCGTGAACGCCGTGACCACCCGCACGACGGCAAGCAGACCGTTTCGGGCTCGCGATCGGGATCGACCCTCCGCCGCGCCCTCGCCCCCCTCGGCTGAGCGCGTCGCGCCGGCGGTACCCGCCGCACCGGCCGCAATGATCAGCAAGGCAAACAGAAAGGCCAGGTGATCGTAGCCGGTGAAGATATGCTCGACGCCGAGAGCCGCGTAGTCGCGCACGTTGTCGAGCGTCGATAGCGGCCGTCCCAGGGGCAGGCTGCGGCTGCTGGCGCGCAGGGCATGCTCGGTCTCGCTGACGCCATCGCCCAGGCTACGCCGCAAGCGCAGCAGGCACTGGTGGCGCGGGTCGACATCGAAGAACAGGTTGTAGCTGAGTGCCGCGTCTTCGAGGCTCCGCGAGCAGCGGAAGCGCAGCTTTTGGACGAAAAAGAAGGACGCACTGCCGGGCTTCTCGGCGATGGCGTGCTGCTCGGCGCTGCCTGGGCAAGGATGACCGTGGTTGCTGACGGTGACTCGCTCTAGCAGGTAGCGGGCGATCCGCTCGGCGCCAGCCTCGCTCTCGGCCGGGCTGGCGGGCCGATCTCGCTCCAGCCCCAGCGCTTCGTAGAGGTCGCTGTGCGCAAGCTGCAGCGTGACCTCCACCCCTCGGCCGCTAGCCACGACATCGCCAAAAACCACGCTCGACTGATGAGCGCTGGCCAGGGAGCAGAGCAACGCGCCAAGCACGAGGCTCAGCATCGCGCATAGCGGCCAGCGACGTCGCATGCTCGATGACTAGTTGGGCGCCGACTGCGCGCTGTGGTCACGCATGGCGCCGTTAAACAGGCTCTGGGCGTCGAAGTCGACGCGAATGCCGACGACCTGGGTGAGCAGGTAGTAGAGCACTGCTAGCGAAAGTGCCAGGAGCAGCGCTGAGCTCGCGACCGCGGTGAGCGCCATGCCGAAGCTGCCCAGCACCCCGCCGACGACGAGCGCTCGCTTGAAGGGGTTCTCTTCCCGTAGCTCGGGCGGCGTAAGCAACGACAACAGCCGGCCCACCGTCTGCGACACGGAACGGTTGTGCCAAAGATCAGCGAAGTAATCGCGGAAAGTCATGGGGGTCCTTTGGGGCAAGCACCGACGCGAGGTCGGCGAGTTAGCGCTGCGACTGCAGGTCGAGAGCGGCCCCCGGCTCGACCTGCGAGCGCAGGATGGTAGAGGGCGCCAGCGGGGCAGAGAAGGGGAAAGGAGCCAGGGCGTGATCGACGACCAGGGCGACGGCTATCACCATCAGGTAGAGGAGCGAGCCCGAGAACAGGGCTCGTGCCCAGCGGGCTCCCGCGGCGGGACGGAGACCGTAGACACCAATGGCCAGAAACAGCAGCCCCGACAAGAGCGCAATCCACAAGTAGAGCGCATGCCCAAGCCCCAGAGGGACCATGAGCAGTGTCACTGGGCAGAGCGCCAACAGATAGAGCACGATCTGCATCTTGGCGGTCGACGTCCCGTGCTCAATGACGGTCAGGCGATAGCCTGCGCGCTGATATTCGCTACGGCGGTACAGCGAGATCGCCAAGAAGTGCGGCAGCTGCCACAGGAACAGGATGGCAAAGAGTGTGATGCCGCCAAGATCTAGCTGCCCGGTAGCCGCCGTCCAGCCCATCAGAGGCGGCATCGCTCCGGGAATCGCCCCCACCACCAACGCCCCCGGCGAGGTCTGCTTCATCGGGGTATAGGCCGCGAGATAAATCGCAAAAGCGAGGAACCCCAAGAAGGCCGTGAGGAGGTTGGCACAGATGGCCAAAAGAGGAAGCGCCAGCGCGGTGAGCAAGAGCGCGAAGTAAAGAGCAGCCCGCGGCGACAGACGCCCAGCTGGCAGCGGACGCTTCTTGGTACGGGGAGCCAGTCCATCGATATCGCGCTCGATGTACATGTTGAGCGCATTGGCCGCACCGACGATTAGCGCTGTCCCCGAGAGCGCCCCAAGCGCCGGCAGCGGCGCCAGCGCATTCGGCGCGAGATAAAGGCCCAGACCCGCGGTGCCGAGCACCATGACAGTTACCCGCGGCTTCGCGAGTGCGACGTAGTCTGCGAGCTGACTCATGAGAGCACCCCACCTTGGCCACCGACGATGGCTAACCCACCGGTCGCACCGCGACCGTATTCACGGGCCGGACGCAAGCGTAGGCACAGCAAGACCAGCCCGCCCAGGATGAGCGCGCCGATTCCCAGATGCGCTGCCACATAAAAGAGCCCGAGATAGCTCCACACGCTGAGGATGCCCAGACCGATCTGCAGCAGGGTCAGAAGGGGTAGCACCGTCAGCAAGACTCGATGAGCCGCATCGGACTCGCGTCGGAGCTGACTGCGAAGCCGAGGCGCCGTGACGAATAGGCACAGCGCGAACACCAGCCCATTGAGACGGTGGGCAGCATGGATGACCACGGCCGGGTGCTCCCCAAGAGGCAGCAGACTGCCGCGGCAAAGCGGGATGTCGAGGCAAGCGAGCCCCCCGCCGCTGTGACGAACGATGCCGCCCAGCACCATCTGCAAAAACGCCAGCCCAGTGGTTAGAAGCAGCAGGCCGTGGCTGAGCCGCGGCACCTGATCGCGACGGTGCAGGGCCTGCCCATGCACCGCGTGGCGGGTTAGGCCAGCGATGGCGATCAGCGTCGCAAAAAACAGCATCGGGATGCAGTGCTGGCCCCAGGACAAAAGGGTCGGCAATCGATCGAAGACAACTCCATCGCCCAACACGCCCTGAAGCATCGCCAAGCCAAACGCCAGGGCCGCCAGTACAGGCACCCCACCATGCGAGCGACGCCCGTCGCCCAGGGCTGCTCCACACGTGACGACCGTGAAAAAACCGACCAGGGCGGCTACAAAACGACGGCCTTGCTCGACCGGAACACCGCCGCCAGCGGTTGTGAACAACGTACTGGAACACAGTGGCCAGTCTAGGCAGGCCAGCGAGGAGTCCGTCCGATGTGCGATGCCGCTGAGCAGGAGCAGGAACCAGGTGAGTACGGCGGTCACGATAGCGAAGCGATGCGTCCACATGAGTTCAGGCCGACTGAAATTTCGCGGGGAGACTGCCCGAGGACCCAACGCAACCGGGGGGCTATGGGCATGGGCCAGCGCAAGATCACAGACCCCTTGCGTGTACTCGGCAAGCCTTGGCTTGGCAAGGGGAAATCCGCGTCTCTGGGCGAAGGCGCCGGTTCACGGATCGTCCCAGGGCAGACCGCACTGCATTCGACCGGCGGAGGCCTAGCCGGAATGCATGGCATTGGAGGGCTCTTGTCTCCTTCTATGCGGGCTTTGGCGCGGGCTTTTCGGGCTAAGGGGGAACGGTGACCAGAGCAGAGGGCACGCCAGCGACTAGCCGGTCGTCAAACCCTCGTGTGCGATCTCGATGGTCTCGATCGAAATCTCATTCTTGCCGGAGTCGTAGTCGGGGCCCTCCCACTTGGCGACCCAGCCCTTGATGAACTGCCATTTCTTGACGGGCTGCCCGCCGGGCCCCAGCTGCGTGATCGTTCCATTGAAGCGCTGGATGCCGCCGCCGCCGCTGCCCATGAAGCGGAGCCTCTGCTTCCAGCCATTGGCCGTGGCAAGACCACGCTTGAACACCAAGTTCGGAAACTTCGTGCGGCCGATCAGCTTGTGCTCGAACTCGTTGACGCCGCCCTCTTGCACAGCAACGGCTTCCGCCTCGGATTTTAGTCCGCTGACGGACCGGAAGTAGGCAGCGTTTTCCTGATCTCCATCGATCTCGACCAGGAAGGTAAAGGCCGAGAAGGCTTCCCGTCGGGTCCCTGTCATGACGTTTCCCTCGCGCGAGTGGCTACTACAGAGTTTTCGGCGGCAGGTGGCTGGCGGGTGTCTATGGTCTACGCCCTGGCAGGAGCGGCTCAAGCCAGCCCGCTGCCGCCTGCACTGAAAGCACGAATCCCCGACGGGAATCGTACCGCATCCCAGGAGAAACGGCGCGCAAAACGCAGCTCGCCACCGCCCCAGAGGGCGATGGCGAGCATGTAGGTTGTCGAGGAAGGGGAGAAAACGAAGTCGGGGGAGGAAGGCCGGTTAGCCGATGGCAATGCCGAGCAAGTTACGCAGCTCGAAGTAGGCCGGCGAAATCGCGTACATAAGGAGCTCTTTCACCTTGTCCTTCGGCTGCATGCCACCGACCGTGATCGGCTCTTGACCGATGAAGCGCGCCGCCAGGCTGAGGTCGTTGCTGATGATCAGGCCTGCGCGGTGCGAGGTCAAATCGACAGCCTGAGCCCACTTCGCCATGTCTAGCTGCGACTTCTGCTGGACGAAGCGCTGCACGACCATGTGCAGGTGCTCCTGCGCCGCCTGCGGCAGGTATTGACGCAGCGCCAGGATGTACTGCTCGACCAGCTGGATCTTATCCGGCGGGATGTTGAACTGCGGCGCCACCATGCGGATTGCCGCCATCACGGCCACCGATAGCTCGGTATTGGTCGGGATGATCTGCCGCAGGTAGTGCTCGGGCCGCATCTTGGTCAAGAACGAGGCGATCGGGAATGCCATGTCCTTGTCGCTACGTCCCGAGAGCATGCTGCCACCGACCACAATCGACGGTATGAACTGCAGCTTCTCACGGCAGTTGGCTACCTGCAGTTCGCCCTGCTGCTCCGGCCGGAAGAAGATCTCGATGTTCGGCGGCACGTTCAGCACCTGCATGACGTAGGTGAAGACCTTGCTGAACATGGCCTGATCCGTCGCCAGATCACGTCGCTCTTTGCGCTTGAGGTTGTACTGCTTGTGCTCACCGCTCTTCATCATGCCCACAGCCATGTAGACCGCGGCATAGATGTTGCCGACGAAGCGATCCTCATCCGGGTGATACAGGTACTTGGCCCACATCTCGTCGGTGAGCTTGGCCTTGGCGCGAACCAAACCCTTGGACTTGTACTGCTCGAAGAACTGCTGCTCTTCGGCATCGGCGCGCTGCAAGTAGGTCAGCGCCGAGCACATGCACCACGCTCGATCGTACTGGCGAGCATCCATGTAGATCTTGCGCAGGTTCTTGTAGGCCTCGATCTTGAACGGATCTTTGCTGATCAAGAACATCTGCTCGTTGATGGCTTTGTCCAGCATGTCTGGACCCGCCACCATGTACAGCTCAGCCAGGATCTCATGGCGCTTCAGGTTGTCCGGCTCAAGCTGGCAGGCCACCTCGAAGGTCTGGATGGCGGCATTGATGTCGCGCAGACGCGAGCGGTAGATCTCGCCGAGTGCGTGCCATAGCGCAACCGTGTACTGCTCCTGCCCAGTCTTGGGCATTCGCTTGATCATCTTGCGGTAGTTGCGCTCCTGCGCCTTCCAGTCCTTGCGGTTGGTGCACAGCTTGTCGATCGCCTCGAAGGGCTTGAGGTACGTCTGGAACTGCTCCTTCGGGATGCGATCCGGATTCTCGAAGTAGGCATCGAGTGACGAGTTGAACTGGTCAATCGCCTCGTCGGTGGCCTTCAGCGCATCGCGGAAGATGACGCCCGCGGTGTAGAAGAACTTGCCGCGCCGCAGGTTGTCCTTCTCGATGCCGGCGATGCGGTGCAGCACCTCGATCGCCTTCTTCCACTGCTCGGTCTTGGTGTACAGGTCCAGGACCTTGTGCAGCACAACGTGGCTCTCTGGCTTCAGCTCGACGGCGTCGGTGTAGCACTTGATGGCTTCGTTGTACTTCTGGAGCTTGTCGGTATAGAGCTCCGCCATCTCGCAGTTGAGCTTGAACTTCTCGTCGGTCTCCGAGACCGGTAGCAGCGCGCGCTTGGCGTTGATAACTGCTTCCCAGTCGTTCTGAGCCGACTGCATGTCGATGACGGCGAGGAGCGTCGGGCGATGATTCGCGTCGATCTCCAGCGCTTTTTCGAACATGTTGAGGGCCTTCTTCTTTTCGCCCTGCTTGAGCTTGATCACGCCCAGGCGATAGAAGATATCGACGACCTCGGAGTCCTTCTGGCCTTCGCGATGGTGGACCAGCACCGTCTGGTACAGCTTGAAGGCGCCTTCCCAGTCCTCGATGCGATACAGCAAGTCGGCGCGACCCAACAGCGTCTGCAGCGACGTGCTGTCCAGGTCATAGGCCATCTTGTAGTACTTGAGGGCCTTGTCGCGATTTCCAAGGCTGTCTGCCGTCTTTGCCAGCCGGAAGTAAAGCTGGTTCGTCTCCTTGGCATCGCGCTTGTCCGCCTTGCGAACGAGCATGTCAAGGATGGGCTCTAGCTCCTTCCAGCGCTGCTGCTGGAAGTACACGTCGGACAGCGGCTCGGCTGCACCCACGTGCTCGGGGTCGAGCGCAATGACACGCGCCAAGAACTCCGCACTCTTCGGTTCGTCGTCGAGACGCTCGCGGAAGATCGTCCCGATCTCGAAGAGCATGTTGACCTTTTCCTTCTGGTTGGCCAGCTGCTCTTCGCAACGAATCATGTACTGCACGGCCTTGAGCCAATCGCCGCGACCTTTGTAAAGCGCGATCAGCTTCAGCAGTGCGGGGACATAGTTACCGTCGATGCGCAGCGCTTCCAGGTAGCGCCCTTCGGCGGTGTCCTGGTCCTGCATGCGATCTTCGTACAGCGCGCCGACCCGCGTGTGCAGATCGACCTGCTTGGCGCGGTCACTGACCAACGAAACCAAGTGGGCCAAGGTGTCGATGGCGCGGTTCCAGTCCTCGACCTTTTCATACAGCCGACCGAGAGCGTTCAGGGCCTGCTGATGGTTCGGATCGAAGGACAGGATGTCGCTGTAAGCCTCAACCGCGCGATCGAGATCCTTGATCTCGACTTCGTACACCTCGCCCATCAGCGCGTAGAGCGCCATCCGGTCGCCGGCGTCTGGTACCGCCATGATGTGACGACGGTAGGTATCGACGAGCTCTGCCCACTTCTGCTGCAGCCTGTAGAGCCGCTCAAGCTGCTTCAGCGAAGGCGTGTGCCGTTCGTCGATCGTGAGAACCTTCTCGTAGGTCTCCGACGCCTTTTCGAGCTTCTTGAACAGGTTCTCCCAAGCCTGAGCAATGCGCTCATAGACCGAGATTCGGTCATCATCGGTCGCGACGACATCAAGCTGCGCTTCCAGGATCTGCAGGTACGGCTCAGCCTGCGACGTCCGGCCGTACAGATCTTCTAGGGCCCGCATCGCGCGCAGGTTGGCCGCGTCGATATCCAGAATCTCTTTCTGGCTGACGATGGCCTTCTTCGGCTCCTGCAGCTTCTGGTCGTAGTACTCCGCGATGCGGCGCTTGAGGGTGATCACCTTCTCTTGGTCATCGATGATCTGCGCCTTGCGACCCAGGATATCGATGAGATCGACCCACTGCTGACCCGCTAGATACAGACGCTCTAGGTTGTCTAGCGCCTGCATCGCGGCCGGATCTGCCGCGATCGCCCGACGGTATGCCCCAATTGCGTTCGAGGTGTTGCCAAGCTGGTTCTCGTAGCGCTCGGCCAGCTCAACCAGGATGTCAACCTTCTTCGGTACGTCGTCCTCGACGTTCGAGTGGTGCTCAAGAACCTGTATCAGCTCCTGCCACTGCTGCGTCTTGCGATAGCACTCAGCGAGGTTTGTCAGCGCTTCTTTGAGGTTCGGGTCAATCGCCAAGGCCTGCTGCTGCGAAGCGATGGCGTAATCAACCCGGCCAAGGTGCTCGTTGTACCAGCGACCGATTTTGACCCACAGGTCGGCGCGGGCCTTCATGTCGGCAAGCTGTTGCACGCTCTGCGTGTACTCGCCAAGCAGATCGCCCCACTTGCCGGTGATCGACGCTAAGCGCTCTAGCTCGCGAGCCGTCGAGTCGACCGAGTAGTCCTCGCGGAAGGCGGCCTGAAGCACCACGAACGCGCTTTCGCGATCGTTCATGTTGTCTTCATAGATGCGAGCGATCGCCTGATACGCCTCGATACGCTGGTGCGGTGTGAAGTTCGGGAACTCAACGCGCGCCAACAGAAGCTCAGAGAGCTGATTCCACGAGCCACGAGCGCGATAGATGTTTTCCAGCGCAACCGATGCGGTGAGGTTGTGCTTGTCGATCTGCAGCACCCGTTCGTAGGCATCGGCCGCCGCAGCCGCATCGCTAACGTTGTCTTCCCAGATCTTCGCGGCCTTGATCAGTTCACTGATCTTGTCCGCCGGGCTATCGAGGAGCTTGATGCGCTTCTCGATCACGTCAACCGCGTCTTCCCAGCGCGCTTCCTCACCGAACAACTTCTCGAGTGCAGCGAGGGCGCGGAAGTCCTTCTTGTTGTACTCAAAGACCTTCCGCCACGAATCGATGGCGTCGTTCGGCCGCATCAACTGCTCGGCGTACAGCTTGCCGAGCTCGGCATAGGCCTCGCGAATCTCCTCAATGCTCATGTTCTGCAGCTGCCCGGCTTCGATCAGGCGGTGCAGGGTGTCCACGAGATCGTCAGGCTGCTGCAGCTTGCGGTACAGAGCCGCAGTGGCCCGCAGTGCATCAATATCCCGGGAGTCGATCTGCAGAATCTCGTTCCACGCGTCGAGCGACTCGCGATCGCGCTCCAGCTTCACTTCCCAAATCGGCCCGAGGCGCTTGAAGAACGGGATGCGATCTTCGGGGATCTCAGTGATGCGCACCGTGCGCTCAAGAACATCGACCAGCTCGCGCCACATCTGCGCTGTCTCGTAGAGCCCAGCCAGCTGCCCCAGCGCCATCGGATCTTCACCGCGGAGATCGATGACCTTGTTCCATAGCTCGATCGACTTGTCGCGCTCGTTCAAAGCATCGCTGGCAATACGAGCCATGCGGGCATAGCAGTCGGCCATGCCGGCGTCACCGTCGGCAATGTCGACCATCTTTTCGTAGACGCCGAACAGCTCACGCCAGCGCTCGCCGCGGAAATAGATCCGCTCCAAGCACTCCAGCGCCTTGCCGTTGCGCGTGTCGTCTTCGAGGATCGCCAGATAGCACTTGATCGCGTTCTCTGGACTCTCAAGCGCGTCGGTGTAGACCTTGCCGAGCCGGAAGTACAGCTCGATGCGGTCGTCGGTCTCTGGCGTGATCTGGATACGGCGGGCCAGGATATCGGCCAGCTCAGGCCACATCGAGAGCTGGGCGTAGATTCGATCCAGAGCCGCAAGCGCCTCGGCATCCTTGCTGTCGATCTTGAGGACGTTGAGGTGTGCCTCCTCCGCCCGCTGCAGATCGCGGAGCTCGAACTCGAAGACACGAGCAACCTTCAGGAACAGCAGACGCTGGACAGCGGCATCACGGCGAGCGATATCGCCCTGCAGCGTGTCGCTATAGACCTGCACGAGCTCTTCCCAGGTCCGCACGACGCGAGCTAGACGCTCAACCTCTTCACCAGCCATCTCAGAGGTCGGTGCTTCACTGATCGCGCGGCACCACCACTGGAAGGCGGTGACTTGATCCATGAGCTTGTGCTCGCAGATCTCGGCAATGCGCTGGATGAGAGCCTGCCGCTCCGCCTCATCGGTGAGCTTGTCGAGCTGAACCTCGTGGATCTTGACGAGCTTCTCCCACTGCTCAGCCACTCGGTACAGCGGCTCGAGGATGCCAGCAATCTCGATCGGCTTTACGTTCTCGGCGAACAGCAGTTCGAGCGCCTGTAGCGTCGGGCCGTGGTTTGGATCGCTGGTCAGGATCTCGCGATACACCTCGATCGCGCTGTCCACGTCGTGAAGCTGCTGCTCAAAGGTCTGACCGAGTCGGAACTGCAGCGCAACGATCTCCTGATCGCTGTTTGCCATCCGGATCTCAGTGCGCAGAACGTCTGTGAGTTCCTTCCAGTGCTGACCGCGCTCGTAGAGTCGGTCGAGAGCGAGTACGGCGTTCGGATTCTCGGCTTCGACGTCGAGGACACGCCGGAACGTGGCAATCGCCTTGTCCTCGGCCTGCATCTCCTCTTCGTAGACCCGGGCGGTGCGCAGCAGCATCTCAACCTGCTGCAGCACATCCTGCATCTTGACGATCTCAGCCTCGTAGAGCGAGGCCAGCTTGGGCCACGCCTTGGTGACCTCGGCAAGGCGCTCCAGGTTTTGGATCGTGCTCTCGTTCTGTGAATCAAGCGCCAGTGCGCGACTGAACGCCTCAAACGCCGACGGCGAGCGCTCTAGCTGCCGCTCGTAGTAACCGGCAATGCGATGCAGCAGCTCCACTTTGGCCAGCGCGTCATCGGCATGCTTGACCTTGACCTCAAGCACGTCGATGAGCTTTTCCCACTCACCGGCCGTCTCGAACACCGGTTCCAGGACATTGGCTGCCGCAACCGGCTCTTCTGCACCATGCACGATGGTATCGAGCGCGGCCAGCGTCGGCTCATGAGTGCTATCGAGCTCTAACGCTTGACGATAGGACTCAACCGCCTGCGCCATATCCTTAAGCTGGGTCTGGTACAGCTCACCGATCCGGTACTTGAACACCACAGTCTCGGCGCTCGTGCCCGAGAGCTCGACTTCGCGTTCGAGGATCTGCAGCAGGTCGTACCAGCGCTGCGCCGTCAGATACAAGTGATCGAGCGCCGAGATCGCGGTCCAGTCCGTCGGATCCAGATCCAGGATGCCGGAATAGGTTTCGATTGCGTGCTCGACGTCGTTGAGCTTGGTCTCGTAGACCTCGCCCATCTGATTGAGGACGCGCTTCTTGTCCTCGACGGTCTGGGCCAGATCGACCTTGCGAGCGAAGATGTCCTTCAGATCACCCCAGCGCTCCAGGTCGATAAACAAGCGCTCCAGTGAGTTGATCGCAGTGGTGTCGTTGGGATCAGTTTCGAGGACACCCTTATAGACTTCGATCGACTTGTCTGGGCTCTGCAGCACCTCGACATAGAGTCGCGCGGCCTGGAAGTACAGCGCCTTCTTGTCGGCCACTTCTTCGACCATGCCGACCTTCAGCTGCACAACCTCGACGAGCTTCTGATAGTTCTCCGTGCGTCGGTACAGCGACTCCAGCGAGTTGGCCGCCGGCAGGTTGCGCTCGTCTACCTTGATGACCCGGTGATAGGCCTCAGCCGACTTGTCGGTGTTGCCAAGGTTCTGTTCGTAGATCTGCGCGATGCGAGTCCACAGATGAACCTGCAGCTCAACATCGTGACCCGCCTGCTCCACGACTTCGCCGTAGAGATTCACCAGGTCTTGCCAGCGCTCAAGCTGACGCGCGAGACGCTCAAGCTGCTTCTGCGTATCGTCGCGCGTCGGATCTTCGCGCAGGGCACGGGCGAACGTATTGAACGCCTCGACCCCATTTTCACCGCCCTCTTCGTAGAGACGAGCGATCTCATGCAGCAGCTCAATCTTGCGGAGCGGATCAAGCGAGTGCTTGACCATGATCTCGTAGACGAAGACGAGCTTCGCCCAGTCATTAATCTGCTTGTAGATCGGCTCCAGAATCGTCGCGACGTTGAGCTCGTGGTCGGGCAGCTTGATCAGACGCTCCAAGGCCACGGTCGCAGCTTCGTTGGCAGCGTCGATCTCGAGCACCTGGCGATACGTGTCAACGGCCGCGGCCAGCTCGCTTAGCTCGCTCTCACGCAGTGCAGCGAGCCGAACCAGGATCGGAACCGTGTCAACCTGTTCCTGAGTCAGCACCAACTGGCGCTGCAGGTTCTCCGACAGATCCGTCCACATCTTCTGCTGGACAAACAGGCGGTCGAGACTGCGCAGCGCATCGATGTTGCTATCGTCCTGAGCCAGCACCTCTTTGTAGGTGTTGATGGCCTGCTCGTAGTTACCCAGCACTTCTTCCCAGAGCTTGGCCATGCGGAAGAACATGCCTTCGCGAATCTTGGGATCTGTCGCGATCTCAACCTTCTTGCGGAAGACTTCGAGCAGTTCATTCCACTGCTGGTGCCCTTGATAGAGCTTTTCGAGAGCCTCCAGAACCACCGTGTCCTCAGGAT
Organism: uncultured Myxococcales bacterium; assembly: GCA_937952145.1. Lineage (GTDB taxonomy): Bacteria > Myxococcota_A > Polyangia > Palsa-1104 > JAEUJZ01 > JAEUJZ01. The sequence continues at coordinate 15,297 of CALFYE010000295.1, forward strand.
CGATGGCTTGCGCTCGGCGGAAGAACTCAACGGCCTTGTCGCTCTTGCCAAGATGTTCGTCGTAGACAACCGCGACGCGCATCAGCAGCTCACGGGTCAGCAGCGACTCTAGACCGCCCTTTTCGATCGCTTCCTCGTATAGCGCGACGAAGTGGCTCCAGAAGCCAAGATGGGCCGCCAGCGCGTCGAGCTGAGCCCGGCACTGTTCATTGGCAGGGTCTAGGCGGAAGCAGCGGCTATACGCATCGAATGCTTTCTCGCCGTTGCCAACTTGCTGAGCCCACAGCTCACCGATGCGCATGAGCAGCGTGACCCGAGTGAGGATCTCCACTTCGTCAGTGCGCTTGAGCTGAATCTCATGCACCTCGATGAGCTTCAGCCACTCACCGAGCTGTTCGTAGATCGGCTGCAGGATGTTCGCAGCCTCGACTTGGAAGTCCTGATCACCCAGTCGGCGCTCAAGTGCCTCGCGCGCCCCGCTATGCGCAGGCGCAAGTTCCAAGATCTCGCGATAACACTCGATCGCTCCCGGCACGTCCGAGAGATGCTGTTCGCGAATCTGCCCCAGGCGATACTTGAGCTCAACGATGGTCGCAGCGTCCGCGGGGTCGACAAGCTCGAGCTCGCGAGGGATGGTCGCCTGCAGCTCAGCCCACTGCGCCGTGGCCGTGTAGATGCGATCCAGCGCCTGCCATGCAGCGAGCTCGTTCTCGCCGCCTACTCCATCGAGAATCGCGCGGTACGCCGTAACAGCCTGGCCCGGATCCTTGATCTCGTTTTCGTACAGCTGAGCGATCTGGTAACGGATCCCCTTCTGGCGGGCCGGATCCATCTCCAGATCTAGCTTCTTCTGGTAGATGCTCAGGAGCTCGGTGTAGCGCCCGGTCTTGAGGTACAGCCGCTCCATTGCTTCCAGAGCAATGGCATTGTTCTCGTCGATGGAGAGGATCTGCCGATTGGTCTCAATCGCCTTATCGGCATTCTGCATCTGCTCTTCATAGATCTTGGCGACCACGAGCAGGAGCGGCAGAGACTCCATCTTGTCCGTGAACTTGGGCACTGCCGCTTCGTACGCAGCAACAAGCTGAGCCCAACCACCGGTTTCCGCAGCCAAACGCTCGATCTCGGGACGTAGCCAGTCGGCGCGATGATCTTCGCCGAAGCCTTTGAGGTACCACGAATAGGCGGTGCCTTTGTCCTTGAGCGATGTCTCGGTCAGCTCGGCCAGCTTCTGCATCCGCTCGACCCGGGTCGCCAGGTCTTCAGTATGGGAGAGCTGGATCTCAAGCACAGACGCGAGCTTCTTTGGATCCTTCGCCCCCTCATACAGTGGGATGAGAGCCTCGGCGGCCATAAGGTTGCGGGCATCCAGCTTGAGCACGGCCTCGAATGCACGCAGAGCACGATCCGCCTTGCCCATCTTGTCGCGGTACAGAACCGCAATGCGGTTGTACAGCAGCACCTTGTTGGCATCGTCCTCGACGTCAACTTGACGTTCGAAGGTGCGGATCAGTTCATCAAACTTGTTCTGCTTCGCGTAGAACTGTTCGAGATCGTCCCAGCTCTTCTGCTCGACAAAGAGCTTCTTGATCGCATCTTGGGCACGGCGATTCTCGGGCTCAATCGCGAGCAGCTGACGCCATGCATTGGTGGCCCGAGGACCATCCTTGACGCGATCCGTGAAGAGGACGCCAAGCTTCTGCAGCATGGCGACCTTCTTAGCGTTGTCGTTGAACAGCGCGACCTGACGCTCGCTGACATCGGCCAGCTTGTCCCACATCTTCTCGCGCTCATAGAGCTTCTCGAGCTCACCGAGAGCTTCGACATGGTCAGGATTGGCCTCAAGTACGCGCTCCCACAGCTCGATCGAGACGGCCGGCTTCTTCAGCTTCTCGGACGCCATTTTGGCGATCTCGACGAAGCGTTGACCTCGTTCGTTGGCATTGGGGATGCGCGAGATCTCGCGCTGGTTGACGGCGATCAGCTTCTCCCAGTCACGACGCTTCTCGTAGTTCGACTTGAGATAGTTGATCGCTTCAGCGTTGCCATCATCTAGAGCCAACGCCTGCTCGTAGGCTTTGATCGCTTCCGCAACGTTCGAGAAGCGCTCCTGGAAGAGGCGCGCAACGCGGCAATACAGCGCAACCTTCTCGGGAACATCTTCGATCTGCGACGCCTTCTTCTGCAGCGTCGAGATGAGATCTGGCCAGCGCTTCATGTTCTCGTACTGCGCGGCCAGTGCATCGAGCGCGGCGACGTTGCCCGGCTGGATGGTGAGGATCGTGTTGTAGGTATTCACGACCTGCGAGTCGATGCGCAGACGATCCTTGTAGATCGCCACCAGCTCGAACAGCGCTTCGACCTTCTCGTCGGCAGAAAGGTCGGCGACTTTGTCGGCGAATTCTTTCAGCGCATCAGCCAAGCCGTTCCACTTCTCGGCCTGCCGTAGCACACGAATATGCTCACGACGCGGAACGCGATGCGTGGGGGCTTGCGCCACAACCTTGCGCCAGGCATCGATCGCCTTGTCAAGGCTGCTGCCCTCAAGCGCCCAGGCGGCATCCATCGCCGCTCGAACAGCAGGATCGAGGCCAGCGTATTCATCCGGCACAGCAGCCTCTGCCGCAGGCTCGGCTGCGGGCGGCTCTTCGGCAACGGGCTCAGCAGCGGGCTCCTCCTGTGCGATCGGAGGCGCGGCCTCAGCAGCAGCATCAACAGCCGGCTCAGCCTGGGCAACCGGAGCCGCCTCTTCAGCTGGGACCTCCTCGGCTGCGGGCGGGGCAGTCTCTTCGGCCGTGACGGCCGCAGGCTCAGACTCTGCAGGTGGCACCGCCTCGACGGGGGCTTCCTCGGCGGGAACCTCTGCCACCGGTTCAACCGGCACTTCCCCTTCCGCTCCGGCAACAGCCTCACCTTCGGGTGCTGCCGGCTCAATCGTGGGGTCGCCGAATTCCGCGACATAGGCCTGTAGCTCGTCGTTCTCTGGGAAGACGCGCATCACCTCGGCGTAGTAGCCGCGGGCACGTTCAGGGTCGGCCATCTCGCGCCATGCGATCCGCGCGGCCTGCACCATGAGAGCGCCGCGTTCTTCATCGCCCATCAAGGCCGAACGTCCCAGCTCGGCATAGCTCAAGAGCTGGGGCCACTCGGCGCGCGGCGCCATGACATCGCGGAGCAGGCTGAATGCAGCCAGGTGCCCAGCGAAGGCCTGAGCAGCATCCACAGAGCCCGCGTAAGTGGAGAGCAACGCGCGTCCATAGAAGTGCGCCGCGCGATCGCGATCCTTCCAGCGCAGCAGCCACATGTTGCCAATGCGCTTGGCCAAATCGATCTGGGCTTGCGCATCCTCCAGCGAATCAATGCGCTGATCCTGCAGCGCAACGATATCGTCGAAGCGATTCTGCGCAGCCAGCGTCTTCTCAAGCAGGAAGTTCGCCATCTCCTGCTGGGGCGCCAGGGCTACGACGTTCCGCAGGGCCTGCTCAAGACGCGGATCGGTTGCGGCCTCCAAGTGGAGGATGCGTGCCGCCCGCAAATAGACCCGCGCAGCAAGCGCGGCGTCGTTGGCGGAGACTCGCTGCGCTTGAGCGAGAAGCCGATCAACCTCGCCGTTCCAGTCTTCGCGATCGTACTGGGTTGCGGCCAACGCATCAGCGATGTCGCTATCACCAGGTTGTCGCTTCGCTGCGTTCTCCAGCGCAGTCTTGGCACGATCTCGCTGCTGTGCATCGAGCAAGATCTCACCCAACATGCGCTCGGCTTCCGACTTGCGGGCCGGATCCGTGCTGACCTTCATTTCTAGGCCGAGCAGCGTGGCAACCATCTCGAGGTTGCCCATCTCGCGATAGATCTGCCGTGCCCTCGTCAGAGCCCGAATCTGCTGCGGGTTCTGCTTGAAAGCCTGCTGGTAGTGCGCCATGGCGCGGTCTTTGCGTAAGAAAATTTCTTCGCAGACTTCGCCTAGTTCAAACAGCGCAGCCGCCCGGTTCTCTTTGCCCTCGACTCGCTCGACTTCTTTTTCGAACTCTTCGAGCAATCCAGCCCAAGTTTTTAGACCACGAAGGCGCTTCGCTACCTGTTCCCGGAGTTGCATGAGCAGGCCACCCAATATTGCGGTTTCAGGGATGTAGATGGTTGAAAGCCGCACCTTTTATATCACGCTCAGCCGACGGGGATCAATATGGAACCCTGCACGACGCCGCGGGTTTTAGGGCGCAGCATGTGCATTGCTTCCAGACTCAGGTTGCGTGGTTATTTCGGTATAGGACCCGACATGTACCCGCGGCCCCAAGCTGGGTCAGAAGGCAGCGTTTCTTGAGAACGTACGAAACGATATGAGCAGGATGCAGCCCGCTCTGGGCTACATCTTATCGCATGGAGGGTGGGGTGACTGGCCGTCGCTGAAGGATAGCGGTGGGAGGGAGCGGAAACTCGTGGACGGAAGGCTCGAAGCTAGGGCGCTTCAAGCTGGGCAAGGGCATCACTCGCGGCCTTGGTCATGTCTGGACCGCCACGGCTACCCGCCTGCAAAAAGCGCTTGAGCCAGTCGATCGCGTTCTTCTTATCGTCCATGGCCTTATATGTCATGCCGAGGTTGTAGATCGCCATGAACATGTCGCCGTTGAGCTCAAGGGCGCGCTTGAATTCCTTGATCGCCTCGTCGTACGACTTGGTCTTCTGCAGCGCGACGCCAAAGCCATAGTGAGCGTCAGCGTCGGCATCGTTGGCTGTGACAGCAGCTTGAAAGACCTGGGCCGCTTCCTTGTCGTAGTCGTAGTCAAGGTAGAGGTTACCGAGGCGGATATATGGCGGGATAAAGCGTGGGTTGACCTCGACCGACTTCCGATACGCTGCGTCGGATTCCTTAAACTTCTCGAGGTACTCGAGCACCATTCCGAGACGAAAGTGGGCTTTGTACGCCTTGGGTTCCTGCTTGACCGTCGCCTCAAACTCAACGCGAGCCTGTTCGAGCTTCTTGGCCTCGAAGTAGGCGCTAGCCAGCTCGTAGTGATAGCTGGGGTTGTCGCTCGCGTACTTGACGGCCTGCTCGAAGGCGCCGATCGCCTCGTTCCACTTCTTCTGATCCTTGTAGATCACGCCGAGGTTGTAGTGGGCCTGATCGTTAGCCGGATCTATTGAGATCGCCTGCTGCATCTGACTGATCGCGCGGTCGTAAAGTTTCTGCCGACCCGCCTCGACGCCAGCATTCATCGCCTCGATCGACTTGTTGCGCTCCTGGTTGCAGCCAGCCACGAGAAAAAGACACAGAGCCCAGCACGAAAGGTCCTTCATGATCTCCTCAGCAAAAGCGTAGTTGCCGGCCGCTGCGTGCGATCGCGGGTGGCGATCGGGATCTTCACAAGGGCCAAAAGGGGGGACCCACGATCAAGCTGTGGGTCCTAAGTCAGCGCAGGGGCTGCTATTCCCCTCCGGACGCCTTGAGCACGAACGGATAGGTGACCACTACGATACCGCCTCCCGAAGGTTTGGGGAACTCCCAGCGGCGCACCGACTGTGCAATGCACATTTCGACAGTCGGGTTATTCATGGTCGAGGACTGCACTGCCGAGGCCACGACTGAGCCGGTGCCGGCGATCGTGAACTGGATCATGACGCGGCCAGAGAGGCCTGCGTTCTTTACAAGCTCACGCTCGTAGCAGAACTTCACTTCGTTCAGGTGGCGACGAATGATGCGGCGAATGATCTCCTTGTCGAGCGACCCACGCACTTCGGCAGTCCCCGGTACAACATCGGGGGCAGTCGCGCGACGCCCACCGAGACCACCAGCACCACGCCCATAGCCCGAGCCTGAGCCACCGCCGCCGCCTTTGCCGATCGTGCCGAGGTTACCGAGGCCGATCGTGCCTTCGCCGGTTCCACCACCACCTCGGCCCGTACCGACAAGCCCAAGACCGCCGACACCGTAGGCCTCGCCGACCTCGGTGCCGAGAAGACCGCCCAGAACATCCTGTGCTTCATTTCCAAGAGCCGAGTCCCGACCGAAGATCGAACTCAAGATCGAACCCTGCGTGCCCTTCAGGATGCCCAGCACGCCGGCTTTCTGTGCAGCGTCGGTGGCGAGCTGCTTGGCAAGGTGGAGATCGGTGTTGTCCTTGGGTCCCTTGAGGGCATAGAGTCCGGCTTTGTTCTTAGACTCCTTCTTGCCCATCTTTCCTTCTTCGTCCTTGTGGCGCTTGCCCTTGCCGCCCATCTCGTCGGGGCTCTTCTTCTTGAGCCACTCGGGGATGACTTCTTCCTTCTGCTCCGGCGGCTTGATCAGGAACTTGGCGAAACGCTGGTCGTTCATGAAGGCGTCGAGCGACAAGCTCTTCGGATCGGGTGGCACCGAGAACATGATGAAGATGGCCAGAGCGTGCAGCGCGAAGACGGCGCCCGTATATGCCTGAGCCTCCCAGTCGATACGCAGCGGCACCGGGAAGCGGCGAGCCTTGGGCGTGCCCACGATGTTGAACGTGTTCTCACCGAGGCGCAGCATCAGCCGCGAGTCCGAGCCGATCGGCAACACGTACGCACCGGGCACATCAGCCGCCGGCTTCGCGGTGCCCGCCTGAACTAGCTCTGCCAGGGTCTGGCGACGACTGCCGTCTGTTAGATCACCTGACATCTGCTGCGTAAACAGCGCCTCGAAGTCGCTGCCCGTCGAGCGAACGATCGGTAAGCGAGACATGCCGAGCAGCAGGTTGCCCACGGGGAAGTGGGCGCTGGTATCGCTGCCGATCACGTAGTCGCGATCGCCGCGCTCCTCAAACATGCGGAAAAGGCCCCACATCAGCGTCACGACGCCGAAAATGAGTGCGCTGGCACAGCCGATATCGAGGAACGGGCTGTCCTTCGGCGCCACGAATCCGCTATACGGCTTGCCAGCGTCGAGCCAGGCTTCGCGATCGGCGCGCACCTTGCCGACCTGCACGTAAGCGACGAGCAGCAGGATGAAGGAGGCCAGCAGGGCGACGGAGCCCAAACCTACTAGCGCCTTCGTCGCGCCGCTGAGCACGCCGGCCTGCGGGTTATCGAAGAGCCGGACGTCGAGGACCGAGTCCTCAAACATAGCGGACAGTTCGACTGCCCGTGCACCGTCGCGGACCTCGACTTCCTCTGCCCCTGGGAAGTTCATCGGCACCAGCGGCATGGGAGCGAGTGCGATCGGAGCCGCGGGGGCCGCAAAGCCAGGTGGCGGAGGGATCGCGGCAGCCGCTTGTAGCGGAGGCAGTCCGGGCGAGGTGCTCCCCCCCTCAGACTGCAGAGCCGCCACAAGCTGATCGGCATCCACCTGCTGGGTAGAATCAACCGCCACCGCTTCGGGCTCTCCGACGGAGATAACCAGCCGGATATCCCCTAGGCCAACCTCATCGCCGCTCTTGAGTTTGGCTTTGTTCACCCGCTGGCCGTTCACCAGGGTGCCGCGGACCGAGCCCAAGTCGATAATCGAGATCTCTCCCGGAGATGTGATCTCGATCACCGCGTGCATGCGGCTGACGGACTCATCCTCGATGCGCAGGTGGGAAGAGGACAGCTTTCCCACCTTGATGATGTCCTGACTAAGCGTCGTTTTCTGGAGTAGCTGTTCCCCTTTGTAAACCTCAAACGTCAGGGGAACGATCACACCACTGGGCATCGAGATCCTCCCACGCAATCCACCGCCGTCACGTCTGGCCGACCCCCGATGGGTCGTCCTCTCATCGGACCGATACATCGAATGAGCGGACCACCGCCCGATCGATGCCCGACCCTACGAGGCTGGCTAGCGGCCAATTTGCGTTTCACGACCGCGGTTTACCGCCTTTTTGCCGTGAAAGCAATTGCTTGTGTCGGCGTTCGGCAGAAGCCCCAGCCCCGCGAGCCAGCAGGCTTGCCAGCGACGAGCTAACGGCGAGCCTTGCGCGAGGCTTGTCCGGGCCCGACGCTCTCCTCGGCTTGTCCTTCGGTGTACGGCGCGTAGTAGGCGCGATAACGACGCGACTCTTCTTCAACAGCGTTGAGCACGACGCCGAGCAGCTGTGCACCGACGGCGGCCAGGTTTTCAAGCGCCCGCTGAGCCAGATCGCGCTGCGCTTCCCGCTGACGCACGATCAAGAGGACGCCATCCACCCCTGCGGCCAGAACCGCAGCGTCGGTCACGGGCACGGCCGGAGGGGAATCAATCACGATGCGCTCGTACTGCCCCGAAAGGCGCGCGAGCAGCTGTCGGAAGGCGTCGCTGCCCAAGAGTTCGGCGGGATTTGGCGGCAGAGGGCCACTTGGCAGGACCGAGAGGTTCTCGACCTCCGTCGGAAAGATCGCCTGTTCAAGATCGGTATCCAGGGCGAGGACGCTGGTGAGGCCCGGCTCTTGCCGCAGCCCAAAGGCAACCGCTAGCCGCGGCCGACGCAGGTCGCAGTCTAGTAGCAGAGTCTTTGCTCCCCCTTGCGCCAGCGTAATCCCGAGGCTGGCACAGCAGAGCGTCTTCCCCTCACGGGCGACCGAGCTGGTCACCAGGAGGGTCTTAAGAGGCCGATCCGCCCCGAAGAAGAGCAGGCTGGTACGCAGGCCGCGAAAAGCCTCGGCAAGCGGCGAACGCGGCTGGTTGCGAACCAGCTGGTCCGAGATGGCCCGGCCCGCCAAGCGAGGTAAGCGCGCAAGAAGGGGTACCGCGAGGTGATGCTCGACGTCCTCAGGCCCTCGAATGGTGCGATCGACGGCAGCGAGGGCAAACGACAGAAGGAGGCCGAGCAGCCAGGCAAGCACGACGGCGACGATGATCGCGACCCGCTTACGGGGGCTCACCGGGATCTTGGGTAGCCGGGCATAGTCGAGCACCTTCATGTTGCTCAGGCTCAAGCGGTAAGCCATGCCCGTCTCTTTGCTGCGGTTTAGCAGCAGCGCGTGCTGCTTCTGCAGACTCTCCGAGTCGCGCCGCAGGCGGTTGTATTCAATCTCCAGCCGACTGATCCGTAGCCCCTCCTGCTTCAGCGAGAGCAGCTCAGTTTGGACCTTCTTCTCGTCGCGCTCGCTCTCGCTGGCCCGCATTGCGGCAGCGTCGACAGCGGCACCGACCTCGCGCTTGAGCTCTCTCAGGATCTGCTCGACCTTGGACGCTTGCTGCTGCAGCTGCGGATGCCGATCTTCGTAGCGGACCCGCAGCTCGGCCAGGCGACGCTGTTCCTCGGCGTAGACGCGCCGCAGATCGGCGAGCAGCGGCGGGACCTCGATACCAGACAGGGGAACCTGCAGCGGATCGGCATCGCGCAGCACCCGCAGCCCCTCAAGCTGGCTCTGTCGCTGCAGCTTGCGCAAGCGCACCTCGGCCAGCGCATCGGTGTACTTGTCGATCTGCCGCGCTACCTGGTTCTGTCGATCTTCCAGGCTGACCGACAGCATGTCGTGCTCACTCTTGAACTGATACAGCGCCAGCTCCGACTCGCGGAGCGCTTTGCGGACGGTGTCGAGCTCCTCGGCCAGCTGCTGCGAGGTGCGCTGGGTATATTGCTCGCGGCTCTCCGATGTGCCCTGCACGAACTCGTCAGCGACGGCATCGGCGATCTTTTTGGCCCACTCGGGCTGGCGATGACGGGCGGTGATCACCAGCACCCGCGTCTCGGCGACCAGATCGGCGGTGTAGTGGTTCAGCAGCTCCTCGGCTGCTCCGTCTGCGCTCACCGGCGGCGGGCCTGGTGCGAAAAAGCTGGGCTCTGATAGCAGACGCAGCCGCGTCACAACCCGCCGCGACAGCGAGTCGCTGGTCAACACCTTGCGACTCGTCTGCAGGAAGTCCTGCATCATGTAGAAGTTGGCGGGCGACGGATCGACGAGCTCGCTCGCGGCACTGCCCAGCACATGCGGCACGCTGGCTTCGATCAGGATGCTGCTGCGCGTCTCGTAGACCGGTGGCTGCGAGCGGCTATACGCCAGCGCCAACACCACCCCGGCGGTTGTCAAAAACAGCAGCAGCAGCCGGCGCTGCCACAGCACCGACAGGTAGTGACTGAGCTCGGTGCTCTCCCCGGCTGCCCGACGCTGCGACTGCCAAGTTGGCCTTGCCCCCGGCACCCGCCGTGGCTCGCTCATTCGCTGCCTATTACCCCCGGCGCAGGTGCAGCCGCCTGGGTCGCTCGCTGAGGGAAGGTCGCCTGCTGCGGATCACAGATCATCTCGACGCGCACTGCGGTCCGCAAGTAGCCAGCCGCGAGCAGAGCGCTTGCCGCGCCATCCTCCTCGGCAAGGGCCTCTACATGCGCTAAGCCAAAGCGAGCCGCGGCGAAGCAGAGCAACGACGTCAGCGCCTCGGTCTCACCGGCGAGTGCACTGACCAGCTTGCGCTCGCGATCACCGATGACGATCGCAACAGGCCTCGGCGAATCGCTTGCGGCCGGCTGAAAACATGCCACAGCCATCAGTCGTCCGGCCAAGCGGGCAAGGACCGGCCGTCGACTGGAAAATGTCCCCGTCGCTGCGCCGAGCCTGGACAGGATCGCCTGCCCCTCCATCGCCGACAAGGTCTCTAGCCAAGGCTGACCCGCGGGCTGGGGCTCACCCGCGGGCCGTTCAAGCGGAAGCGGACGCGATGCTGGGGCCCCCGAGAGCGTGTAGCGTCCCACCAGTTGACGACGAACGAACCCTGCCGCCTGCAGAGCCCCGACCTGCGCACTGTCCATGTCCGCCGCCAGTACGGAGAGCTCCGCCACCCCTGCCGACTTTGCCGCCCCCAGCACCGCTTCGACCAGCGCTCGCATCGCGCCGCGTTGCTGCGCTAAGGGATCGGCGGCCAGAGCCTCGATGTAGGCAATGCCCTCGTCTGCCAAGCGCTCCACCAGGCAGGCCGCTGCAACGCTGCCCCCGATGACACAAGCCCGTGAGAGCTTGAGGTCAAGCAGTCCCCAGCTAGCTCGCTCACGTAGCTGGGCAGCCGTTCGCAGAGCCGGCAGAAACTCCCCCCGCGCCGCCCGGTTGATCGGCGCCAGCGCATCGCGAAGCTCGACATCAACGAGAGAACGAAGCTCCATCGGTCATTTCACCCTGATCGCACCGATACGTACTCTCTGGTCGGTTTCATGCGGACCGCTGGTCACCGTCATACGCGGCCCATCACCACCCGGCCAGAACCCTGTGAAGATTTGATAATAACCCGGGGCTTGGCTCATGCGGCCGATTGGCATGCGGTACTCATCCGTGATGTAGGTGCCAGGCGACCAGTAGGTGGTCTGGAACTTGCCCCCCACCGGCGTGTGATCACCATTGAAGCGGGCCCCCGGCCCATCGAAGTGCAGGAACACCCGGTAGTTGATCGATACCGAGGCCAGCACGCGATAGTACAGGCGGATGACCAGCTCCTCGCCGCGGTTGATCTCTGGGGGTGCGTCGTAGCCGATGAGCTCAATGCGCTCGTCAAACGTCACATGGACGGGCACACGAGGCTGCGGCGGGATCGAGCTCACGAGGCGACGCAGAGGATTCAGATCCTCTTCACCCGGCAGGAGGCGATTGCTCAGCAGCGAGTACTGGGCGTTGCTGTCATCGACGACGTAGTACTGCAGGCCCCGCAGGTGTGCTTCGCGATCGATGCCACCCAGCTCTCCCGCACCGACGATGGCGAAGGTCCGCTCGCCGGACTGCCCCGCGAGGAAGCTCATCAGGTCAGGCAGGCTGTACAGCTGCGTCGCTTCCTGGCCATAGATCTTCCCGGAGGCCTGCTGCACGGAAAAGAGCGCCAGCTTGCCCCCACCGAGCTGACGGTAACGCGTGTAAAGACCGCGATAGGACACATGCCGCGAGAGCTGCGGGCACAGTCCGTGAATCGAGAGCGCCGAGGTCAGCACAGCCAAGCCCGCGATGGCCAGCCAGCCACGCGCTCGCCAGCGACCCCGCGCAAAGAGGGTCAGCGCAAAAAGCCCACCAAAGACCACGGCGGCCCCCAGCATCACCTGCCCTACCCAGGCCATCGGCGACGGCCAGCGCAGCGGCTCACCGAACGCCCCGCTCAGAAAAAGCTCCGGAGAAAAAAAGAAGTCACGCCCGACGATCAGGGCACAGAGACCGACGCAGACTCCAGCCAACACTCCACCGGCCCGATCATCGCGCAGCAGCCTTTCGATGTACCCGGTCACGAGCAAGATCGCCGCCGGCAGCCCAAAAAACGGCAGCTCCACGACCAGCGAGTTGTGCAGGGTGATCAGCAGATAGCTGAGCGCAAACCAGCACAACGCCAGCACCGATAGGAAGCCCTGCGCGCTCCCCTCGCCGGGATTCGGGGCGACCTCCTTCGGACTCGACCCCATACTCGCAGGGGCATGGTCGGGAGACGGCGATCCCGAAAACAGGCCGGCGATGGCGGCCGGCAGCAGAGCGCTCCACGGGAAAAACGCAAACCCCAGGCCTCGCAGCAGGGTGTCGAGCTGGACCTCGCGCGTGCCGGGATAGTGCAGGCTGCCAGCGAGCCAGGGGGAGTAGCCAGATCGGAAGAGCACACGTCTGAACTCCAGTCACGCCAATGTATCTCG
>CALFYE010000296.1 GCA_937952145.1 uncultured Myxococcales bacterium
GACGCTGTAAAGTTTGCCTGTACAGCCCGCTTCACTCGGTTTTGATAGGCGCTCTAAGCCCAGTCTCCCCAGCGTTCCCGAGCACAGGCCCCACCGATGGGCTCCGCCCGTGGTGTACCTTCCAATCGCACAAACTGGGAAAAACTTGGTTGTTTTCCCCACATTAACGATCGTTTACCCGCACATTGTCAGCTGGGCACCCTTGGCTCTGCTGCGCTGCGCGGAAGATCTCCCGCAGCGATTTCCGTCAAATCCAGCTGCCACGTAGGGTTTGCGTGCGCGTCCTGCCGATGCATGGACGTTGGTTAGCCGCCAATCGAAACCATGGGTTTCTGTGGTCCGCCGCAACCGCTTTGGGTAAAGCCGTGCCCAGCGCGTTTGTCCACGAGCGCCGCCTGCACAGCCGCCACGACCGCCTGAGCGCAGTCGCACGGCGCCTTCGGCCCGCTCCGCACGATGGCGGCAAGATCCATCGCCTCATCGTAACCGAGACAGGCGTGCAGCTGGCCCGAAGCCGAGAGTCGGACCCGATTGCAGGTGTCGCAGAATGGCTCGCTGACCGCAGCGATGAGCCCGACGCGGCGCACCTGGTGGCCGAAGCGGACGCCAACATAGCGCGCCGGACCGCCGCCCGGAAGCGCGGGTTGTTCGTCGAGGATCGGCAAGATCGGGCCAAACTCCGCGGTCAGTCGGTCACGAATCTCCGCCGCAGAAAGGAATCCCCCGCTGTCTATAGACATGCCGCTGCCCATGGGCATGAGTTCAATGAAGCGGGGCGTCAGATCGTGCTCAAACGCGAATCGGCAGATCTTGCCAAGTTCGTCGTCATTGAAGCTGCGCAACGCCACGGTGTTGAGCTTCGTGTGCGGAAAGCCCACCGCACGCACTCGCTCGATACCGGCGAGAACCCGCTCGAGACTGCCGTGTCGCGTGATACGGCGGAAGCGTTCTGGATCGAGCGTGTCGAGGCTGATGTTCACCCGGGACAGGCCCGCATCGCGCAGCGGAGCCGCGAGCTCCGACAGCCGCTCGCCGTTGCTCGACAGCGACAGCTCATCGAGCCCGAGCTTGGCCAGCCTGACGACGATGGGAATCAGGTCCTTGCGCACCGTGGGTTCGCCGCCCGTCAGCCGCACCCGGCGGACGCCTACCTGTTTTAGCGCGGCGATGATGGTCACGAGCTCATCGGCGCTCAGCACCTGTTCGCGGCCGAGGTGTGAAGGCTCTACTGTGGGCATGCAATAGCCGCAGCGATAGTTGCAACGATCCGTGAGCGAGACGCGAAGGTAGCTGACGCGTCGCGTCCATGCGTCGACAAGCTCGGCAGGCGGCGCGAGCCCCGCCGCCCTTTCCGGTGCAGCGCCAAGGCGTCCTCCGCGCTCGATCGGCACGCAGTCGAGGATGGGAAGGTGTCTACGTCGCGTTCGGTCCGTTCCTTGGGGGGCGCTTGTCGGTTCAGCCATTGTGATTCACTCCGCGTGCTACAGCAATCCGTGTGCCCACGTCTGCGGTAGCGAATGAGGATGCTGAGCGAAACCGCGTGTCCCCCCCCGCGAAAGGGCAGCCCCTGCCCCTGGCACAGAAGGTGCAGATTTTTCAGATGATGGGTCATAGAAATGGGATCGTGCTGTCAGTCTTTTTTTTGGCGAGCCAAGCGTCAGCTCAGACGAACGTGATGGATCCGCCGCCGCCCGGGGCAATGGGAAGGCCTGCTCAGCCACCCATCGCGCCACAGCCTGCGATGTCGGAGTCGCCGGCTGCGCTCGGTGCGTCTGGTCCTTCCGCGAGCCCGACAACAGCCGCACCTGCGAGTCCAACTGCGGCCCCTCCCAGCCGGCCATCTGTGCCGTCAGGCTCGGCTCCCAGCCTTGCGGGCCAGACAGCAACTCCTCCCGGGATGTCGCCGCGCCCGGCCCCCTATTCACTGCCCTGGGGGCTACGACCGATCATTCCAGTCACGGTGCTGCGGCTTGACACCGTGGTGGCGAGCTACCGCGTCAATGACAGCACTGGAGTGACAGCGGCGATCATGCCGCTTCTCGGTTATCGCTTCACACCGAACTTCATGGGGGTAGCGCGCTGGGGGCTGATCGGAAATTCCGCTCCCGATGGCACCTCTGGGGTGTCTGTGTCGAACATTGCCCTGGGGGGCATCTGGGGTCTGAAGCTGCCGGCCAGTCTGCGCTTGGGCTTCTTTCTCGGGGCGACTGTTCCCATTGGCACGGGCGGAGCCAAGGCCGCTGATCCGCTGACCGCTGCGGCGAACAGCGCGGGGCTCTATGCTCGCTCTGCTCTTGACAACGCGATGTTCGCCGTAAACGACTTCACGCTGTTTCCAGGCGTAGACTTCGCGTACGTCGGACACGGTCTGACCGTGCAAGTCGAAGCGACGCTGCTGCAGCTGTTCCGGGTGAAGAACGAAGTCGTGCAGACGGATGCCTTCCGTACCAACTTCACGGCTGGCCTGCACGTCGGTTACTTCGCTACCAAGTGGCTGTCGCTCTCGACAGAGCTGCGTTACCAGCGCTGGCTATCAACCCCCGACGCCGTCGCTCAGGACGAGAGCCTACGCGACAACTTATCACTGGCGCTGGGGCCGCGCTTTCATGCCCCGCTTGGGCGGGGCTTCCTGCGCCCGGGATTCGCATACAATGCCGGTCTGGCCGGCCGGCTGAGCAGCAACAGCTATCACATGGTGCTAATCGACATCCCCTATGTCATGTGACCGAGCCCCCGGCGCTCATGTGTCTTCCGCTGGCGGAACCGGCAGCTACTCGACCTGACCGAGTGCCCCGTCAGGCAATGACCGGCAGGTGAACAGGGCCGCACTTCATCTCTTCCTTCCCGTCCTTATCCGCGAAGAAGTCGAGCGGCGCGGGATCAACGCCCAAGTCGCTGCACTCGCGAGCCACAAGCTGCCAGCACCAGGTAAACACGGGCCCGTATACCGGATCCGCGCGCACGTCCTCCCGCTCCGCAATCGCGCGCGAGAAACGCCCAAGATGCGCGGTGAGAAACTTCCTCCTCGCGTCTTCCACGACGAAGCGGCCTTCCTCGTCGTCCTTCAGGTGCTCCTGCTTTAGCAGCAGCAGTCCATAGAACTCCAGTTCCACCGCGATGTGGTCGGGCAGCTCGTGGATCCCCTCCTGGTCCAGGGTTAACCCGAATGCTTGATAAAACCCACCGATATCCGCGAGCGTGTTCCCCTTACCCATGCCACGCATGCGACCGTACTCGCTCTCATAAAGCGAAGCACGCTCGCCCCCTCGATCGAACAGCTCGATATAGGCCGAGGCCACATCTTCGATGCCCCCCTCTCTCCGCAGGACTGCGAGCAGCGGCCCTGCGCCTTCGTGTGCGTCAAGCGTCGTCCCGAGCCCCGATAGGGTCTCCTGAAGTTCCGCGTCCGCATAAGAGGTCAGGACAGACGCCAGCGTGAACTCTCTCGCGCGTTCCATCAACGTCGACGTCGACATCTGCGTCTCCATCACTGGATCCTCATTGGCGTCCACGCCATGGTCACGCACTTGCGCGAGCCGACTTCCCCCTTCCCCCCTTGCCACACCGCGAAGGCGATGTTGTCGCTCCCGCCGACATGGAGCGTCGATCCCCCCTCGATAACCAGCGGGCGAACGATCACCAGCGCCCACTCGCCGTTCTTCCACTCCCCCTTCGCCGCGCTTCCGTGGCCTTCCTGGACCGAGGACGTAGAGTACCCCTCTGCGATGATCTCATCGATGCTTGCCTTCACGTACGCCTGCGGGTTCCCCTCTGCTCGCCCCGGTGCGAACTGATCGGTGGCTGCCTCCTTCGCGGCGGGGAGATCCTTGAACTCCATGGGATAGATATCGATAGAAGAGTTCGGATAGAGATCCTTCATCGAAGGCTTCCCCTTCTCGTGATCCCGTTGGTACTGCGCCCGCCAATGGAAGAGGTGCACCGGATTGTCTTTCGAGCCCATCATCACCAGGGGCGGCGACCCCTCCTTCACGGGAAACTCCAGGGCCAGCGCGTCGGAGAACTCGCCAAGGTGCCCGGCCTCGCTCTTCTCCGTGTCCTTCCAGCGCAGGCGGAACGCCACGCGTTTCCCATCATGAACCGCCTGGACCATGACCGACCCGGTGGTCGTGGTTTCCGGTCGCGGTGCGACCATGGGCTGCGCCGTCAAGAGCACTGGCCCCTCGGGGACATTGCGCCAGTACTCTGCCGACGGGTCCGGCGTTGACAGATCCGCTGCGACCTTTCCCACCACGAGCTGGGTGATGAACTTGGGAGCGGATGGCTCGTTGTGGCAGCTCCCAATCAGAGCTGACCCGAGCAGGCACAGCGCGGCTTGAACATTCGTCTTGGTGCGGGTCATGGGTATCCTCCGCCGCGGTTCAGGGCGTATTGGTGCGGATGGCGCCCAGCTTGGCGTCATAGGCAGGTCGCTCAATGATGTTCTCGGTAACCGGCACGCGCACTAGCTCCGCACCAGCCGCATCGAATCCAGCCGCGGATCCTTGGGCCACCGTGAAGCGGTGCATAATGCGATCGGTGCTCCCCATCAGGCACAGGAGCCCCTGCGCCACCGGATCGCTCTCCAGCTCCTTGTAGCGCTCGATGGCGCCGTCCACCAGCGGGCCGAACATCTGCCGCAGATACTCGCGGTCCGCGTGAATCGGCGGGATGTAGTAGATGTTGGGCTCGAGCCCTAGCTGCGGATAGTAGGGCAGCGCGATCTGCTTCTTATGAATCAGGTAGTCGATGGGGTTATCGTCACGAGCGCGCCATGGCGGATTAATGAAGCCCATGACGCGGATCTTGCCGATGCAGTTCACCACGCACTGCGGCTGAACTCCCTCCTCAACGGCGGGGTAGCAGCCGATGCACTTCTCGCTGGTGCGCGTGTAGGGGTTATACATGGACTTCTTGTAGGGACAGGCGCGGACGCACTCCCCGTACCCCTTGCAGCGCGACTGATCGATGAGGACGATGCCGTCCTCCTCGCGTTTGTAGATCGCCTTGCGAGGGCAGGCAGCCAGGCACGCCGGATAAGTGCAGTGCGCGCAGGTGCGCGGCAGGTAGAAGAACCACTTGTCGTGCGGCAGCGAGGCCATGTGGGCACCGCCGTCGACGTTTCCGCCCGCGCAGTCGTCTTCACCAACATTGGGATACATCCAGTCTTCGTCCGTCGGGGCGAAGTGGAGCACGCGCTCAGTCGGCGGCGCCGCCTCGATCAGCGTCTTGCCCTGGTACTCGCCGCTCGCGCTCCACTCCTGGCGCCCGAGCTTTTCGAGGATGCGCAGATCCCAGGCCAGCGGGTATCCGCCCCATGGCTTGGTCTCCACGTTGTTCCAGAACATGTACTCTTGGCCCTTGCCGCTGGTCCAAGTCGTCTTGCATGCAAGGGTGCACGTCTGGCATGCGATGCACTTGTTGAGATCAAAAATGATCGCCCACTGCTTCTTCGGGCGGCTTCCCTCATACGGGTATTCGATCTCGCGCTTGAGGTGCCAGTTCTTTACCTTGGCCATGATGGTTCCTCTTACTTCACGAAGATGAAGCGGCCCTTGAGGTACGTCTTCATGGCGTCGCTCTCATAGGTTGGCCGGAAGCCAAGCGCCGCCGGACGCCATAGCCCTGCGCCGCTCATACCGCCGAGCTCGGCCTTGGTTAGCTTGACGAACGCCTCTCTTGGCGCCCCCACTGGGCAGTGAACGTCCGCGAGGAATCCCTTCATGAGGGATTGACCGAACATGTCCTTGTGGACAAGCGTCTCCGTCATCAGAGTCGGCTTCAGCCAGGCGCGCGTGGCGCTTTGGTGAGAGCCGTAGCGGTACATTGCCTGGTAGTTGGTCTCCGGGTTCTTCGCCAAGCCGTCGCTTCGTGTCTCGTGCCCCTTGACGCTCCCGAAGCTCGCCCCGTACATGTTGTGCCAGGTTCGCGCCACGCCCCGAGGCGTCCCCGGGTACATACGCACGCGCAAGAGGAGCCGGGCCACTTTGTACTCCTCTGTTCCGGCCTTGAAGCCGCGGAAGGGGCGATCCGAGGGGTCCGCGTCCACCCAGACATAATCCCCGTCGTCCAGGCCAAGTTCCTTGGCGTCGGAGGGGTTTATGTCCATGTACCCCTCGGTGACCGAGGGCATGCGCTTGTCGTGGCGATAGACGTCACCGAAGGGCCCGAAGAGCACCCCGGTGAAGTCCGTGTCCACCGGCGTGGTATGAGCGCCGTGCCGGTACTTGGGCGTGTGATAGATGTGCTTGTAACCCTGGGCCATGAGCGGGTGTTTGCTGATCATCAGCTCATCGACCGTCTTGAGCACGTGCCGCACCTGCCGCGTCTCGGTGGAGAGGTCATCTCGGCGGAGCCCGTAGGCCTCCGCTTGCTTGGGGCGCAGCGCCGGATGGGCCTTGGCCACGATTACGTTCGGCTCGTGGAATGTCGAGTCGATGGGTTCACGGTAGATCAGGATGTTCTCCCCGCTGTCGATGAACTCGGGCTCCGGTCGATAGAACTCGAGGCGACCGCTCTTTGTGTGCCAGGGCTGCTCACCCTTGGCCTGCTCGTATGAGGAAATTCTGGGATAGGTGCGGGTGTTCACGAGCGCCGGGATGCCTTCCTTGGCCTTGTCGTGCAGATGCTGAATCGAGTAGCCCTTGAGCGAGGCGGATCCATCGATGATGCGCTGCAGGTACACCTCGACCTTGTCTTCGTCCACGAACTTCCAATACTGCGTGAAGCGCGGGTCGTCATAGATCTTGCCGAGCGCCTTGCTCACTCCTGCGATGATCTCGATATCCGAGCGGGTGTCGAAGAGCCGTGTCAGCGGCGTCTTGGGGTAGATCTGCACGAAGGGGTTCGTGCAGCTCGCGGTCATGTCAATATGCTTAAACTCCGCCCAGGAGTCGCAGGCAAAGACGATGTCGCTGTACTCACACGAGGCGGTCCACCACCAGTCGCTGAAGGCGACGAATTCGATCTTGGGCAGGGTGTTGTTGACGACGTCGTAGTGCCACTTCACGTTGCCGATGACGGAGTTGCTATTGTTGAGCCACATTGCCTTGGTCGGCGTGGGCAGGTGGCCCTTGCCGGTGAACAAGGTATTGCCCACGCGCAGCGGGCGGTCACCGTAGTTGTAGTAGTGCAGCGATTCGTAGTGCAGGTATTTCTTGGTCTCGACCTTGCCCTTGGGGTCGCTCTGCACTTTGAAGGGATCCTCGACCGAGAAGGCCGGCAGGCCGCCGAAGAGCGCGGCGCGATAATTGCCCGCGTAGCTGCCCACGTTGCCGCCCGGGAATCCGAGGTTGCGGGTGAGCGCGGCCACGAGCAGGATGGCGCGATCTTTGAGATCCGCGTTGAAGAACTGGTTCGGCCCCATGCCGGTGGCGATGGTGGTCTTCTCCGGGTTCTTGGCGATCTGCTCGGCCAGCGACTCGATGGCCTGAGCCGGCGCGCCGGTGATCTGCTCCACCTGCTTCGAGGTCATGTTGTCGTTCAGGTACTGCTCAAGAAGCGCGAAGTGCGTGCGCACCTCGACCTCCGAGCCGTCCTTGAGCTTGATCTTCTGGTTCGCGTGGAGGTCCGGGGTGAGGCCCTTCTTCACAAAGCCCGGTCCCATATCGTCGCGAGTAATGGGGACGAGCCGGTGCTGTTTGGAGTCCCAGATGAGGAATGGCTGCAGCTCGGCGGCCATCGGTGCGGCAGCGAGCTGGCCCTTGTGCTGGATTCCGGGGGGCATCTTCGCCCCCGCTTGGAGGACCGTGGTATTAACCAGCCCGCGCTTGATGTAGCCCGGCAGCGCGCCGGCATCCACCTCCTCGGGTCGCAGGGGCTGGAGCGTGTCCATGCGAATCAGGAAGGGAAGGTCGGTGTTCTTGGTCACCCAGTCGTGGTCGTAGAGCTTTTTCGATAGGATCACCTGCGCAAGCCCCAGGGCGAAGGCGGGGTCGGTGCCCGGGCGGATGATGATTACCTCGTCGCCTTTGCTGGCGGTGGCGCTGTACTCCACTGTGATGATGACCACCTTGGTCCCCTTGAGCCGTGCCTCAGTGAGCCAGTGGCTGTCGGGCATCTTGGTGGTGATCCAGTTCATCCCCCAGACCAGGCACAGCTTCGAGTTCTCCACCGCGAACAGATCGAAGTCGTTGGTCTGCGCACCGGTCACCATAGGGTGGCCGGGGGGCAGGTCTGTGTGCCACGAGTAGCTATCCCAACCCCGGGCACCAATCGCTTTATCCGGCCCGACTTTGCGGATGCCGGCGTCTGCGAGCGCCATCATGTTCGCGAAGCGATAGAGTCCGAAGATCCGCGTGGCCCCGAGGAATGCCATGCCGCCGCGCAGCTTGACGGTCTGCGTGCCGGCCCCCTCCATGGCCTCGATCATCGCTGGATCGTAGCCCTGGGCACTGAGGAGCTTGTGGCCTTGCTCGCCGGAGTAGGTGCGAGCGATGTTATCCATGGCCCGTGCCGAATAGCTGTAGGCGTCTTCCCAGGATGCGCGGAGCCAACGATCCTTGCCGCGCTGGAAGTACTTCGCATCGGGCTTGCCCGTGGCTGGATCTCGAGGGAAACCGGCGTCGACCCAGTCCTTGAAGCCGCGCCGAATCATCGGCGACTTGACGCGGCGATCGCCATAGATGCGGCGGACCAGCGCCAGACCCTTCTGGCAAAGCCGTGGATCCCAGCGGTGCGAGGCGGTGTTGCCGTATAGATCCTGTGCCTTGCCGTAGCCGTAGGTGGGGCCGATGCGGACCGCGACGTTGTTTTTTACATACGCCCGCAGGAGGCAGTTGTGCGTGTCGTTAGGGGCGCACAAGAACACGAAGCTCGAGTCTGGTTTGAAGAGGTTGCGATAAGAGCGCTCCCAGTCTCGATTGGGATAAGCCGCGAGGGGGTTGTCGATTTGCATCGGCTTCAGGAAGTGCAGCGGCGCCGCCTCGCTGCTGGTTGCGGTCGTGGCGATGGCCGCCGTGAGTCCTTGCAAGAAGCTGCGACGCGTCATCCTGTCGTGGGTTACCATGGGTTCTCTCCAGCCAGCACGGGCCGTGGGGAAAGTTCTCGCAGCGCAAGGTCGGGGAAGCGGCGCTGCACGGCGCTCTTGAGCTGCGATGCAGTCGAGACTTCTGCGCTACCGCGCTTCTCGCGGTAGTACAGAATCCCCTCGGCGATCCCGAGAAATTCAATCTCAACGCGCGAGTCGAAGCGTTTCACCAGACGCACCGCCCCTTCCAGGGTCGCGCGCATCTCGTCTGGGATCGGCCCGAAGCGATGCTCGCTCTCCGGCGTCAAGAAAAAGACATCGACGCAAGATGGGTCTTTATGGCCCAGGCTGGCGTGTCTCCCATGAAGGAGCCCGCTCATGCCCAGGACCAGCCCGCTGATGGCCTCGCGCCAATAGTCACAGGCGGCTGCCCCGTGGGCGGCGACGGGGCAGCCCGCGCGCTCGAGCTTCAGCGCGGGTTCTCCCCCGGGCAGGACCGTCCATGTTCCTGACGCGCAAGGGGTCAGAAGCTGCGCCAACACCGCGGGCAGATCTTCGAGCGCTGGCTCCGTATGAAAGAATCCGGAGAAGCCAGTACCCAGCTTCAGGCTGTTCTCGAAGACCTTGCGAAGGGTGCTGTCGCAGTTGATGGAGAGAGCCTGGGCCAGAAGCTGGTCCTCCCCGTCATTAGCCTCTGCTGAGGCAACCACAGCCCGTAGCGCGGCCCGCCGGGCTCGCCGCCAGCGCATTGATAGATCCTGCAAGGACTCGTCTTCCAGGGATGAGCTCATGAACGATAGTGCTCATCAGCAATTTTGGAGCCAAGGTGAGATGGTTCGATTCAACGAAGGCGACGGTCCTGATCACGCACTACTTGCGTACAACTCAAAAGAGGGCGCAAAAAATTCGGGAGCACGTCAACCAGCGGGTCTGCGTCTGGGCTTCGTCCTGGGCGCGACGGTTCCGATCGGCACGGGCGGATCCAGGGCGGCCGATCCGCTGACGTGGGCGGCGAATGGCACGGGGGCACATGCGCGCTCGACGCTCGACAATGCGATGTTCGCGGTCAACGACTTCACGCTGTCTCCCAGCATCGACTTCGCGTATGTCGGTCACCGCTGGACGGTGCAGGCGGAGGCGACGCTGCTGCAGCTGATGCGCGTCAAGAATGAAGCGGTGCAGAGCGATGCCTTTCACACCAACTTCACCACCGGGCTGCATGTTGGGTTCTTTGCGGCCAAGGGGATGTCGATCGCGACCGAGCTGCGTTACCAGCGCTGGCTAACGACCCCCGATGCCGTGGCGGCCGATGAAGGACTGCGCGAGAACCTGTCGCTGAGTATGGGACCGCGCTTCCACATCAAAGCGGGGCGCGGCTGGCTGCGCCCCAGCGTCGCCTACAACGGTGGTTTGACCGGGTGTCTGGCCAGCAACTCGTACCACATGGTGCTGGTCGATATTCCCTACGTCTTCTAGCCGCGCGGTTCGCGGCCGCAGCCTACGCCGTCGGCTTGCTGGTGAGGATGCCCAGGCGGTGGGCTAAGCGGTGCAGGTTGCCGCGGTCCATGCCCAGCCGTCGGGCGGCTTCGGCCCAGCTGCCGTGGCTACGCAGGACGGCGTCTTGGATCAGCTGCTTGCGATAGAGATCGACCGCTTCTGCCAGCGGACCGGGCTCGGCTGCGGGCGGCACCAAGTGGGCGACGGGGCTCTGCGCTGCTGACAGGTCGCGTGTCGCCACGGCGGAGCTGTCGATGCCTAGGTGATCGACATCTACCAGGACATCTTGTCGCCGCCGTCCTTCGGCAGCACGCAGCGCGCCGCGCAGCATGGTGTGCTCCAGCTCGCGCACATTGCCGGGCCAGTGAAAGGACGCCAGCCGCTGCCGCGCGGCTTGGGTCAATCGCACCTGCCCCAGACCCAGGCGCGCTCGTGCGATGTCCAAAAAGTAGCCGGCTAGCAGCAGCACATCTTCGCTGCGCTCGCGCAGTGGCGGCACAGCAAGAGGATAGACGCTGAGCCGGTGATAGAGATCGGCGCGAAAGCGACCGGCGCGAACCTCTTCCTGCAGATCGCGGTTGGTCGCGGCCAAGACGCGCACGTTGACGCGCAGCGCGCGCTCGGAACCGACGCGCTGGATCTCGCCTGTCTGCAGGGCGCGCAGCAGCTTGGGCTGCACCGTCAGCGGGAGCTCGCCCAGCTCATCTAGAAACAGCGTGCCGCCGTCCGCAGCTTCGAACTTTCCAGCACGCTTGTCCACCGCTCCGGTGAAGGCACCGCGCACGTGGCCAAACAGCTCGCTCTCGGCGATGGTCTCGGGCAGCGCGGCGCAGTTGACGTAGATCAGCGGCTGGTTTGCGCGCGGCGACTGCGCGTGGATGGCGCGCACAACGACCTCTTTGCCGACGCCCGTTTCACCCGTGATCAGCGCGGTCAGATCAGAGCTGGCCAGCAGCGCAACCTCTTCACGCAGTCGCCGCGCCGCTTCGCTGATGCCCAAGATTTCATCGCCGCTGCGCAGCTTGGCATCCTGCTGTAGCTGCTGCGCGACCAGCGCTTTCTGCGCCAGCACATGCTCCAGCGCTTCGATCAGCCCGGCGGTCCGCATCGTCGCCCCCGCCAGGGCGGCCAGCGTCGCCAGCGTCTCATCGCTGACCGCATCGAAGGCCGCGGGGTTCAGCGCGTCCACCGCCATCACGCCCACGACCGCGCCTTCGACAATCAGCGGGCAGCCCATGCACGCATGGACGCGCGACAGCGCGTGCGCTCCCGCGATCAGCAGGCCGTCAAACGGATCGGGCAGCGCGCAGTCCCCGAAGCGCAGTGGCCCGCGGGCCGCCAGGATGCGCGCCAGGCGCGGATGTTCGGCCGGCACGAAGCGCCGCCCCGCGGTGTCGGGCAGCAGCCCATCGATGACCACCGGGACCAGATCCCCATCGACCAGGCGCAGCAGCGCGGTCGAGTCGCACGGCACCATTTTGCGCACCGCAGCCGCCAAGCGGCGATAGCGATCCTCGGCCGCCAAGTTTGCGCACAGGTCCAGCGCGATCTCGAAGAGTGGGTCGGCCATCCGTTGTCCAAAGTACACAGCTGTTGTTGCGATGACAACGAATCGGTTGTCGCAATGACACACCCTCTGCAGGGGCCGTGGCCCTGGGGCTGGTTCAGCCCTTGCTACGTCTCAGCCCACAAGCGAGGCCGCCGATGCAGCAGAGCAAGCCCCCGGCGACGTTTCCAACCCCGGCCAGCTGGGCAGACTGTCCGCTGCCACAGGTGGTGGACCACATCCTGGATGCCTACCACGCGCCGCTGCGGCGCGACTTGGCCGATCTGGAAGCGCGCTTGGGAACGGCGCTGGAAAGCCCCAACGCATCGCAGGAACAGGGGCTGTTTGTCAGCGCTGCCATGGATATCTTTCGGCCGCTGGCCCACGAGCTGCTCGAGCACCTGGCAAAAGAGGAATGTGTCTTGTTTCCCTGGATTCGCACGGGGCGCGGTGCATCGGCGGGCGGCCCCATTCGCGTGATGCAGCACGAGCACCGGCAGGCAGAGCTGTATCTGCAGCGACTGCGGCATCTGGCCGATGCGACACAGCGCAGCGGATCGGTCGACGATGTCGTGGCCGATCTGATGCAGCGGCTGGCCGCGCTGGATGCGTCTCTGCGCGACCACATCGAGCTAGAGGAGCTGATGTTCTTGCGCGTCTTGGCTGGCTGAGCTGGCCCGGTTTTTCCGTCGCAGGGTGCAGGCGTCTGGCCATCCGCTGCGCACTGCGATGAGCCCCTGGCCATGGATGGAGGTGATCGAGATGTCTGCCCACGCTTCTACCCCTGTTGAATCAAGCTGTGACGTGCTGGTGGTGGGTGCGGGCCCGACGGGGATGTTGTTGGCGTGCGAGCTGGCCCGACACGGCTTGCGCGTCCGACTGATCGACGCCGGGCGCGGCCCGACACCGTGGTCCAAGGCGCAGGTGCTGCACGCGCGCACGCTAGAGATCCTGGAACAGATGGGCATCGTGGCCCCGTTCCTGGAGCGCGGCAAGCCGCTGCACACCCTGAGCATGTACGACCGCGACATGAAGCGGCTCTTTCACTTCGACATCGGAGAGCCCGACTCGCGCTATCCCTACATGCTGAGCCTGTCGCAGCATGACACCGAGGTGCTGTTGATCGAACAGCTAGAGCGCATGGGCATTGCCATCGAGCGGCTGCTGCGCCTGAGCGAGCTGCACCAGGACGCGCACGGCGTGCGGGCGGTGGTCCGCCACGCCGAGAGGACGGAGAACGAAGAGATTCGCGCGGACTGGCTGGTCGGCTGCGATGGTGCGCACAGCACCGTTCGCCACCTGCTGGGGCTGTCGTATCGCGGCAGCACCTATCTGCAGCGTGTGCTACAGGCCGATGTGCGCATCGACTGGCCGCTGCGCCATGCGGAAGATGAAGTGATCGGCTTTGTGTCGGAGCACGGGCCCATTGGTGCCTTTCCGCTGCCGGGGGAGCATCGCTATCGCTTGATGGCCTTTGATGCCGCCATGGGCCCGACGCTGGAAAACTTTCAGTTCCTGCTCGATTCACGCGGCCCGGCGGGCAGCCGCGTCAGCGAACCGCTGTGGATGAACGAGTACACGATTCACTGCCGCATGACGACGCACTACCGCATCGACCGCGTCTTTCTGGCCGGCGACGCCGCGCATACCCACAGTCCGTCGACGGGACAGGGGATGAACACCGGCATGCAGGATGCGTTTAACTTGGCCTGGAAGCTGGCGCTGGTGCAGAAGCAAAGGGGGCGCCTGATCCTGCTTGAATCGTATGAAGCCGAGCGCATGCCGGTGGCCGCCGAGCTTCTGAAAACGACCGATGCGACGACGCGCAGCTTGAACGATCTGCTGTCGCTGCACGGCACGGTCGCGCAGGGGGTGCGCAACTCGCTGCTGCGGCTGTTGACGCCGCTGGGCATGGTGCAGCGCAAGGTGTCGCGCACGCTGTCGATGCTGAACATCGACTACAGCAGGAGCCCGATTGTCGATCAAGATCACGCCCACCGCGTGACCCATGGCGGCCTGGGCGAGGAGGCCATCGGCCTGCGCAGCTGGATGGACTTCAGTCACGGCCCCGGCCCTGGGGAGCGAGCCATTGATCACCCCGTGCAGGAAGTCGGCAAGCACGGTGAAAAGCGGCTGTTCCAGCTGATCAGCGGCACACCGCACGCATTGCTGCTGTTCTGCGGCGTCGCCGAGACGGCCGAGGCCTACGAGCGCATCGTCGAGCTGGGGCGCAGCATCCGCGATCGCCACAGCGGCCGCATCGAAGTTTTCCTGGTGCAAATCAATCCGCAGCCGGTGGGAACGCGGGTTCTGCCGTGGGATGGCGCACTGCTCTTCGATCGCGGCGGTGCGCTGCACAAGTGTTACGGCTGCCGATCCGATTGCCTGTATCTGATTCGCCCCGACGGCCACATCGCCTATCGCTGCCAGCCTGCCAACCTGCAGAACCTGGACGAGTACTTGATGCGCCTCTTTGCCTGACGTCGCGCGCTGCTGCATCCATCGGGATGCACGCAGCGCGCGCGGGCGCTATTGCCCGGCCAGCGAACGAATGTGCTCGCGCAAGCCTGCCACGACCATCGGCTTGTCTGCCAGATCGGGGTTCGGAGGCATCGCCGCGCTCTTTCCGACGGCCAGTCCGCCGCCTTGAATGATCGCGTCGATCTGGGCGTTGGTAATGCCGGCCTGCCAGGTCTTGTCCTGGAAGTTGCGCGGCTTCGGGTTCAAGCTGGCCGACGCTGGGCCATCTCCACCACCGCGCGGCCCGTGGCAGGTTGTGCAGCGACTGTCGAAGATGGTGCGCGCTTCCTGCCGGGCGCTCTCTGGGATGCTGCTGCCGCCACCTCCTTTGTTGCAGGCGGGGGCCATCGCCAACAGTCCGACCAATAGCGTAAGTCTCGTTCTTGTCATGATCTGTCCTCTTTGGTGTGTTGGACTTGCCTTGGGTGCTGCTGGTAGGCGTTGTCCTCGCACGCAGCGCAATGCAAGAAGTCAGCCATGCAACGCCTGCGATCGCGCATGCTTCCTGCGATGGCTCGCTGCCATGGCCCACCGCTTGCTTCCAATGCCCGCGAAGGGAGTACAGGATGACGTGGACAACACAACGGTTCCGGCGAGCGCTCGTGCTCGTCATCGTCGCATCGTTTGCGGTCCTTCTTTACGCAGGCCATCGTCTGCAGCAAGAAGCGGCTCCGATTCCGCAGCGCGTCGTGTCGGCGACGGGCGCAGAGATCATCGGTCTCAGTGAGATTCAGGACGGCCAAAACGTCTGGCAAGCGATGGGCGGCATGGAAGTGGGTTCCGTCTGGGGCCACGGCAGCTATGTCGCACCCGACTGGACCGCCGACTACCTGCACCGGGAAGCGACGCATGTCCTGGACCAATACGCGGGACAGCTGGGGGGCGCAGCGTACGACACGCTGCCCGCTGAAACCCGTGCCACCCTGCTCGAACGGCTGCGGGGCACGATGCGCACCAACCGCTACGACCCCAGCAGCGGCACCCTGGTCCTGTCCGCTGAGCGCGCACGCGCCTTTGCCGCCCTGGAAGCGCACTACAGTCAGCTGTTCCGCGAAGGGCGGCGCGAGTTCGCCATTCCAGCGGGCACGCAGCGCGACGCGCGCAAGATCCATCAGCTGACCGCCTTCTTCTTCTGGACGTCGTGGGCCGCCAGCAGTGATCGCCCCAGCACGCCCGGCATCTCGTACACCAACAACTGGCCGCACGAACCGCTGGTCGGCAACCGCATCACCGGCGACGCCGTCGTCTGGACCGGCGTCAGCATCATCGTGCTGTTGGCCGGCATCGCGGCCATGGTCTGGTGGCGCGCCGCCCGCAAGCCCGAAGGCACCGCCAAAGAGCCCCCCGCCGACGACCCGCTGCTGCGCGCCCGCCTGACGCCGTCGCAGCGCGCCGCGCTGATCTACTTTGGCGTGGTCGTCGCGCTGTTTCTGGTGCAGATCGCCGTCGGTGTCATCACCGCCCACTTCGGCGTCGAAGGCGACGGCTTCTACGGCGTGCCGCTGTCGCGCTGGCTGCCCTACGTCATCACGCGCACCTGGCACACGCAGCTGGGCATCTTCTGGATCGCCACGGCGTGGCTGGCCGCCGGTCTGTTTGTCGCGCCCAGCATCGGCGGGGGCGAGCCGCCCGGCCAAGCGGTGGGTGTCTACGTCCTGCTGGGCGCGCTGGTGCTGGTCGTCGTCGGTTCGATGGCCGGTCAGTGGCTGTCGGTCATGCACCGCTTCGCCGATGACACCGTGCGCTTTTACTTCGGCCACAGCGGCTACGAATACATCGACCTGGGCCGCGCCTTTCAGATCGCGCTGCTGATCGGGCTGTTCCTGTGGGTCGCGCTGGTGCTGCGCGCCGTCCTGCCGGCGCTGCGGCGCAAAGACGAAAACCACGGCCTGCTGCTGCTGTT
The DNA here is from genome assembly GCA_937952145.1 of uncultured Myxococcales bacterium. Lineage (GTDB taxonomy): Bacteria > Myxococcota_A > Polyangia > Palsa-1104 > JAEUJZ01 > JAEUJZ01. Next base: position 16,432 of record CALFYE010000296.1, read on the forward strand.
CGTGCTGTCGGCCCTGGCCATCGCCGGCTTCTACGGCGCGGCGCTGGGATACGGCCACCACACCCACCTGTCGATCGCCGAATACTGGCGCTGGTGGGTCGTGCACCTGTGGGTCGAGGGCTTCTTCGAAGTCTTCGCCACCGTCGTCTTCGCCTTCCTGTTCGCCCGCCTGGGCCTGCTGGAACCGGCCAGCACCGAGCGCGCCGTCGTCATGTCATCGACGATCTTTCTGTCGGGCGGCATCATCGGCACGCTGCACCACCTGTACTTCACGGCCTCGCCCCCGATGATTATGGCGCTGGGGTCCGTGTTCAGCGCGCTGGAAGTCGTGCCGCTGGTCTTCATCGGCCACGAAGCGTGGGAACACCTGCGCCTCAGCCAGCACCAAAGCTGGGTGCAGAAGTACCGCTATCCGATCTACTTTTTCGTCGCGGTCGCCTTCTGGAACGCCGTCGGGGCCGGCCTGTTCGGCTTCATGATCAACCCGCCCGTCGCGCTGTACTTTATGCAGGGCCTGAATACCACGCCCGTGCACGGTCACGCGGCGCTGTTCGGCGTGTACGGCATGCTGGGGCTGGCGTTGACGTTGTTCTGCTTGCGCGCCGCTACCGCCGATCGTACGTGGGATGAAAGACCGCTGGCGCTGTCGTTCTGGTTCATGAACATCGGCCTGATGTTGATGGTGCTGCTGAGCCTGTTGCCCGTCGGTCTGTTGCAGACCAAAGCGTCGGTCGAAGTCGGCTACTGGTACGCGCGCAGTCCCGAGTTCATGCAGCAGCCGCTGCTGAACAACCTGCGCTGGATGCGCGTCCTCGGCGACACGCTGTTCGGCTTGGGGGCCGTCGCCTTCGTCTACTTCGCCGCCAGCCTGCTGCGCCGTCCCGCCGCGACTGCAGCCCAGGTTGCCCAGGCTGACTGATGCTGTACACGATCTACCTGCTGTCGGCCTGGCTGCACATCCTGGCCGCCATCACGTGGGTCGGCGGCATGTTTACGCTGCTGCTGGTCGTCGTGCCGTCGCTGCGTCGGGGCGATCGAGCGCAGGCGGCGGCGATGCTGCGCGACACGGGCCCGCGTCTGCGCGACATCGGCCGGATCTGTTTCGGGCTGCTGGCCATCACGGGAACCTTCAACCTGTGGGCGCGCGGCGTGCGCCTGTCCAGCTTTGGCAGCGCTGCTTGGCTTGCTTCGCCATTTGGCCGTGCGGTGCTGTGGAAGCTGGGGGTGTTCGGCGTGATATTGGGGGTCAGCGCTGCGCACGACTTCATCTGGGTCCACGCGCCACCGTCGCAGTTCTGGCCAACCCACAGTCGGCGCAAGCGCAGCGAATGCGGCGTGGGGCGTCCTACCTGGGGCGATTGAATGCACTTCTGGCGCTGCTGATCGTGGCGCTGGCCGTCACGCTGGTGCGCGGTCTGCCATTCTGACCCGCGCCAAATCCTGGCGCCAACTTTGGATCCCAAACGAGTGTCGCCTGTCTCGACAATGCCTCGCCTGCGCGTTGGAAACGCTGACCGCGCAGGCTGTTGGCTACGCATGCGGCGATGCCGTGTTGATACGTGACCGCTACTCAAGACTGGGTGCGGCCACGGGCGCCGCGTCGATTTTGCATGGCTGCTTCCTCGCGCTGGCCAGCGGCCTCATTGAAGGCGCAGAAGGGATGGCCAGTAGGTCATTGGCTGTAGGTATCGGGCGCTCTACAATCGGGCATGCCCAGTGTGGACGAGACTAAGCAGGAAGACCCCTTCCACGCACCGGGACAGTCGCAGGCTAGGCAACCTGACCCAGTGGTGCCCGTTCTCCAGACGGGGGTGCAGGCGGTCGGTTCGGCGCCTTCGGTAGTGGCGCAGACGCCAGAGCAGCGGCAGGCGATGGTGTCCTTGTTTGGGCCGGGGTATGCGGGACCGGCGAAGGCGATTCCGCCGCTACGGCTGAGCGATGCGCCGCCGCTGTCGGCCCCGATGAAGCAGGGCCATGGAGTGGAGCAGGCGACTGGGGCTGCGTGCCGCGATCATGCGGGACCGTCGCCGACACTGCGCATGCAGACCGGGCAAGACTCGCGGGTGGTGGTCGGTGCGAAGGCCAAGGGGGCCTATGACGTGGGCTACCAGCTTGGCGAGGGGAAAGAGGCGACGCGCATCTCGGTAGCCAAGTTCTCACCCGTGGCGAATGACGCTGCAGCGCTGCATCACTTGCCGATCTACATCGAGGATGCAGCTTCGGGTACGCACCGGATCATTCACATCAAATACGATCCCGAGCGGGTGAATCTGGACGCAGTGCAGGAAGTCACACCGACAGGGGATGGCATGGTCCAGGTCGTGATCAGCAAGTGCAAGGCCGAAGAACTCCTGGTCAAGCAAGCGCCTGCCGCGCGGCCCGTCGATCGTTCGCCGGACAACCGCCGATTCACACTGGAGACCGACGAACGCATCACGCAGCACAGCAGCGCGCCCGAGGATCGCATCGTCAGCGCGCTCGCCAGTGCTGAGGGTGGGTTCTCGACGGTCGAGGCATCCGATGCCGGCGTGTTTACCTGGGGTCAGGGGCAGTGGATCGTGGCGAGTGGTGCCGAGCTACAAAAGGTGCTCTCGTTCATCAAGGCGCGACGTCCCGATCTGTTCGACCGATACTGGGGCAGCGCGGGACTAGATGTGCAAGGCAAGGTGCCGACGTTCCAGTATCAGGGGCAGGCGTACAAGAACACGCCCGAGGACATGCTGCGCTTGTTTCGCTCGTCGAAGGACCGCAACCTGGGCTTTACCAACCTGTTCGCGCAGGCCGGGATGGACCCACAGCTCCAGCGCCTACAGCGCGAATATCTCCGCCACGAAGTGCGCGAGTTTCTGGATACCGCGACGACGACGAGGACAGACAAGACGCCGCTTAAGCCGTCGCAGTGGCTGACCGAGCGCGGCCAGGCGCTGTACTACAGCAGCTACAAGAACCTGCCTGAAGTGGCCAAAGAATATCTGCACGCCGCAGTGCAGGCCGTGGTTGGGGCGAATGCCGACGCAGCGCCGGTCGATGCCGCGGTGCAAGCGCGAGTCGCGGCCGAGTTTGAGCGGCTGTTTCAGCAGAGCGGCGTGAAGTCCTACGAAGGCACAGGCGACGATAAGCACATCCTTGGCTTCTGGGGGGAAGGCGGGCGACGCGAGGCGGTGACTCAGGGCGAGCAGCGGATCCAGCAAGCCGAAGCCCAGCGAGCACAGGCGCTGGCCCATGGCGACGCGGCTTCAGCCAAGGCGGCCGAGCGCAGCAAGACTGCGTGGACGCGGCATCTCTCCGATGCGAAGAAGCGCGAGAGTCGGTATCAGAAGTCGGCTCGCGATGTGGATGCGGTGCGCCGTCGGAAGCCGCAGGCGGAGCTGCCGCCGCACACAGTGCCCTATTTCTCAGAAGACATGAATATGCCGCCCGTGCCAAGGCGCAGCGAAGACGAAGACGAGCCAGCTCGGCCCGATGCGGATCCTGAGTCGAAACACGAGGTCGGCTAGCTGTGATACGCAGCATGGACACCATGAATCGACGGCCCATGTATGCCGAGTACTTCGCTCCGACATGGAACAGGGTACGGTGATGCGTTCGCTACGTTCTTTGATTGGCGCCATCGTCGGGCTGGGATGGATCACATCGCTGGCCGCTGCGCCGAATCTTTCCATGTCCGACTATCAGGTGGCGCTGCGGCGCGGTCGCCAAGCCGTGAGCGAGAGCGCGTTCGTCGATGCTGTGACGCAGTTTGAAGCGGCGTTGCGCGCTCGCCCCAATGATCCGGTCGCGCTGTCTGAGCTGGGCTTTGCCGCTCTGCAGGCGGGCGACTTGGTTCGGGCTCGCACAGCGACCGAGAGCGCGCTGGCCACGACCAAGGACCGCGCACTGCTCGCGGCCAGCCTATACAACCTGGGCCGCATCGCGGAAGCCACCGATGATCGCAATGCAGCGGTGGCTGCGTACCGTCGCTCGCTGACGCTGCGAAAATCGGCAGAGGTCACGGGACGACTCGCAGCACTCGATCCCAGCACACCCGCTGCAGTGCCGCTTTCCGTCGCGCCAATTCAGGGACCGTTCGCTTCGCTGGATGCGTTCTGCAAGCGAGCCCGTAGAGAGGCGACCGCGTTCTGCCCTGCACCGTTCTCGACGGGAAACGACTACTTCGCGCTGCAAGAGACGCTGACAAGTCCGCCTCCCCCCATGCAGTCCGTGCGCGTCGTTTCGATTCGCCCGCACAACGACACCGTGAACGACTGCCACCTGCTCGTGCAGACCGGAAGTGGCTTCTACAGTCTTGGCCTGCTGTCTGAAAACGGCTGCGCTCCGCGCGAGCTCACGGTGCAGTCGATGGGAAGCGCTCGCTCGCCCGCGGTCATGCTGCGCCTGATCACCCAGCCGGCGACCGTACTCAGTGACGAGCCCAGCGCGCGCTGGGTTGGCCACTATCAGGAATGGCTCTACGTCTGCGCGCTCGACGCCAAGCAGAAGCCCGCCTGCGTTGGCCCGATTGATCTCGGTCGTGTGCAGCAGCACGCCGTGCATGCGCTCAAGCCCGGCGAGTCCCCCGAATGGGACTATCGCCGCCGCCCCGTAATCGACGGCAACGGCACGTTGCGCATCGAACCCGAAGGCTGGAAGCCCGGCGAGCCGCTGCCGAGTTCAGCGCATCTGGGAAGTCACGCGCTAAAGCTCTGGGCGAAGTAGAGTCCTGCCTGTCGCCCTGCGGTAATGTCTGCCCAGCTGGGTTGGACAGTCGGCAGTGACCCATCACACCGATCCAGGATCGTCGGGGTTCGCCGCCTTGGACGAGCTTCTGCTGCTAGCTGCCCAGCTCTGTCGCACCCACCGTCGGCTTTAGGTGGACGGCGGCTTGAGGGCGCGGATCAAGCGCATCAGCGACGGAATCGATCGCAGCCGCCGCGCGGGTGTTGCGCTCAATCTGAATTTGGCACAGCGCCATCTGCGCCTGTAGCCGAAGGTGAAACGCCTTCTCGTTGCCTACCGCGATGCCGACCAGACCGAAGCACACCAGCGTTCCCAGGACGATGAACGCGCCCAGGTTCTGGGCGACTTGTGCCGGCAGATAGTAATAGCAGGTCGCCGCAGCGATGCCGCCGACCATCGTGTACAGGAACCAGTAGCGCAGCACCACCCACGACGCACGCGCATACAGCCGCCGAGCAAAGCTCTCGATGATCGTCGAATCGAACTTCATGAGACCTCCCTGGTGAGCGGCAACCTACCACGTAGCGTTGCGGCGGCTCGATGCAGATTCAGTCGCGAAGGGATCTGCCCAACGGCGCACTCTTGGCGGCATACCCATCCCGACCCCAGTAACGAAAAAATCACGGCGCTGGCGCGGTGACATGCTGCTCTGCATTTTTCGATGGGTGCATCCAAGCAGCAGGGAAAAGCCATTGTCGTTGGTTGAACTGAGCCTGACCGCCTTTGCCGTCCAGCGAATCGACGGCCCACCCTGATTGCTCGAAGGGGAGGAAGACGAGATGGCTTAGGTGCAAGCCATTCAATGCGCCAAGGCAGCCATTGGCTGTAGGCCGATTCTTGCTTTGTAGCGTATTCGCGATCTGTGGCGGTGCGACGCCTTGCGCCGTGCAATTCCTTGATGCGGGCAACGGTAGGGATCTGCTCTGGAACGCGACGAGCCGGCGGTTGAGGCTGACAGAGAATCAGGGAGCCGCTCGGCCCTACGCTCACTGGTATTTCACTGTCGCACAACGCTCCCCCGTCGCTGATGCAGATAATTCGCCTTGAATCCGTCCGCGCGGATTGGTATTCGCATGTTGGCCGATCGCGGCACGATTAAGCGTACTTAATCGCACACTTAATCGGACGCCTCATGCCTCTCTTGGTTCCCGGTAATTAAGTTCTCAGCGACGGAGATCACTTTCTTGTTGACGGGGACGCTATCGGAATTTAAGCCAATACCTACACAGACGCACTCTTGTGCATGTGGAAAGGTATGGAAAAAATGAAGACCAACAATTCGCGCAGTAATGGCAGCAAAAAATCGAGTAATGGCGCGCTGCGTGGCGGTAATGTCTCGGATGCGGTTCGTACGGCGGTGGGATATGTGCGAGTCAGCACCGACATGCAGGCTATCGACGGGCTTTCATTAGACGCGCAGCGGCACGCGATTCAGTCGTATTGTTCTATGCAAGGGCTGCGGCTTATCAAGATATGCCAGGATGTTGAGTCGGGGGGGAAGGCGGCGCGGGCTGGGCTGGCGGATGCTCTGGCGGCCAAGGCTGATGTCGTGGTGGTGCTGAAGTTCGATCGCGTCAGCCGCTCGCTGCGGCACTTCTGTGAGCTGTACGAGGAACACTTTGCCGACGGCACGAAAGAACTGGTGGCGATTCGCGAGTCGATTCGCTTGGACTCGGCGCTGGGGCGGGCGTTGGTCAGCATCTTGATGGTGTTTGCGCAGATGGAACGAGAAGCCACCGGCGAACGAACGCGGGAGGCTATCTCGCATATTCGCCGCTGCGGATATCATTTTGGCAAGGTATCTTTTGGATTCAAGACTGTCCCGGCTCCTGACAATCCACGGTTTCGTATCTTGGTAGAAGATGAAGTGGAACAGAAAGTCCTGGCACGGATAAAGACCATGATGGAATCTGGTTTGGGTATCTCAAAGATTGCATCACTGCTAAACCAAGATCGAGTTACGCCGCCGCAGGGCAATAAGTGGTCAAAGAGTCTGCTCTACAATCTCAAGCTCAGAAAAGGTTGGCATGTCTGTCGGCCGGTGAATGAACGTGGTCATAGTGATGAAGAGGTCAAGATACGGGTTCGCGAACTGCGCGACCGTGGAACAAGCTTTTCGGCTATCGCGCGGATTCTAAATGAGTGTGGCTATGTGCCATACAAGGGCAAGCAGTTTACCGAGACGGGCGTGCGCAAGCTGCTCGACCACACGCCCGAGAACAAGCTGCTGACACCGCGGGCGTTCTGCGAGTCGATCATCCGTCGCGCCGAGGGCACGCGGCCCAGCTACCCGGTGCTGGCGCGGCTGCTGACCGAAGGCCGCTTCGTCACGCCGCGCGGCAACACGCACTGGTGGCCGGCGCAGGTGCAGCTACTTCTGAACGGGGCGTACGACGAGCACTATCGCGGGTTGGGGACGCCGACGTAGCGCGGTCTGACGCGCGCATCAGGCGGCGTAGGTGATCGTCCACTCGCGCGGCTCGCCTTGGACGGTGATCTCGACGGTGTCGCCGACGCGTCGACCGAGCACGGCGTGACCAATCGGCGATGCCGGGGTGACGACCGACAGGAATCCGTCGCCGCCGGGGCCGGACAGCTCCAGCCCTGCGCCAACCGGGGCCAGTAAGAACGTGCGGCCGGTGGATTCATCTTCGACCTCGACGACGGCACCGAGGACGATGGGGCTGCGCGGCGGCAGCGGCGCGGGACGAAAGGCGAGCAGCGCGTTCAGCTCGGCGAGCAGCTTTTCGGCGCGCTGCGCTTGGCCGCGGGCCAGGCTGGAATACTCCTGCGCCACCCGCGCGTTCTCGCGCTTCTCGGCCGCCGTTGCATCGTCGCGCGCTTCGTCCGAGGCATCCTTTTCCGCCTGCCGCGCCACGGCCAGGGAATCGCGCAGCTTGGCCGCGAGCTGATCGATCAGAAACTGTTTGTCCACATCCAGACCCTACGATCGGCGGGGCGGCCGAGGCAAAAAACGGAGCGGAATCGCAGTCGTCCCCCCCTGCCAATCAGCAGCTTGCTATCCGCGCGGCGCGCGGCGGGGAGCACATGATACGTTCAACAGAAGGGGCAGTCGTTCATGGGGCGCATGGCGGATCCGCAGCAGGTGCCGCTCCTGGGCCAGATCATGGCCAACGCTGATATCGAGGGGGCGCTGGCCCAGCTAGAGTCGCTGCTGCTGCCGCGTCGTGACCCACTGGGCGAGGCCCTGTCGCTGGCTCGTCGGCTGCGTGCAGCGCCACGGGCCGCGGATGTGGACGCCCTGCGCGAGCGCTTGCAGCAGCTTCTCGCAGCGCTCGATCGGATGACGCTGCAGCTGATCGTTCGACGCAGCGAGCTGTTTCACTGCGGCCTGCCATCCGATGCGCCCCCGAGCCAGCGCTTCGCGTTCGAGTGCCCGCGCATGTGGGAAACGCTGACGCCCACCGACCATCCCAACGTCCGCCACTGCGCCGACTGTCAGCAGTCGGTCTACTTTGAAGAATCGCTGGCCGCCGTCGAGTCGCGCGCCCTGGCAGGGCAGCGCGTCGCGATCCCAGCGCGCCTGGCCGATGGCAAGTTCCAGACCTTGACGCGAGACATGGTGGGCCGCCCCAATCCGCGCGCACTCTGGGGCGAAGCAATCCCCTGGCCTGGGCCCAACGGCCACAAGCGATAGTCACAGCCTACGCTCGGCCCTGACCTGGCTCGGTGGCTGGGCGTAAGCACTGTCTCGCGAGCGACCGAAGGAATCCCTGACTTGCGGGCTTCCTCATACCTAGTGCAAGTAAGAGCGATTCATGGCGTACGTACGAACGTGGGGGGCACATGGACGCTGGAGGCACATGGAGATGCCGTGCTCCGCGGCGAAGGCATAAGATGAACGTGTGGTGATCCTGATGCCCTTAAGCAGCAACTCGGTGTCCTTTGGCCGTACGGGGTGGCGATGAGCTTCACCTGGATCCCCCTGTACGAAGATCTCGCCACCCGCATAATCGACTACGAGAAGCGCCAGCCCGAGCTGTTGGCCTTCCTCCGTGAGCTGAAGGCGGAGGGCTTGCTTATGGTGAGGCTCGTCGAGGACGATGAGAGAACGCCGCTCACCGATATCGACCCATTCACGTTCTTCGCGGTGTTCAACCGCGGTGTCACCGACGAAAACCGCAAGGCCATCCTGGTCCGGATGCGCGAGTTCTTCGGATCTGCTGCGGCGCTGCCCGATGACTTCGACGGCATCCCACTGGCAGACAACAAGCAGTCCTGGTTCTTCCCGTGGGCGAAGGCACGCAAGGCAGATGACATCCCGTCGCTGTGGGCGCTCGCGCGGCAGGCCGTCACGGGGGGGCGCGAGGCCGTGACTGCGGCGACCTTCAACCGCTGTCTCGCCGTACAGTCGGTGAAGATCGCGAAGCTATCGATGGGGCTGTTCTGGCTCCGTCCCCAGGCGTTCACTCCGCTGGACGGTCGGTCGCAGCAGTACCTGCGCCGCCACGAAGTGCAGGTTCCCAAGAAGGTGGCGACCTGGGACGAGTACCGCGATGTAGTCGAGGCTACGATCGCTCGGCTCGGTGACAACTTTCCCGCGCTCTCCCGGGCGGCCTACGTCCAGCCGGATGAGAAACGTCGGTACTGGGCGGGTGGTCACCTGTTCGGGAAGACCTCGAAGTTGGCGGAGTTTCTCGAGCAGCGCACCTGGTACATCGGTTGGAAGAAGGACGACGTCACGAAGGCCTCGAAGGCGGCGTGGAAGCGTTTCCGAAGGATCAAGCCGGGGGATCTCTTCGCCATCAAGGGGCTGGGCGGACGGAACTACACACTAAAGGTCCACGCCGTCGGTCAGGTGGACGAGGTGGACGTCGACGCGGGCCGGATCTCCTGGACCGATCTCGAGCTTCCCCTGTTCAACGGCCGCGCACCACCGAAGCCCGGCGACGGCACCTGGTTCGAGACCCTCTGTGAAGTGACTGTCCCAGACGCGCGCCTCGCGATCTTCCCAGCGGGTGAGTTGACCCCTCGCGTCGCGAATGAGCCAACCATGAAGACCCCGCCCGTGAAGCCAACATCCGTGGTGCCGTCCCGGCCGACGTATCCCCTCAACCTCATCTTCCACGGTCCACCCGGCACCGGAAAGACATGGACGATGCGGCAGATGCGAGAGGCATTTGCCCTGCGCAAGGATTCCTTGCCGCGACCGGTATGGCCCGATGTGGCGGACCTGACCTGGTTCGAGGTAGTGGCGCTCGCCCTTCATGATCTCGGTGCGCCAACGGAGGCGCCGGGCATCGCTGCTCACCCATTGGTACAGGCCAAGTATGTAGAGCGCGCTCCGCAGGCAAAGCTCGGCCCTTATGTGTGGGGCCAGCTCCAAAGTCACGCGGTCAAGGCTTCCAAAACGGTCAAGTACGCGCAGCGAAGCGGCCATCTCATCTTCGACAAACAGGAGGATGGTCGATGGTTTCTGCCCGAGGGGCTCCCCGAAGAAGTCTCGGCGAAGGCGGGACTGGCGGCCGCGCTCGCGCCGGGGACGGAGGCGTCCCCAGACAACCAGTTCCTGGTCACATTTCACCCGTCTTTCACATACGAGGACTTCGTCGAGGGAATCCGCCCGGAATCGGGCGAGACCGGTGACGAGACAGTCCGATACCCCCTTCACCCTGGGATCTTCAAGCAAGCCTGTGAGCGCGCCGTTCAGCTCGCGGGCTTCGCTGGAGGCCTCGATGCTTTCTGTAAACTGCCCGCGGAGGAGCGGCGGAAGAAGCTCGCGACGGCGTCACCGGCCGTGCTGTTCATCGACGAGATCAACCGCGGCAACGTCGCTCGCATCTTCGGCGAGCTCATCACGCTCATTGAGCCCGACAAGCGCCTAGGCGGAGACGAAGAGCTGATCGTTACACTTCCCGGTTCCCGGGCTCGGTTCGGCGTCCCCTCTAATCTCTGGATCATCGGCACGATGAACACTGCCGACCGCAGCGTGGTCGCCCTCGACGTAGCCCTACGTCGGCGCTTTGCGTTCCACGAGTGTCCACCGGACCCGACACTGCTAGACGGCATCTCCATTGAGGGCATCGAGCTTGGCAAGCTGCTGAAGGCCATCAACAAGCGGCTCCTGGTCCTCCGCGACCGCGACCACCTGATTGGTCATGCCTTCTTCTGGCCGATGAAAACGGACTCGACCAGGCGCACGCTCGACGAAGTCCGGCGGGTGTTTCGCGATTCGATCGTGCCGCTCCTGCTCGAGTATTTCCACGACGACTTGGGACGAATCGGCCTTGTCGTGGGCAAGGCGTTCGTGAATCGAGACACCACCGCGACCCAATTCGCCGACTTTGATCACGACCAGAAGGAAGACCTCGCCGAGCGGCCCGTTTGGACGCTCGCCGATCCGATGAACCTGCCCGCCGAAGCGTTCCGAAAGGTCTATGCGTAGCGCGCGCCTGGTCGTCTACGAGCACGACCGGCTGGTCGTGGGTCAAGAGTACGCCTCGCCGCGTGGCGAGATCGAGCGCTTCGAGGCCCACCACTTCGCTGCGCTTGCGAAGTACCACGACCGCACCGGCACCCAGGCGTTCGAGCTTGGCCACCAGAGCATCCGCCTGCGACACCACGTCGGATACCTTCGGGTCGGGCCGATCTCGCTGGAGGTCTACCCAAAGCTT
>CALFYE010000297.1 GCA_937952145.1 uncultured Myxococcales bacterium
CATCGCCCCAGCGCACGCGCATCGCGCGCATCAGGTTCGAGAAGCCAAGCTGCCCGAAAATCTTGGACGCTTCGCTGATGACTTCGCGCGTCGGCGTCACCCAGCCGCCGCCGCCTTTCGGCTCGGGCCGGGTCAGCATTTCGGCGAAGTAGATCCCCAGGCCCAGCACGAAGTGCGGAGCGCCTTGCAAAAGGTCTACGTTGTTCGCCCAGAAGCCGTCCTTCGACCAGCGACCGAGCGCGCGGAAGCCGTAGTTCATCAGCTCCGTGCTGGCCTGCGCCACCACGCCGCCGCCAAAATCGACCGCCACTCGATGCGCTCGCGATTCCTTGGCCAGCACGGCATCACGGAACTTCTGGATGCGGCCAGGGTCAAGATCCTTGGCTTGCCGCGCCTGGAGTGCCTTGTTTTGCTCCGCACCCATTCCCATCTCATCCGCGATGAGGGCATCGATCTTCGCGAGAGTGCTATCCACTTCAGATTTCGCCATCGTCTTCTCCTATGTCACTGTCATTTCCCGTCAGCACATTGCGTGGGGCGCGCTTGCCCCACCACCAATCGGTCAAGCTGTCGATCTCGCCCCAGCGCAGGTTCCCCGCCGCTCGGCAGTCCGCTAGGAATGCGCGCAGACCGTCGGTCGTGAAGGGATAAATCGTGGCGCTGGCGTCGCTCAGATGTGCCAGCGTGGCGAGCGCAGGCTGGCCGACCTTGGCCGGGATCTTCGCCCGCTCGGCGTCGTAGGTCGAGAGCAGCGCGCGAACCACATCAAGGCCCCACTTGTTCCATAGGTCCACGCGGAATCGCTCGCTCGCCAGGTCCAGCCGTAGCTCGCGGTAGGCGTAGGTGCCAATGCGCTGGATCTGCGCCACAAGCTGTTCGACCGCTGGCTGTAGCTCGGCCTCGATCGCCGTCGGCGTCTCCTGCCAGTCCCGTGGACTCGTCGCTTTCCAGACGCTGAGGGCCTGCTCGGCACTCAGGCTCTCCCAGCGAATCCTGCGGAACTCGCGAAAGCCAATCGCGTAGGGCTGGTAGCTGACCGCGCCAAACTCGCCGCCGCCGTACTGTGTGCCGTCTCCTCGCTTGCGGACCAGCAGGGCCGTTTCCCAGACCGCGCCGTCCGCCGCCGGGGCAAACGACAGCGTTGGATTCTTCGCGACGAGCGGGGCCAAGAACCGCCAGGGCCAGATCAGTGGATCGGTCTGCGCCAGATCGGCACTGATGCGCTCAATCTCGGTCAAAAGGTGCGCTTTGGTGATCGGGTCCTTCGAGCGAGCCGCGTCGCGCTGCCGCATCGCGATCTGGCGAATGCTGGCCCAGGCGAGCTTGATGGTCCGCTGGTTCTCGGCATCTTGGGCCTCCAGCTTCTTCTTCTCGATCAGCGCCTTGGTTTTTTCGACATCGCGGGAGAGGTAGATCAGCCAGTCTTCCGGGCTCATATCGGCCTGGGCCGCGGGGTTGTTCGTCTCGGATGCGGCGCTCTCGATGATCGCGGCCATCCACTCGCGCTTGCCGGCAATGAGCTGAAAGCGCGCCATGTCCGACGAACGCTTCGACAGCACGTAGTAGATGTCGATGATGTCGAAGCGATTACCTTGCCGCTGACCGCGCCCGTTGCGCTGCTGAAGGGTCGCTGGCTCGTACGGCAAGTCACCGTGGAAGATCGAGCAGGTTCTCGTCTGAAGATTTACGCCTTCGTACGCGATGCGATTGGCGATCACGATGTCGTAAAGTGGGGGCTCGGCTGTCGTGAAACCCTCGGCGATGCGCTGGCGCGACGCCGGATCAGGGGCGGTCTCGCCATTGAGCACCGCAATGCGTGCTTCCTCGATCCCGGCTCGGATCAAGAGCTGCTTGAGCCAGAAGTGCGCGGCGACGTTTTCCAGAAAGACGATGTGTCCGCAGTCCTTTTTCTTCGCGATCAGCTCAGCGATCTTGTTCAGCTTCGGGCTGTCGTAGGTGCGGGCGAGATGGGCATTCGCATAGGTCCACTTGGAACGGTCTTTGCGGCGCTTGCGCTTGCGTGGCGCGGATGGCGCATCGTCTGCCGCCTCTCCCTCTTGGGAAGACTCGGCGGGCGGGTCTTCTGACGCGACTGACGCGGGTTCGTCGAAAGGTAGGCTCCCTTGTGCCTCGGGTGGACCTTCATCCAGAAGTGCATGCACGGCCACAAGCGCCATGCGCTGTAGCAGACCGAGGGCGACGTATCGGTTGGCTGGGTCAAGGACGGCGCTCTCCAGCGCCTCCTGATACGACTTGAGGTATTCGGAATACTTCGCTTCCTGCTGTGCATCCATGTCCACGTCGAGCAGATGGACCTTGGGCTCAGGAATCTTCAGACCCACCTGCTTCGCGGTGCGGAACTCGCCATACCGGAACAGGACTTCGCGAAGCTGATCGAGGTTGCGAAAGCCGACGACGCAGGGCGCTTCGATGGCGGATAGATCGCTGTCCTGAATCAGCCGTTGCTGAATGTTCAGGTACTGGGTGATGTACTGCTCGGAATCGACAATGCCGAGCCGACTCCAGATGTTTCCGTCGAGAAGCGACAGGACCGACAGGAACTCCAGCGGGGAATTTTTCGCGGGCGTGGCATCGGCCAAGTAGATGCCGGTGCCGCCCGTGCCCTTGCGCACGAGGTATGCGCGCAGATAGAGCTGCCACGCTATGTAGCTGCCTTCTTGGGGGGCTCCCAGGAAGCGCGGCTCCCCGCCTTCGCGACTGCCCGCTGTCCACAGGTTCTTGCCGATGTGGCTTTCGTCATACGCCAGAAAGTCGATGCCGAGCTTTTCCCAGACGATGCTGGGATCGGGCTCCTGCCCGACGGGCGGCACGGCCCATCTGGCGGCAAACCCTTCTTCGCGTTCTTCGAGGATCGCTTCCTTGCGCTCGGTCCCCGCCATGCCCTGAAGCTGCTTCCGCAGACGTTCCAGCTCGTCCCGCTGCTCGTCATCGAGCTTGCCGGCCTTCTCCTTGCGCTCCAGCGACTCGATGCGCCGCGCGGTCTCCCGCACTTTCAGCACCAGCTCGCGCTGCACCGCGGGCACGGAGCGGATGATCTGTACAATTTCGGCTACGTCGAGCTGCGTCCGCGGCAGCGCCGAGTACGTCACGATCACGAGGTCGTACAGGCCCGCCTGAAACCGCTGCCACTTCGCCGCCCGCTGGGCGGGCGTATCCGGCTCGCTGACCAGCTCGCCTTTCTTCGCGCCGCGCACCAGCACCTTGGCTCGCGCTCCGATGATCACGTAGCGAAAATCGGGCAGCACGCGCTCGATCTCGCGCGCCCAGTTAAAGACCAGGCTGTTCGGCGCGGCGACCACCACCCGACGCGCCAGCCCCTGCTGCTTGGCCAGCGCGATCGCCCCGAGCAGGGTTCGGGTCTTGCCCAGACCGACATCGAAGAAGCATCCGCCGCCGCGATTCTCGACGAGGCGACGCACCGCCGAATTCTGATACGGCCACAGTGGATACTCCGGGTTCCAGCGCGCGATGACGAGCGGATCGGGGCTGTACTCCGGCGTGACCCAGCCGCGGAACGTCCGGTTGTGGGCCTCGGTCACCGCGGCCTGATGCCCAGCCTGGCCTTCGATCCAGGTAACGAAGTGGTCCTTGTATTGCGCCGCCAGCTCGCTCCGTTTGTCTTCTAGGCTCTCGGTGCGGCTGACAGAGGGTTTGAAGAACGCCATGTCGTGATTCAAGTAGCCGAGGACCATCCGCACTGAGTCGGAGTGGTTCGCGAGGTCGAGGTAGTCCACGCCCGCCAGAGTGAGAAAGGCCCCGCTGCGCTCTAGCGCATACCCCCCGCGGGCACGCGTCACGTCGTTGACCCAGGCTTCAACGGTCGAAACCGGCAGCCACCCGAGCCGCGGCTCCACCTGAATCTCGGCAAACGTCGCTGGCTTGATGGTGGCCAGAAGCTGACTGGCCTGAATCGCCGCCGCAGCGTCGCCCGCCTGCGCACGCTCGCGGGCGCGGTCGTACTTGGGCCACAGATTGCCCGCGTAATACTGGTCTTTGGGCAAAAGCGGCGAGCTGCCGCCGGGGTCTTCACACCACCCCGCATTGCGCAGCGCCGTCAGGGCATCCTGCTCGCTGACGGTGCCGCCCAGTTCCTGATGCTTCTGTAATAGGTCGCCAAGGCTCAGTGATCGAGATCGACGCCACAGCCAGTGCGCCAGCGTCGGCAGGTCATCTACCTCACCGGGATACCGCTCCTCGTACTTGGGCGGCGAAGCCAAGCCCGGCATGAGCTTGTCCCCGACCACGACCGTCGCCAGCGTGCCCAAGGCGGGCTCATACTTGGCGAACTTCAGCGCCTCGCGCCGCTCCTCGGTCGGCTGCGCGAGCCAGGCTGTGAGGTCGGTGAGCAGTTCGGGATAGGCGGTGCTCGCCACGGCGATGGCATCGCTGTCACCCCGCGCGATCAGATCCAGGTAGCCAGCCACGCGCCGCGCCAGCGCCAGTGCGTGCGCGGCATTTTCGGGCAGCTCGACCCGCTTCTTCTTCTCTGCGCGCTTCTGCGGCGTCACCGCACACTCGCGGCACTGATCGCGCTCGATCAGCGCCGGCAACCCTTGGAAGGTGCCGCGCACTTGATAGCCCCAGCGCGGCGTTCGCGTCTGCTCGTCATCATCGCCTTCTCGTCCGACTTCGCGTCCGAGGATGTGCTGCGGCGTCTGCTCAAAATACCGGCCTTCTGCGATGTACTCGTCGGCCTCGGGCAGCCGTGAGATCGCGCCGCCGCGGCTGCGCAGAAACACCACGTCGGTCACTAGCAGTGCCCCCGGAAAGAGGCTCTTGCCGTCATCCGTTTCCGACGGCAGCCGGAATGCCCCCATGAAGTGCGCACGCAAAAGCACGCGCTCTCGCAGCGCACGCAGCTCGCCCGATGTGCCGGACACAAATCCCGACGGAATCAGAAAGACGCCGATGCCGCCTCGCCGTAGTGCGTCGATGCCGCGCCGTATCTGGTAGGCGTAGGCGCGGGTTTCGCTGTAGCCCTTTTCGCGATCGATGCTGGCAAACTTGCCGCGGATGCCGTAGGGCGGGTTGCTGACGACGAGATCATAGGTTCCCAGCAGGTGCTTGTAATCGACGACCCACTGCTCAAACGGTGCGTTGACCACCTGGATATCGGGTCGCACAGCACCGAGCAGACTCGCGCTGATCGGGCTCAGCTCGATCGCCGTCCACTTCAGTTGTGGCCAGCCGCTCGGCGAAAACGCATGGACGAAGCGCCCGATGCCGGCGCTTGGCTCAAGTGCCCCGATGTGGCCGGTCTCGCCAACCAACTCGGGCTGAAACGGCAGCAGCGCCTGCGCGATGGCATTGGCCACCAGCTCAGGCGTGTAGAACTCATGGATCATCGCACGCTTGTCCGGCACCCAGCCCGCCGGCAGCACCTTCGCCGCGCGCTTGACCGACAGACCGCCCCAGCCCGTATAGCGCCTCAGCTTCAAGCGGTCGGCATCGGTCAAAGTCTGGCCGGACGTAAGAAGCTGGACTGCTTCCATGTTGGCGGTGGTGCGTTCTGCCGCCGTGCGTAGCTCGAAGCTCTCGCTCTGCTCCGGTGTAGGGGCCTGGGCTGCGGCGCTGCGGTTTATCGCCGCGACCGCGCGATGCTGGCCGCTCATCGTCGCGCCGACCGAGATCAAGATGGGCCGGTTGCGATCAAACCACGCGATCTCCTCCTCGGGCCGCAGCGGCGCGATGGCGCTGCGAAGCTGGGCATGCGCCTGCATGGCTCGCTTCTGGTCGCTGTCGCCATTGAGGGGCAGCCTCGTCAGGATGCGCTCCAGTCCACTCGAAAACACCCGCAAGCGGCTCTGGTTCGATTCAAACCAGGGCGCAAGCTCGTAGCCCTGCGCGCGAGCCCGCTTGATGATCTCGGCAGAGACGGTTGCCAGCGCGCTCATCGGGCCTTGTCTTCCTCGCTGGCCGTCGCAAACAGGTTGGCCAGCTCCTCGGCTTCGCTCTCCGACAGTGCCGATTTTTCGGCAGGCGCTGCGTCCCCCTTGGCTGCCGCATCGGCCTTCGGTTTCCGTTCACGCTTGGGTTTGGCCGCAGCCGTGGGGGGCGCATCTACCTTCGGCGCATCGGCAGCTTTGGGCGTCGCTTCTGCGTTGGCCCGCGACGGCATCACGGGCTTGGCCTGTGCTGCGGGCGTTTCCTTTTTGCAGTTGCAGTCGGGATCGCTCGCCGGCTTGGTGTCCGCCTTTTTCGCCGTCGGTGCTTTCGCCTGCTTTGGCTCTTTCGGTGGCTTCGGCTCTTTTGGTGGCCTTGGTTCCTTCGGGGGCTTTGGTTCCTTCGGGGCCTTCTTCTGCTTGGCCGGTGGTGGCTCCGGTAGCTCGTCTGGGCGCAGCGAGAGCCCGAGCGCGCCGAGCGGCTTTTCGTACAGCGCCGGTTGCGTGCTCTCGCGCCGACCGCGTTTCACTTCCTGGTACTTGGCCACCGCGGCGTCGTGCTTCGCTTTGATCTCGTGCAGCAGTTGCTTGAGCTTCTGAAGACGCAGACCCTTGGCTGCCGTCCAGCCTTTGACTTGCAGCAGCTTCATCGTCGTCGCGCGCACGCGGTCGAACGCTTGCGAATACTTCTCGGCCTCGGCTCGCGCGGCAGATAGCGACGAGACTTCGCGCAGGGAGTCCGGCTCGATGAGGTCTCCGCGCTTGGCCCCTTTGGGCGGTCTCGCAAGGCGCTTACCGAGATCCCGGCCTGCTCCCTCGCTCGGCACAATGGATTTCCCATCGCACGAGCACGTTGCCTTGGCGGTGTCCTGCGCACTCTGCCCGTTTCGCCACTCCGCGACCCAGATGTCGCGCATGGCCTGCACCAAGCCGGCGTTGATCGCCGCACCGGGGTACAGGTTGCGCAGGTGCTGGATCAGGTCGGTGAAATACTGCGCGGGCGGCAGCTTGTCGCTACGACTCTTCCACATCAGCCCACTCCCTTGCGCGGCTTGACCGCAAAGCGTGTACGCAGCCCTTGCAGCTTCCCGTGCAGGAAGTCGCCCGTGACATCCAGCAGATCCGCGCCTAGCTCGGCCACGACATCGATCGCTTGCTCTCGCAGCGCCGTGACCTGACTCGACCGTCGCTCCGTCTCTGTCACCGACAAGGGCGTGCGGCAGCGGCCACACAGCGCGACTTTGGACTCGGGAATCGCCGGCACTTCGTTGTGGGCTCCGCAGCTTGGGCACAGCACCCAGCCGCGCCGCTTGAGGAATGCCGTCAGCTCTGCGTCATATCTCGCGCGCAGAGATGGATCGCTGAGCGTCTGGTATGCCTCGCCGATGGCATGAAAGCGCGCCGGGTCGGAATGGCCAGATTGGGCACTGTGATCGGGATGCACTTCGCGGGCGAGCTTGCGATACGCACTCTTGATCTGATCGGCGGTCGCCGTCTGAGGAATGAAGAGGTCGCGATAGTAAAATTTCATCTACGTCCCCCGTCGGTTCAGCAAAATGTCGCGCAGGATCGGGTTGAAAAAGAGGAGGGCTCCGAAGGCTTCGAGCGTCGAACCGTCCATCAGCAGTCGGCGCGCCGTCGCGCGATCCAAAGTCGGTGGACGCACGAGCACCGCTTCCACCTGCTTCACTTGCACCACCAGCGGCGGTGGAACTTCCTCGTTCGGATCGTCGAGGAGCTTGCCGGCTTGGATGTTGACCAGCAGCTCTTGCAGCCCCGGGGCGAGAGTCCCGTCCGGCAGATGCAGAGCCTGACCTTCGATCTCGGTAAGCGTCTGCGCCGAAGGCGCGGCCCCCTTGTCGGCGCTCGCTAGCAGAGCGGGGGGAGCCGTCGCCTTGGCGGGGCTATCCGACTGCGGCCTTGCCGGCTCGCGGGGAGACGGCGTACTCGCAGCGGGGGAGTGCGGCCTTGCCGGTTCGCTGGGAACCGGCGTACTCGCACGGGATGGATGCGGCCTTGCCGACTCACGTAGAGGCGACGTACTCGCATCAGGAGCGTGCGGCCTTGCCGGTTCGCTGGGAACCGACGTACTCGCACGGGATGGATGCGGCCTTGCCGACTCATGCTGAGACGACGTACTCGCATCGGAGGGGTGCGGCCTTGCTGTCCCGATCGGAGACGGCGTACTCGCACCCCGGGCAAACGATTGGGTAGATGGCGGCGGCTCGCCGCGCAGGCAGCACTTTTTGTAAGCACGACCGCTGCCACACGGGCATCGCTCATTTCTTGACGTGCTTCTCGGGAACAAGCTACCGGGCTCGCGCACGGGCAATGGCCCGCGCGAGCTGCGCGAAGAGGTCCGCGACGAAGACCGGGACGATGCCGGCTGCCCTGCCAGGCTCTCTCGCGGTGCTGGCAGTGCCCGCAGATCGTCGAGCACGCGGTTGCGGTTCCGTTCGGCCTCCAGCTCAGACTTCATCCGGTCGAGCTGAGCAAGTAGATCGTTTTGGCTGGGCTCCGACTTGGGAGAGGCAGCCAGCGCGCTCAGCGACTTGGGGGCATCCGTGGCCGTCAGAGTCGGGCCTATGGGCGCGCTGGTCGCTTTGCTCGTGGCAGTGTCCGTCGGGGCACCGCTGCCACCGCTGCTCGGGGCAGCGGCGAGTGTGCCCGCGTCGCTGGCCTTGTCGCCGAGCGCGGCCTTCACGGGCGGCGTGCTGTCGTCCGCTTTGAGCTGCTTGCGGTCGTCGCGCTGCATTGCCGACACGCCGATGTCCCGAATCGCCGCGACCACGCTGCTCAAGACCGGCGTGTAGTCCGGCGGGGGCGGTGGAGTCGCGATCTTCTGCGCCGCGATCTTTTCCATCTCGGAGGCACGTCCGATCGCTTCCTGCGCCTTCTCGGCGAGCACGTAATTGCGCTCCATCATGTCCGCCGACAGCATCTGGAACTTGAACATCGCTTCGACTTGCGCGTGCAGCTCAGTGCGGTGGTATCGGTTGAGCGTGTACGCCTCGATCGCTTCCTTGTTCATGGCACCGCGCATGAGCACCTTTTGCTCCTTGCTCGCGATGTCGAGCGCGATCTCGCGCTTCTTCGCGTCGATGCGCGTCGCTTTCAGACCCTCGTCCGCGTCGTCCTGATCAGCGGCCTGCGCCGCAATCAGTTCGACCAGCTCCTTGGTCGTCTTGCCCTCCTGGGGAGCCCCCTCGCGGACGGCGGCGGGAACCTGAAGCTCGACCTGGACGGTCGCGCGGTTGCCGATGTGCTGGACTCTGCGATTCCCCAGCGCGTCGCTGCTGTAGACCACAAGCCACGTCCCTGGCCGGCAGTCGATCGGGTGCTCAAACGGGTCGCGAAGGCACAGAGCTTGACTGCTCGGGAAGCGGACATGCTCATCCTTCTGGTTATAGCGGACTAGATAGTAATAAGACGCATCAGCAGGGCAGTTCTGAAGGATCTCTCGCTCGAATGGATCGGGCTCTGCTGCCATGATTCTAGCTGGCCCAATCATGAATCTGCTGTCAAATATATTTTATAACTTTACGGAATCATTGACAATCTTGTGACCAAATTTATCGCAGGTCCCGAGCAATGGATCGCAATCGAAATGGAAGTGGGCCACAGGGGATCGCGTAGGGCACTCTCTTGCGCCACGTCTTGACGATGGCTGGAAGTTCAAAATGGGGTGGAATCTTCTGCACAAATCGAACTTGATACTCCGCTTCCAAGGGCACGCTCGGCGGCTCAAAGGGTGACAGAGTGAAAAAACCATATCTGCTGCGCTGTCCGTACAGTGTGTGTCGATACTTCTGATTCTTCCGCATCGACGGGAACCAATGCAGTTTTTCCCCTGTCCACAGCCCGAGCTGGTAGCCACCGGCCTCGGGGGGCGCGGAGAGCAGTAGCTCCCGGCGGAAAATTGCGAACCAGTGTTCATGGGCTCGGATAATGCGATCGAGGTCAATCTTCTGACGGAGATTTTCCGCACGTCGTCGATTCGCAAGCGCCCTGGCTTTGCACTTCTTGCCGCAATACTTCGCGGATAGTCGCCTCGCTGCGGCAAGAGGCTTCCGGCAGACCGTGCAACACAGGTCTTCACGCATCGTTTCCCCCAGGCAAACGGTACGATCAAGTCTATCGATCACGCAATCGAATATTTACAAATACTCGAAATGACTATGAAATCGATCGGCCTGTAGTCGGAAATCTTGTGCCTCATTCTGGAGCCAATCTGTCAGCAGGCCCGGATGCAAGCGGGTAGCTGGTCATGTTCACTTCATGGAGCCAAGCCTGAGTCGTTAGCGGAGCCGTTAGCGGAGCTGACAACAGGATGCCTAATTGCAAAATGTATGCCTCAATCAAACACGAGGAATTTCAGGCCCTTCGAGCCCATTTCGCACAAGGCGCAAAATTGACGGCAGCTCCGCTATCGGCTCCGCTATCGGCTCCGCTATCGGCTCCGCTATCGGCTCCGCGATGGACTCCGCGATGGACTCCACGACGGACTCCGCGATGGACTCCACGACGGACTCCGCTACTGGCTCAGCAACGGACTCCGCGACGGACTCCGCTATCGGCTCCGCGACTGGCTCCACGATCGCCTCCAAGGCCGGCGACGCCGAAGCCGTCAGGTTTCGCTGGGTGAGAGGATTCGCCAGCGCCTTCGGAACTGGCGTTCGAGGGCGCTGCTCCGACGAGAATTCATCTGGGGAACTGAACCTCCCAAGGGTTTCACTCGGCGGTGAGCCCGGATAAACGGCAGTCGGGGTCGTGCTGCAGGGCGAGTTGCAGTGGAGAAGCCGCGTTGGGCAGAAGTTCGCAAGATCATGGCCTTGGGTATGCGGGCGCTAGGTCGCGCAGTCATTGGGGCCGCTGCTGCTCGATGTCGAGCGCCCTCGCAGCGGCGGGAAATTCCGATTGACTGGTATCTTCTACGGATCGGGGGCAGCCCGTATGCACTGGATGCCGAAAAAGTGAGGGGGGTTTGGCGGGACTGGTGACACAGGTGTGACCGCCTGCGACAGCGGCAGCGATCTAGGCAAAAAGCGCCGACGCGAGTGTTTGCAAGTCGCGGTACTCTAAGCGGAAGTAAGAAGGTTCGGTGTCTGCCGGGGGGATCAGAGCAGCGGGGGATCGCTCGGCACAGCCTGCATCAAGAAGGGGTGAACAGATGCATGAGGAGCGAGCGGCAGAGTCTTCGATGGAGACGCCTGCCCTGGACGGTGTGTGGCTGCGCCGCGAACGCGAACGGATCGCCATCGGACGGCGACAGGTCGCGGATCGGCTGGGGCTGCCTGAGAGTCAGGTAATCCGCGTCGAGATCAATCAGCGCCTCGTCCCGCCAGCTTGGTTCGTCGCGCTGGCCGAGCTGGGGTTTCCCGTGCCAGCGGCGGTGCTTCCCCAAAAGGCCGCGACACAGGCGGTGACAGTAGACCCGATCAACGGCCCAGCCTCTGCGGAGCTGCCGCCGCCGGTTGAACAGGCCAGCGCGGCGGAAGCCGCAGGCTCAGTGGCGATCAGCCCTGCGGTCGCCGCTGTCGATCAGCTCACGATGCAAGGGGCTTCGCCTTCGCTTGCAAGCCCCGATGTCGTCTCCGAAACGGCGACCGAGCCGAGCATCGCGGCCCCGGCGAGTGCTGCGCCAGCGTTTGCGCCAAGCGCCGATCCAACTCCTGCGCCAAGCGTCGCGCCTCGCCCTGCACGGGGGCCAGCCGAGTCACCTGAAATGGCTAGGCCAGCCACGGCACCCAGCGTAGAGCCAAGCCGTTCCCCCAGCACCGCGGCGAGCGATGCGATCGCGACAGTCGCGTTGCCCGCGGTGGCCACATCCCCCGCATTGCCACCTCGTCGATCCATCGCGGCGACTCTCGATTCAACGCCCCTGCGGGGACGATGGCTGCGGGTACAGCGGCAGGCATCTGACATTTCCGCGAAGCGGCTCTGCCACGCCCTCGACATTCCCAAGACCAGCCTGCCCCACTTGGAACGGAATGACGTGCCGATCCCGACCGGCTGGCTGCCCAAGCTGGCCGAGCTGGGGCTGCTGCCCGCTGGCTCCTCCGACATCCTGGCGGCTGCACCACCCGCCGCTGTGCGCTACACGGGAGGTTGGCTTCGGCGCGAGCGCAAGAAACGAGGCATGCTGCACATCGCCATCGCACCCGCGCTGCACGTCGCGTGCGCGTCGCTAGAAATCATCGAGGCGCGTGACTGGCCCCTGCCTCCTGAGTGGCTACCGATTCTGCGTCGCTTGGGCCTGCCGGTGTCGGAGGCGGCTGCCGCGCGCTTGGCCCAGGCCACACCCAGCACCGAGGACGCGCCGCCACCAGGGTCCCCGCCCAAAGCAAAGGTTCGGCGAGCTGCCAGCTCTGCGTCCACGTCTGATGGCAAGCCTGACGGCAAGTCCGAGAGCCAGCCGCTTACGGGGGCATGGCTCCGCCGGCATCGTCTGAAGCGGAACCTCATGCAGCGCGAGCTGAGTGCGCACCTGAAGACGAACCCCAGCGAGCTGTGTCGCTACGAGATGAAGGACCGCCCGCTGCGGACTGACTGGCTGCCGGTGCTGCACAAGCTTGGGTTTCCGGTGCCGACTGCACCGAAGGCGAAGACCTCGCCCGACGTGTCCACGACAACCGCGACAGTGTCGGTCAAAGCTGCCAGGAAGAAGACGGTACAGGCAGCAGTGGGCCAGGTGATCGATGGTCGCTGGCTCAAGGCCGAGCGCAATCGGTTGGGGCTTAGCGTGCGTGCCGTGCGACTACACTTGCACGTCGCAGCGAAGACCTATGACCACTTTGAAGCGTCGCGCGGCCTCGTTCCGAGATTCTGGTGGCCGGGCCTGCGCAAGCTCGGGTTTCACCTGCCAGCATCGCTGCCGGGGTCAGCCATGCCCGCCACTCCGCTCGTGGGACCGCCAGACGGTGCCTGGCTTGCACAGGAACGGAAGCGACTGGCACTCACCGAGTACGAGACATGCCAAGCCCTGCGAATCAATGCGCGAAACCTCCGTCGTGTCGAGCGTGAAGCGGACCTGCTGCCGAAGTCATGGCTCGCCAAGCTGCGCTCGCTGGATATCGTGGCCCAAGCTGCTGCGGCGCCACACAGCCAAACCGCAATGACCTTGCGCCCGCCCAAAGCACTCGGCAGCCCGACGCCCCACACCATGCGCAGGAAGCTGGCTCATGCAGCCAGCCCGCCCACCGAAGAAGAAGGCAAGTCGGCTCCGCCTACCACTGCCGCCAGCCAGGGCGCTGACCTCGTGGCCCTGATCGTGAACTTCCGCCTGACCTTGGGCCAGCAGACCAAGCAGCCCCCCTTCGAGATCCTAAGCCGCATCCTGAGCGATCTCCGCGAGGCCGGTGCCGATCAGGCCCTCACGCACGCGGATGTAGACCGGGCTGCGCGGGCGCTGATCCGCAAACGATAAGCGGACCGACAGCAATCGGTTCAGCCTAGGGGCTGGCGTGCAGCTTGCGCTCGATCTCCGCCAGGTGTTGGCCTGCCAGCCCGTCCCTGCGCTCGGGCTCCACCTCGATGGCTCAACGATAAGCACTCTGCTCCTGCGGTAGCTCACCGCGGTAGTGGCGGATGGAGCCGAGCAGGGCCAAGGCATCGGCTGCCGTCGGTTCGAGCGTGGTGCAGTACTCAAAGTCGGCGATCGCGCCGTCGAGGTCGTCGAGCATCGCCCGTGCGCGTCCCCGACTGTACCGGACCGAGGGCGCGTCCGGCTTGGCGGCGAGCACGCTGTCAAAGTCGGCGATGGCAGCCCGCCAGTTTTCCTGCATGGAAAACAAGCGCCCGCGCAGACCGCGATACTTCATGCTGTCTGGGTCCAACTCGACCGCCTCGGACATCGCAGCGACTGCACCCGCCAGACCATTCGCTCGCTCGCTCGCCTGGGCACGGCGCATCGCCTCCTCAGCGCGTGCGGCTGCGGACGTCAGCGATGTCCTCCAAGAATTGCCGTTCACTGCGGCTCGCGTCCCCACGGGTTTGTTGGTTCATGGCTCAGTGCTGTTCATCACGCGGCATGTCATCGCCGAAGCATCCGAAGTCTGAGGGCTGTCGTCGACAGTTCTGTATCATCCATGGGGTCGCAGCCCTAATGCTCGCCCCTGGTCGCTCGTCTTTTGCCGACATCTGGTTACTCCCTAATCGCTACCCCACCAGCGACAGGAGCTTGATATACTGACCACTGTGGTAGCCGTTCCAACAACCATCGGGGTCTATCAGGTGGTTCGCCAGTTGGGTGAGGGCGGAATGGGCGCCGTGTACGAGGCGGTACATGCGACCATCGGCCGTCGCGTCGCTATCAAAGTGCTGCACCCAGAATTTGCGCGCAATGAAGAGGTGACCTCGCGCTTCTTTAACGAAGCACGGGCGGTCAACCTAGTCGAACATCCTGGGATTGTTCAGATCTCCGACTACGGCCAGATGCCCGACGGGACTGCCTTCATCGTGATGGAGTATTTGAAGGGCCATTCGCTCAGCAAGCGGATCCAACAGACACAAGGCGCTTTGCCCCTGAATGAAGTGCTGCAGATTGGATGGCAGCTCGCCGATTCGCTGGCTG
>CALFYE010000298.1 GCA_937952145.1 uncultured Myxococcales bacterium
CCGACCAGGAAGATCTCCCGGACGAGATAGCTGTGTGCGGTCCGGATGATGGCGCCGGTCGCGAAGGCGTTGCCGGGCGTCGTGACGGCGACCGACAGGTCGTTCCGCAGCGGCGCGAGCGCGGCCCGGACGTCGTCGGGCGGCTCGTCGATGGGTGACGAAATCCCCATGGAAGGTTTCGATGGGGTTATAATCCCTCTTCGTGCGCGCTCGGAAGCTCGGCCTGCTGATCGCTCCCTTCGCGGTCGCTCTCGCGATCGGCTGCGGGCTCAAGACCATCGGCGAACGCCCGGTCGATCCCTCGACCGACGCGTCGCCCGACACCTACGTCGAGCCGTTCCCCGACGTGCGGTACGAGGCGTCGCCCGGCGACGACGGCGGCAGCGATGGCGGTCTCGACGCGCCGTGGGTGCCGAGCAACCTCCCGGGCGTGCCCGACCTCGACGCCGGCGACGCGGCGCTCACGATCACCTCCGCGACGATCGACACGACGACCGCCACCGTCACGGTCGGCACGCTCGACGGCGAGTACGCGCTCGCGGCGAGCGCCGACGGGAAGTTGAACGGTGCCACGACCGCCCAGACGCCGTACGGAAGGAGGACGCTCTCCGTCGCCTCTGTGGGGCTCATGCGCGCCAGGGAGCGGCGATAGCCGCGATTCGCCTCGAGCCGTTCGGCGTAGTAGCGCAGGAGATCGGCCGACTCCTCCACTTCAGCCATCGCTTCGAGCCGGGACGCGACGCCAAGACCGCCCTCATCCTCCGCGAGCGTGCGCCTCGCCCCGCCTGGCGCTTGGGACTTGGCGGGGGCCTCCTCGCCGTTGGTCTTGGCGGTCTGACCCTCGGCACGATCGGCTTCATCCTCGACGGTCGCTGCGTCGTCCCGCCGGTGCCGCCGGCCGTTGTCTGCGATGCTGTCTACACCAGCCAGCCCACGGCAATCGCCTATGGCCTCGGCGGTCTCGCCCTCAGCACGGCCGGCCTCCTCCTCCTGGCTTGGCCGGGCCGCAAGACCCCGCCGCCCCCCAGCGTTCCCAGGCGCGACACCTTCGGCGAGCTGCGGTAAGTCCCCAGGCCTCGTCGGCATCACCGCCCCATGGCTGTGCATGACGTGGGAAGACTCGCCCCTCTCGCGGTGGCTGCCTACTCCGCCGTCTGCTGCGGTCTTCGGCTTGGCTGGCGCAGGGCCGTGCGCAGCGCCTGCAGCAGCGCACGCTCGTCGGGATGCCGGCCGAACTCCGGGCGATAGACCAGGGCGATGCGATCGTGGACCACCGGCGCCGAGCGCAGGCTGCGCAGGGCCACCGGGCTTCTGCGAGCGACGCGCGCCGGCAGGATGCCATAGCCAATCCCCGCCGCCACGAGCTGCACGATCAGCTCCAGGCTCGACGTGCGGATGCAATCGCTGGGGGCCTTCGGCCAGCGCCGCAGGATGGCCTGCACCTGAAACAGGTTGGGATCGCAGATGATGCGCGCCGGCGTGGGTCCCGCGGGGCGGCCCCAGACCGAGAAGATGTCGCTCGCGACCTGGCGCACGATCAGGTCCGGCACCGGTACCGCGTTGATCAGCACACCGACGTCCAGCGTGCCGTTTTGGATCTGGGCCTGTAGCGCGCGAGACACCTCGTGTACCAGTTCGATCCGCGGCATCGTCGGCTGCGCCGCAAGCAGCGACAGCGTCTGCGGCATCACGTAGCTGGCCACCGCGCTGTGACAGCCAATGCGCACGCTCCGCCCCAGCGCCGTCCCCGCCGAGCCACCCAGCTGCAGCAGACCCGCCAAGAGCTCGCGGGCCTGCCCCCCGCGCTCGCGCACCACACGCCCGCTGGGCGAAAGACAGATCCCGCTCTTGGCGCGATACAGGAGCACGCAGCCCAGGTCGTCCTCCAAGCGCTTGAGCGACTCGGACAGCGCCGGCTGACTGATCCCCAGCTTGCGCGCTCCCTCGGTCAAGCTGCGGCAGTCGCTGACGGCAAGAAAGTTTTCCAGATCGTTTAGGCGCAGATCCATGGCCCACCTCGCCCTCATTCATTCATAGGCAATCACCTATGGCAACTATAGGTCGCGCCGATATTGGCCCCGCCCCCGAAGTTGGATAAAGAAGCAGGTCTGGAGGTCCTGCCATGCGTGTCCCCGTTCTTCTTGCGTCCACTGTCCTCTCCCTGGCCCACTGCTCCAATCCCTTGCCCACCGACGATTCGCCAGCTCCCATCGACAGCCGGGCCACCGGCCTTACCCCACTTGCCGGCACGCCCACCCGTCTGCGCTGCAATCAATCCGGCAGCGAAGCCGTGAACATCCAGTTCGATGGCCCGCGCTACGCCGACGCCATCGCGCTGACCGTCTTTGACGGCTCGCTGATCCAGCCGCTGCTCGCCCCTAGCGAGCGCAGCCTGACCCTGACTGACTCTTCCTTCAGCGCCTTCTTGAGCGTCGGCGCTTGCACGGCGACGCCGGGCGCCAGCGACACCGTGCTGCGCTGCGAAGTCACGCCACGCGGCGGCGCGACCTGGGTGATGGGTCGCTATGGCTTCCACGCCAGCCGCAGCATCGGCCCGCGCGGCGAGTTCTCCGAGACCCTGGGCATCGAGCGCGATCTGCAGGTCGATCAGCTGCTGCTGACCGTCCACAAGCGCGTGGCGCGCGACCCGGTGCTGGGACGCAATTACACCGCGGCCTTTGTGCGCTTAACCCTGACCGGGCGCTCGGCCTTCTCGTCGTTTTCCTACACCACCGAGCGCAACGCCGGCGAGCTTGTCCCCGAGGCCGAGCTCAATCCTTGGGGGCGCTGCGCCTTCGTGAAGTAATCACAGCCGCCGGCCGGCGCGGTGCAGCTGCTCTTTGGCTGAGTGCGGCGGGCCTAGGGGAGGAATAACAGGTGCTCGTCGGTGACTCGCGGCCGCGGGTATCAATCACAGAATGGGCCGAGCGCTTGCCCAGCAGCAACATGACAAGTGCGGACTAGAGGTGCGGACTAGCTTATGTAGCAATTTGACGTGGCTGGTACTGGTGCCAATTAGCCACTCTAAGCGATCCCCGCTCTCGGCCAGACGACGATTTGAATTACGAGGAATCAGGGCGCGTACGCGGTGGGCGATATTGTTACAAAGCTCGGCGAGTCTTTCAGTTTCCATAGAATGCTTCCGTACGGTTGACGATGATTTAGAGCGCCTAACAAAACCGTAGCGAGGAACCCCGGCAGCAAGGAGGGAGGAGTGAGCGGCCTCCCGGCCGTGACCGACGACTGACGCAGCGGCCGGGGTCCGCAGTAGGTTTTGATAGGTGCTCTTAGTGGGGATACCGAGTTCACATGGATAGCCGCTTTCAGCCCGGCCTCGCCCCCGCGCCCCTGCTCCCCTTTCCCTGGGCTGGGCCTGGCGTGCTCAGCGACGGCACAAGGCAACAGACTGGAGGACGTCCCCAAATTTTTGGGAGCATAACCAGGATGTTTGCCCATCCCCTGGCGCAGCGTCGCCCGACGGTGCCGGGTGGCCACGGGGGCCATCAAGCTGAGCCTGCCCGTTAAGTCGGCTCGTCGAGTCGGCCCGTCAAGTCGGCCCGTCAAGTCGGCCCGTCAAGTCGGCCCGTCAAGTCGCCTCGTCGAGTCGGCCTTGGAGCCGGTCTTGGAGCCTTTTGGCGATGGGGAGCAAGCGGCCGGGAGACCGCCGACCTGCAACGCTGCCTGGATTCGGCGAGCCCGTCCGCTGTAGATCGGCGCTGCGCAGTGCGCGATAATCCAGCAGGGCTGCTCGGTCGCCGTGCGGCCCCTTTACGCCATGGCAACGCTTACCGCAAATCGACCGCTGAAATCGCACCCCTTCGCGCAATGGCTCGGGCCGGTCGGTCGTGTGCCGGCTTGGATCCGTCGCCTCACAGCCGGGATTTCGCCGGCGCGATGGCGTTGCGTCGGGCCGTCGCCTCGTCGCGGCGCGGCGATCCCCGCAAGCCGGGTCGGAGGGCTGGCACTGATCTTCGCGCTGGCTGCGCTGCAAACGGCCTGGGCTCAGCCCGCGGGCTCGGCTGGCTGCGAGAGTAAGCCCGCCTGCCTGCTTTTGTACGAAGAGGCGCAGCAGCACTCTAAGCGCGGTGACTTCACGGCCGCGGCGCGCAGCTATGGGCTGGCCTACGAAGTCCTGCCCGATCCGCGGCTGCTGTTCAGCCTGGGGCGCGTGCTGCACAAGGGGGGCCAGCTAGCGTCGGCGCGTGACGCCTATCAGCGCTTCCTGGCCGCCCACCTCGACGACGCAGCGCAGAACCAGAAGGCCGTCGAGCACGTAAAGCAGATCGATCAGCAGCTACAGCCGGCGGCTCCGACCGCAGACGCGACGCTGGCACCGACCGGGCAAGCATCTTCCTCTCGACCTGCTGAGGCGACTCCGGTGTACAAGAAGGCCTGGTTTTGGGGGGTGATCGGCGGCACCGCGGCTGCGGTGGGCTTGGGAGTGGGGCTGGGCGTGGCTCTTGGGGGGCGCACAGCGACGGATAACATCACCAATACCTACGCTCCTAGCTTCTGATGCGGAGATTCCTTTTTGGGTCGAAGGAGCTTGCTCATGCGTAGTCTGTTTTTGTCCCGCGCCGTGCTGGCCCTGTTCGCTCTGCAGCTGAGTACCTGCGCCCCGGACAGCCTGACCGTGCGCGTCCAGGTCGAGGGGGGCACGTCGGGACTCGCTGCGCTGTACGTGTCAGCGACGCTGGATGACAAGCCGGCGATGAGCGGGGCGCTGTTCACGCAAGAGCTCAATCAGTTCAAGCTGCTGCTGCCGGTGTCGGCGATTGGTCAAGGGAACTTGACGATCTCGGCCCTTGGCCTGGGCAGTGATCGCTGTCCCACCGAAAGTGGGCGAACGTCGCTGCAGCTCAGCCCAGGAGTGGATCCTGGCTCCGTGACGCTGCCGCTTTCGACGCTGATGACGCCGGGCTGCGCGCGCATCGACAGTGTCAATCCACCAACGGGGCCCAGCGCGGGCGGCGGCACGCTGCAGATCGACGGACGGGACTTCGCCGCCGGCTCTACCGTCACGGTAGGCGAGGCCAGCGCAGCCGTCCGGTCGATCACGCCGACGCGCATCCTGGCCGACCTGCCGCCCGGCCCGGCCTTCGGCCAGGTGGCGATCGTCGTCACCGCGCCATACGGCCAGGCCACCCGCCGCAGCGACGTATTTGCCTACGCCGCAAGTCCCGTGAAGTTCGCGGCCAGCAGCGTGACCTCGGGAGTGGGCACGGCGCCGTACGGCCTGGCCATCGCGGATCTCGACGGCGACAAGACACTGGACGTGGTCATTGCCAACGAGGGCTCGAACAACCTGAGCGTGCTCCTCAACAACGGGCAGGGCTCGTTCCTGCCGGCCAGCTATTCGCCCATCGCCGTCAGCAGCAACCCGCGCTCGGTCGCGGTAGGCGACATCAACGGTGACAAAAAGCCGGATCTGGTGGCCGCCAACTACGGGTCCAACTCGGTGAGCGTCCTCGTCACGACGATGACACCAGGCTTTAGCCCCTCGTTGATTACCGTCGGGTCGGGCCCGACCTCGGTCGCTCTGGCCGACCTCGACAAGAACGGTCAGCTGGATCTGGCGGTCACGGTCACTGGCACCAGCACGCTGGCCCTCCTGCGCGGCGATGGCGCCGGGAGCTTTGGGGCTTTCGCCACCTCGCCGATTACCGTCGGCATGGCACCCAACTCGGTGGTCGCCGGCGACTTCGACGGAGACGGCAAGCCCGACCTCGCCGTGGCCAATGCCACCAGCCCCGCCAACCTGCTAAGCACGCTGCGCGGTGACGGCACCGGCGCCTTTAACCCCTTCTCTTTTTCGCCCTTTCTCGTCGGTGCGCGGCCGATGTCAGTGGTCAGCAGCGATCTCAACGGCGATCAGCGAGCCGACCTCGTCGTTGCCAACGGCGAAGGCAACAGCGTCACCGTACTTCTGGGGGGGAGCTCGACGCTGGTCCTCGGCAACACCTACACCGTCGACAGCTTTCCGCAGCAGGTCGTACTCGCCGATTTCAACGGCGATCAGCGCCTGGACCTCGCCACCGCCAACTACAACGGTGCCAACGTCTCGATCTTGCTGGGCGAAGGCAACGGCAAGTTCAGCGCCCCCGCCACCCACTACCCCACCGGCGTAGGCGCACAGGCCCTCGCCGCCGCCGACATAAATGGCGACAACAAACCCGACCTCATCGTCGCCAACAAGATGGCCAACAACATCACCATCCTGCTAAACACCTCGCAATAACCCCCCCGTAGCCCCTTACTATCCATCAATCTGACCCACCTGATGATCCAGATAGATAGAAGATCTATAGTACAGAACAAAAACGATTAGGGACTGAGGTTGATGGCGATGGATTCGATTTGCCAGCCTTGGACTGCGCTGCCTGCAGTTGCCTCAGTCGCCAACTTTAGGATTGGTTGGAAGACGTTGTTTGTCAGTGAAGGTATATCTGATCTTGGTAGATTGATGACGTTCTGGGAACGGATATTCTTCCCGGTTATTGAGTTCAGTTGACGCCCTTGAACATCTGCTGCGATATGAACCTGAGCCTGCTGTGAACCACTGCCTAGATCAACTGTCTGTATAATCGCCCAATGTATCATAGAGTGTTTTTGATTGGCTGGGAGCTTGAGATCATAAGCTGGCATTGTAATGCCACAACTTCCAATTAAATTTGAGAAAGAGACAACCTGTGACTTTCCACTACCAATCTGCCATCCAGCGCAGTTACCACTCATGCTGGAACAAATTTCCACCCCGCCAACGCCGGATCAGTGAGCTGAGATATTTTGTCGAAGTCGACACAGAGGAGGTTATCGCCTTTAAGGCCGTCTGCGGCAGCGCACTTGGGTGCAGCGGGGGAGAGGTCGGCGGGGGTTGTGCTGAGGTCTTGGGGGGTGCAGGTGGTGCCGGCGTCGTCGGCAGCGGCTCTGGGCTCGCT
>CALFYE010000299.1 GCA_937952145.1 uncultured Myxococcales bacterium
CGCCGGCGCGCTGTTCGGCTTCGAGCAAGAGTACACATTCCTAAGCCCCGACCACCGACCGCTGGGCTTTCCCGCAGGCGGCTTCCCGTCGCCCCAGGGGCCGTACTACTGCGCCGTCGGCAGCTTCAACATCTTCGGCCGCGCGGTCTACGAAGTGTTCATGCAGGCGGCGGTGCTGGCCGGCCTGGCGCTAGCGGGCGCGAACTTTGAAGTCATGCCCGGTCAGGCCGAGTTTCAGATCGGCGCCGTCGATGCCCTGACCGCCTGCGACCACCTGTGGCTTGCGCGCTGGCTCCTGCACCGCATCACCGAAGAGCACCACATCGCGGTGACCTTCGATGCCAAGCCGGTGGTTGAAGGCGACTGGAATGGCGCCGGCATGCACGCCAACGTCTCGACGCAGGTCATGCGCCAGCCGGGCGGCCTGGCTCACATTGAGGCGGCCTGTCATGCCCTGGCGCAAAAGCGTCAAGAGCACCTAGACGTCTACGGCCACGGCTATCAGCAGCGCCTGACCGGGCACCACGAGACCTGCTCGTATCACGACTTTCGCTTCGGCATCGCCGACCGCACGGCCAGCGTTCGCATCCCCAGCCACGTCGCTGCCGCTGGCCACGGTTACCTGGAAGACCGCCGGCCCAATGCCAATGCCGATCCCTACGAAGTGGCAGCCCGTCTGCTGCGTACCATCTTGGCGATTCCTTAAGGCCGCGGCCATCGCTCTGGCTGTGTCAGCTCCGCACGGCTGCGTCAGCTCCGCACGGCACACAACCGAGCGGCCCGTACGAGCCCTTGCTCTTTTTGCAACCACTGCCAACGGATCGTCTCTTGCATATCAAGCAGGCATACGACGAGGAAGGCACTCTTCCTCGCCGCCTCTGTCTACAGGAGTGTCGATGGTTGGTGAGGCGTTCGATGTCGACCGTTCTTCACAGCGATTCGCGAGATCCCCACGCCCTGAGTGCGGGCACCTTCTTCAGCCTGTCCTATCGCGATGCGATCTGGGCGCAGGCCAGCCTAAACCCCGAGGCCAGTGTGGTGACGCTGGGGTGCCGCAGTCTGCAGGACCCCGTGCGCTTCTCTGCAGTCGTTCGCGTGATGTTAGATGCGACGTCGCCGCTTGAGTGCACGATCGATCCCAGCGCCCTGACGTCGTGGCCCAGCGCCCCCAACTCGGTGTGGGATCGCCCCCTGCGCGGCGCGGCGCAGCTTATGCGTCTGGTCGATCCGCGCGGCTATCCCTGGGCCCAGATCGAGATCGGCGATCAGATACGCCTGTTCGATCCGTCCGGCCGCGAGCGGGCTCGCATCATCCGAGGCTGGGATCAGGGAGGCGGGCGCTTGGTGCTGCGCTGCTGGGATGAGTGCGGCAATGAGCTCGTGCAGCGCGAGGTGGTGCCGTCATGAAGCGTGGCACATCCAGCCTAGGACGGCCCCAGCGGGACGCTGCCGCTTGTGCAGGGCGCAAGCGCGATGTCGCTGCCGATGCGCACGCTCTGATTCAAGCTGTTGGTGCCGCTGGTCGCATCCCACAGTCCGCTGTTGGCCAGGCGGATGGCGTACTCGGGGCGGCTGTGCAGCGCCGGCTCAGGATCCGGCAGGGCCAGAGACAGCGCATAGCTTCCGTCGGGCGTCCCCGGCGGCAGGCACAGCCGGGCATCGATGCGCTGCACTGCGCCTGGGGCAAAGCGCCGCGGATCGACGTTCAGCTTGGCTCGCAGGCGCGCCCCCGTGCTCTGATGCCTCGCGATGATCTCGACGTTGCGCGGGTTGTACGGTGCGGCGTAGCCATCGTTGCGCAGCGTCAGGCTCAGCCCCAGCTCGCCGCCGGCCCGGGCGCCCCCTTCGAAGCTGCCCGACAGCAGCGCCAAGCGATAGCCCAGTCGCCGCTGCGCCACCGCCAGGTTACTGCCCCAGCTAGTGAGCACCGCCGCCTGGTAGTCGCGGTTCAGATACGAGTAGCGCAGCTTGGCCATGTCGGCGTTGGCGTTGCTCCAGCTCGAATAGCTCGACGTCGCACAGGTCTCACCGCCCTGCGGCACATACAGATTCTCCGCCGACAGATAGGCTTTGTCGGCGCTGACATTGCTGTAGGTTCCGAAGTCGTCGGGACTGGCCAGGAAGCAGTCGTTGTGGTGACCCACGCGCGCCTTGGCACTGCCGGAAAATGCCTCGCCCTCGCTAAGCGCCGTCGAGCCAAAGAAGCGCTGCTTAAAGCCGGGAACGCGCAGCTGCACCGTGCGCGTTGGCGGCAGGGCGGAGAGCAGAGCATCGAGCACGGCGCGCCGATCACTCCACTGCGCGCTGCTGATGCTGCCCAGGTCGCCGAAGTAGTCGGTGAAGTACCACTCGCCCCAGGCGCCGACAAATCCAGCCTGCACCGTCGCGATGATGTCGGCATTGGCCTGCAGGATGGGCCTCAGCTGAGCCACGTGCGACAGCACCCGATCACGCGGCGCATCGCCATACGGCTTGCTCATGCTGCTGCTGTAGGCAAAGCGCACCACCACTTTCAGACCGGCCGCGCGCACCCGATCAAAGTCGCTGCTGATCCCCGAAAGATAGCTCGCGCTGATGTCCGAGCCGCGGAATGCATCCAGATAAAACAGGCGCAGCACCAGGCTGATGGCCTCGCCGCTGCGATAGCCGGAAAGCTGGCTCTGGCTCAGCGGCGACCCCCCGGTGGTCTCGTGATGGTGATAAAAGCCGCGCTCGGGATTGGCAAAGTTCGTCGTGTCATCGACGGTGTAGTTGACTGTGCTGGCCCCTGGGCTGCCGCCGCCGCCGGTGCTGCCCCCGCCAGTGCTGCCCCCGCCGGTGCTGCCCCCGTCTGTGCCGCCACCGGTGCTGCCGCCGCCGACCGCGACCAAGGTCCAGCGCTGATTGTCCAGGCCATGACAGGTCCACTGCAGAATCGTCGCCCCATTGAGCTGCGAGCTCATCGCGACATCCATGCACTTGCGATTATTCGCCCCCGTCGTCTGCGGCTTGATCAGCACCGCGGCACCGCTGTCGGAAAGCAGGAACTTCTGGTTTGGGCTCTGGGTACAGCTCGCCTGCACCAGATCCAGCCCGTCCTGCGCACTATCGCTGCGGACGGCCAGACACAGGCCGCTGTGCTGAGCGGAAAAGGTATATGTGCCATCCGAGAGCCGGCGCGGCACAAAGCGCTGACTCGCCCCGCCACTGCAGTCGCTCTGGAGCACACGCGCGCTAGCACTCGTACTACCACCATCCACGCTGGCGCACTTGCCGCTGTGGACCGCCCGAATTTCATACGGCTGCTCGCTCAAGGTGATCGAGCCGCCGATCTGGCCGACAGCATCCGCATCCAGATCGACGGAGCTGCAACCCGACAGCGACAGCACCGACACTCCCAACATCAGTTGTCGTACTCTCATGTCTCGCTCTCCTGGGTCAAAAGGCACTCTCCTGGCCGCCGCCAAGAGCAAAGGAGTCCGCAGGGACACGAGGTTCCAGACTCCCAAAGCAGACTCTGCCCGGTGTCTGGGACCCGCCCCAACGACGCGCGCGCGCCCCTACGGCTCTGCTTACGGGGGACAAGCCGGTCCCTCGTCTTCACCGCCAATGCCTATCGCCAGATAGGCACGCAGCCTACTGCACAATGCTTAATGCTTAAGCGAAATGACCGACTGACCAATCGAGGTTTATCGGCAATTTACAAGGCTGTCCTGGCGCGCAAATATCCCGGAATAGACAGCCGCTCTGTAGTTCAGCACGATTCTTGCTAATAAACCAAACGTGCCGTCAGTGGCTGTGTTGTCCGACTAGTGAAGCGCCAGATGACCAAGCCTAAATAATCATGTTTGCCAACGCAAGAATATTTTCACTTTCGGCTATGTAGGAATTTTCAGTCGTATGAACTGAACATCCACTGCACATTTGAAGATTTCGTAACTTATTAAAATAGCAGTTCTTCTCGTCACTCCCTGCGCTTCCGGTCGGCTGACAAATTGGGCTCCCGCGCCAGTTCGTCACGCCTTCAGCCCACGCCCCGACCGCTGCACCCATCGGATAGGAGAATCCCCCATGGCCCAGATCACGATTTCGGAAGTGCAAGACATCCGCGATCCCCTGCTGCAGGCCGCCGCCGATCGCGTGTCGAACGCCTTTGTTCTGGCGATGCAAAAAGGCGCGGCCCATGCCGCCGACCCGGCGCGCTTTCCCCTCGAATCCGGCAAAGACTCTGTCGAAGAGATCATTGCCGGATTGGTGCTGGCGCTGCCGCTAGACCGTCAGCTGGTAGTCAAGGGCCGGGCCCTGGCCATGATTCACATCTCGCGAGTCTGTTCGAGGGCTGGAGAGCCTCTGCCCGATCGCCTTCGCACCTATGGCGAGCTAGCGCAGATCGACCTGGCGCAGCCCGAGCCCATCTTGGATCAGGTGCGGCAGATCTGGCGCCAGAGCACCGCTGTCCCGGTCGCGATCAGTGAGCCGCAGAGCCAGTACAAGGCGACACCGACACCCAGTGAGCGCACGCCGAACCTGGCTTTGCCGGTGCTGCAGCTGCGCATCCGCGGCACCAAGTGCTTGATCGAGACCGCACGAGCCATGGCCGCCGATGAGATCCATGTCTCGGGCTTTACCATCGATACAAGCGGTCGGGCCGAGCTGATCGCCGACGTAAAGCTGGGCGATTTTTCCAGCCGCGACAACTACGCCTACTACCCCGCGCTGGTGGTGGCCGAGTTCGATGTGTCAGCCCCGCCGATCTATGGTCCGCCCTGGCCGCGCACCTACTTTGTCACGCTGCTACTGACCGAGCTTCGACAGGGCGAGCACCGCGGCTTCGCCGAAGCCGCGCGCCGCCTGCTCGCCGCGATTCAGGTTCAAGTCCGCGAGGCCTTGGGACCGGCGACACAAGAACCCGAGGGGGGCCAAGCCAGCTTCGCCACCGGGCTGTGCGACCCGATCTGCGTTGCCGAAGCCATAGGCGGCGTGATGAGCCGGGTCTTTGCCGCCTTCGCCGCGCTCTTCGAGACCAAGATCTTCACGTCGGTGACGCTGCGCATCGGCGTGCCGGCGCTGTCGGCGATGCAGATCCAGCCCAACTTTTCGTCCCAGATGTCGTTCGACAAGACGGGCTTCGATGGCGCCTACCGCATCTATTACGACTGGCACCTCGGCGAAGAGCAGACCGCCTGGAGCAACTGGGAACAGCTCGATGGCGAGCTCACCTCGGGGCCGGCTTCGGTGTCCTGGGATAAGCATCGCATCGATGTCTTCGTGCGCGGCGGCGACGGCCAGATGTGGCAGAAGATCTGGCACGATGCCCACTCCTGGGGGAGCTGGATTCCGCTCGGGGGCGAGCTGGACTCGGCTCCCGCCGCGGTGTCATGGGGGGCAGGTCGCCTCGACTGCTTCTGCCGTACGCGCGACAACCACCTGCACCACAAGTCCTGGGATGGCCGGCTCTGGTCGAACTGGGAAGACCTCGGCGGCGAGATCACCTCAGCGCCCGCTGCCGCCACCTGGGGGCCCGATCGCCTCGATGTCTTCGCGCGCGGCGTCGGAAACCAGCTCCTGCATCGCTCGTACACCACAGACGCTGGCTGGGCTGCCTGGGCCGATCTTGGCGGCCAGCTACTTGATGCGCCGGCCGTGGTCTCGCCCTCGCCGGGCAGCCTGCATGTCTACATTCATGGCGTGCCCAGCCCGACATGGATCCTGCCCGCCGGGATGACCCGCGATGGCATCTCGCATCTGTCGGGCGACGGCAATCGCTGGGGCGCCTGGGAGTATCTCGGCGGCAGCATGGCCTCGGCTCCCGCCGCCTGCTCCTCCGGCCCGGATCGCGAGGATGTCTTTGCCCGCGGTCGCGATGACCAGCTGTATCACAAGGGCTATAACAGCAGCACCGGCTGGGGCGAGTGGGAGAGCCTGGGAGGCCAGCTCAGCGACGCACCCGCCGTCGTTTCCAACTGGGGCTCGAACGTGATCGACTGCTTCATCAAAGGGGTCGACAACCACCTGTGGCAGCGCTGGGTGTGGGGCGTGCCCCCCGGGTAAGCCGCGAAGGTTGCGAGGGCAACTCACGATGTCAGAAGCCACGCGGCGCCGCCCATCTCAGGTGCAAGCAGCGAGGATCCCCATGCCACAACCCCTGATCCGTCCTGTCCCCCCGACCTTCGCTCCCAGTCCACGCGACACTCGTAGCTGCCTGCCCGAGCTGCCCCCTGGCTGCAGCGATCAGGCGGTCTTCAGCTTTCGCGAGGGGAACGAGCTACTGCTTTATGAATTTCGCCGCGTGTATCGATCGCGCCAGCACACGCTTGATCGCGAGCGCGTGTGGATCGGCGAGTTAGACGAGGATCTCTGCTACTGGCTGGTGCTGCGCTCGGCACCAACCGGAGCGGGCGATGAATACCCGGTGGGCCGCTGGCTTTTCTATGCGCAGGCGCGCACGCGGCCTGGTGCGCACCTCTCCTTCACCGAGTTCGCGCAGCTTCATGATGCGCTGCCCTTCCTGCTGCCGGCCTAGTCAGGCGGCCCAATCGTGCGGCCCCATTAGGCGGTCAGGGAAGCGCACCGAACCGGCACGCGGAAGCTGCTGGTTTATCGCCAGACCCAGCAGCATGGCCAGGGAAAACAGGAACAGCGCGGTCAGCGTGATCACCACGACCGAAAGGCCCGCCAGATACTGGCTGCCGTCCCCAAACGTCTGCAAGTAGGTGCGATAGGCAGCGCTCAGCAGGCCCATACAGATCACCACCGCCAGGGTCCCCGGAGCCTGCGCCATCTGGGCCCGCGTGGCGCGCGGAATGCCCAAGCGATAGAGCGCCGCCACCGAACCGTACAGCACCACGAACGCCGCCACCGCGCGCACCGCAGGGGTGCCGTAGCGTTGC
The DNA here is from genome assembly GCA_937952145.1 of uncultured Myxococcales bacterium. Taxonomy (GTDB): domain Bacteria; phylum Myxococcota_A; class Polyangia; order Palsa-1104; family JAEUJZ01; genus JAEUJZ01. The sequence continues at coordinate 6,870 of CALFYE010000299.1, forward strand.
ACGGGGGCCGGAGCCAGCTCGGAAATCAGCGTGAAGCCTGCCCCCAAAAGCGCCAGCAGCGCCACCCCCACCGCCAAGAGCGCGCAGCCCAGAATCGCCCACAGCCGCTTGCGCCACCATGCGGTATGGATGCCAAGCTGCCCTTCAAATCCGTCGTACACCGAGTGCAGCCCCGAAGACGCCAGCCAGCCGAAGACCAGCAGATTTAGCAGACTGGGGGGCAGGTGGTTTTGCGACAAGCCGGCGATCTCTTGACTGACCAGCGCGCGCGTCGCATCGGGCGCGTTGGCCAGGATCGACTGCAGCAGGCTCGACGGCCCAGCTGGGCCAGGCAGCCGGGCCAGAAGCAGTGCGGCCGTGACGGAAAGCGGGATCAGCGCGCAGAACAACCAGAAGGACATCTCGGCGGCGATTCCCATCGAACGGTGACGATCGAGGATGTTCAGGATCGATCGCACCGCGCCCCAGGCATGGCGTAGGTGCATGCCCAGTGCGGCCACGGTTACGCTCCCTTGAGCTTCTCACCCGCCTCGTGGGCCCCGTGCTTGACGCGATTCTCGGCCCGGCTCGCCATCTCCTGCGCCGCGTGACCGACCTTCTGGGCCGTCTCCTCGACTTGGTGACCGACGTGCTGGACCACCTCACTGACCTTGTCCTTTACGGCATGGGCCATGCCGGTGACGTGGCCGCCAGCCGCTTCCAGCCCGTGGCCAACCTTAGATGACATGTCCTTGGCTTTGTCGGCGGCGGAATCAATCTTCGTGTTTACGTTCTTGGCAGTCATGGTGCGCTCCTGGGCGGAAAAAGGATTTAGCAGGGGACTCCCGGCACCGCCCTGGGAGCTTCCCTGTCCCGACGGCCGAGCCGGCCGTTTGCCGACCCGCTGCGTCCGGACAGCGGAATCCTGCGCAAGCCTTGTGCCAGGAGCCGCATGCCCGCCCCCCAGACTCCGTCTCGCCCGGAAATAGGAACCCAGTGACCGGAAATGGGAATTCCCACCGCGGCCATTTGCTGCGTGCGCCTGCAGCACACTGTCGCCTTACCGCACAAGGTCCGGACCGCGCCGCGGATCGACTCCCAGACACGCTGGTTCCGACGGATCCTGGCGAGGAATCCTGCCCCCAGCCTCCGACCTAATTCCTGGCATGCAACTTGCGTTGACCTCAGCCTGGCTGGGTGTGGCAGCAACTCTCTGCGGCAGTAGTTGCTTCTACTTCCCCGATTGGCGAGCTGCCCACCCAGCCTTCGGAAACCGAGACAGGAGTCCCCCAATGCTGACAACCATTCTCGTTCTCGTATTCATGCTGAGCCTAATCGGTGGTGGCTGGGGCTATGGGCGATTCGGCTACTCTGGGTTCTCGCCAGCCGGCGCGGTCCTGCTGGTCATCGCCGTCCTGTGGTTCACGGGGCGGCTTCAGCTTCACTAAGAGCGCCTATCAAAACCTACTGCGGACCCCGGCCGCTGCGTCAGTCGTC
>CALFYE010000300.1 GCA_937952145.1 uncultured Myxococcales bacterium
CGGTCATGGGCTTCCCCAGGCGCGCTGGCTCCCCGCACCGCCAAAACCTCCGGAGAGGCGTTCTCAGCGTGCTTGGATGCATCTGGGGTGGTTGCGGCTTGAGCCGCGGCTTGGAGCGCGCTTTCAGCTTGCTTCGGCCCGGCAGAAGCCGCTGCGGCTGCCGCGGGGGCTCCAGCGGCCGGAGACGCATGCGGCGGCAGTTTCTTGCCCGTAATCTCCGCCATGCGCTGCGCAAAAGCTTCTGCGGCCTGCGGGCTGTTGAGCAGGTCTTGGAGCTCCGCGGGATTCGCATACCGCAAGAGCGCCGCAAGGATCTGCTGCGCCTTGGCTCCCGCTTTCTTCTTCTTCCCGCGGCCGGCGATTGCGGTCACGACTCCCTCGACGGTGCTGAGCAGGCCCAGACCCAGCTGGGTGTAGTCGGCTTTGGGCCGCCCGTCGATCAGGTGCTCGATCTCCTGTTTCCGCCGGGCCGCGTCCTGCTCGCGCTGCTCCACGATCTCGGCGTGGATATCGACCAGGCGCTGGCTCTGCTGGAGGAGCTTGTGCTGGACCTCGTTGCGCTCGTCGCCCCAGGTCTTCATCTCTTCGCGCAGCTTGTTTCGGATCTTGACTAGGTGCGTGAAGTCCTCCATGAGGAGCTCACGAAGTTCGACGTGCTGGCGGTGCAGGATGCTCTTGTTCCAGTCCTCTGAGGACTGAGCGCCTTCCGGGTCGGGGAGCGCGACGACGGCGTTTGATTCAACAGCACTGTGCGGGTTCGTCGGGCTCACGGTGGGGGGCTTCTTGGATACCGAGGCGATGGCGGCGGCCGGAGCCTCGGAATTCAAGGTGGTCGCGGCCAGAGCTGAACCGGCGCGTCGGGCTACCAGCGTCGCGGGCCGGCTCGGATCGGCCGGCTCGAGCAGCTCCATGTCCTCATCGTAGTATTCGATCTCAAAGAGCCCGTCAGGGACACCGGCGGGCCTTATAGGCTGCGGCCGGAGCGGCAGAGGCTTCGCGCCGGGGGGCGGAATCACATAGTTCGACCCTCCCAGCTGAATCAGCCGGAAGTAGTGAGCGGCGGCAGGCTGCTGGCTCTGGACTTGATCGGGAATCGGCGGCGGTTTGTTTCCGGACTGGCTCATGTTAGGTGCCCCCTCAGTACGAAATCTTCAGGGATCGGACTCCAGCAGCGCTGGGCGGTAGACCGATCGGACGGTGGTGATGCTCTTGAACCTAGGTCTATAGGCAAGCTCCATACCAAGTGAATGGGCCCGCTCTGGTCGGATCCGCCGATCGGACGATTCCCGAGAAGAATCAGGTAGATGAGGGAACGCTACGCAGGAAGGGAGGCTGGGCCCTATCCAGCTCGGGACGGGCGCCCAGTCTCAGGCGTGAGACTCGTAGTCTCAAAATTGAGCCTGGGCTGATTCTGAGCCGGCATTGCGATCATCACGCTCCTAACGCAGCGGCTTCGATGGCTCAACACCGACGAAAAGAACGCTACGCACGGTGGGCATGAGCCGTGCAGCCGGTTCCAAGACGCAGGAGCTATATCTCCCCATGATTGGGAAGCGAAGAAGGCGCGTGCCTGCTCCAAATACAGGAAATGTCTCGCGAATCGGCCACAGTCTCATTTCTGAGACTGCGTTGTTCAAAACCCGGAGCTACGATCGCCGTGTTCCACAGCGAGCGGCCGCAGCGGCTCGGCCCGGACGAAACGGCATCCCTCGACGCTGGGTAAGGGGTGCCCCTCTGCATCGAAAAGTAAGACGCTGTACTGCCCTTTGATCGGCACGATCGGCGGCTCGTAGGGCTCGACGAGGAATCCGCAGGTCGTGCGCTCCAGTCCGTCGAAGCGCAGCGAGGGACGCCCGATCGGAGGATACGTCCACACCGCCTTATCGATCAGGATGGCCAAGCGATACCAATGTGCGCGCTTACGACAGTGTCGAAACTGTTGTTCGGCATAAGTCAGATTCTCTGAAGCACGCGCCAACAGCCTGGCGTGGTACCAGGCCTGCTTACACGCCTGATTGTGATAGCGCGTGTTCCTTTGCCGATCGAAGGCGATCTTTTCGCCGCAGCGAATGCAGAAGCGCTCTGGGAGCCCAAGTCCTGAGGTAGCCCGCATGGGATTAAAGCCTTGCACAGTTTGGCGACGGTGCTCGGGATTTGAAAAATGTCGAGGCATCTCCGGCGCTTGCCCGGCAGGCCAGGAATCTTGTTACCGACTTTGTTACCGACTAGCGAGAGCAGAAGCCCCAGCCCGTCATCGTCATACCTGTTTCTATTACCGACTTTGTTACCGACTAGTCACGTCGTGTTACCGACTTTCTGACCGACTGACCGACTGCTGACCGACTTTCTGACCGACTGCTGACCGACTGCTGACCGACTGCTGACCGACTGCTGACCGGCTGACCAATTTTCTGACTACCCGAAGCGACCCGCTGACCGACTTTCTGACCGACTGACCGACTTTTTGACCGACTTCACCTTGGAGCGGGCGAGAAGCAAGGCACTGCCGGCCTGATGAGGCGCAGAAAGTGGTCACAGGTGACTGCTTGAATGAACGCAGCTGGGTTTGGGTATCTTGCCAGAGCGCGGATGGATGCCCTCTGCAGGGCTTTCTTTGAACAGCGCTGGCGTTCCACACAACGATTTCGATTGGGGGAAGCTCTAAAAATGCAGGTAGCAATATCCTTCGCAAGCTCGACGGCGTCAACGACGTGATGCTGGACAGCAGCGACGCCCGCGCAGAGCTGCATGCCCCTGGCGCCCATCGGCAAATGCTTCTTCCTGATTCGCGCGGCACTGGCGCTATGCTGATGCCGTCCCCTCGACAGGCTTCTCGCTGTTCATCGTGGCCGCGTTCAGCACGAACGCCAGCGTCGATTTATGCATCTCCGTGCTCTTAGAGTAGCGGGGAGCTGACCCAAGAGCACGCGGCCAGCAGGGAGCCGATCTTGACCGGTCTTGACCGGTCTTGTCCGGCGGTACCCGAGCTCGCGATCGGCTCATTGAGCAGCTTCTTTGCGGCCGGGTGATAGCGGGGCGACGACCCGAGCACCAGCCTGGCGCACCGAGCTACCGGCTCGGTGAACGTCGCAATACAGACATCGAGCCTGGGGTGCTCGGTGGGAGCAACCGGACCGACGCTGTCTGTTTCTCGGAACAGGTGCTGATAGCAGCCCAGGCACTCGAGCTCATATTCCGGATCGCCGTCTGCTTCGGTTTGCTTGCTCAGCGAGAGCTGCAGCCGACTCGGCCCGAGTTGCTCATCGAACGAGAGCAGACCAAACTCGGCGCCGCCGACCAAAGTAGCATCGAGGAGTTAGCGCGCCATGGAGAGCTCTAGGAGCAGCCCCTCTCCGGTCCGCTGGAAATCATGCGCCAACCAGTGGGCAGACTCGGCTGCGATCTCCAGATCAAAGCAGATATCGTGGTCGCTCAAGGACAGCACCTCGCACTCGTCCGTCGAGACCGCCAAGAAAAAAGCTGGCCGAGTGTTAGCGATCGGAGGTCGCGGCTCGCCGGATGGGCTCCCCCATCGCACAGGCCCGCAGGCTGCCTACATCGTACGGACCGAGCGCGGCCGGGAGGAGCCAGGCTTCGAACTCAGACGTACGAGGGCGTCCGGAGTGGTGCGCCGGTGGTGGGGTCCTCGGGGTGCGGGAGAGGAGCTACGTCGCTGGCACTTGGGGCTGAGGGGACCCTGATCGGGGTCGTGCGACTGAGCGGCTGACCAAGACTCATCAAGGGGGGCTTGACTTGTAAGAAAGTGTAGGTCTACCGTCTCGACTTTGGGTAGCCGATCCTTATGTAGCAGCCTCTGCCTCGGGTGTGTCCGGGCCAGCCGCAGCGACGCGCGCACGACTACAAGCGCCACGGCACCACGAGCCTTTTCGCAGTCCCGGATGCGTACTCCGGGCGAGTGATCGGCCAGCCCCACCGTCGGCGCTGTACTCTGGAGTTTCTTCCTGAACACGATCGGGCAAAACGTGCCGGCGGAGCTTGATGATCCTGGACAGCTACGGCCCCCACAAGACGCAGAAGTCCGTCGCTGACTGACCAAGCGCCCGCGCTTCCAGGTGCACTTTACGCCCACCTCTTCCTCATGGCTCAACCTGGTGGAGGGCTTCTCCGCGCTTCTGACGCAGAAGCAGGTGCGCTGAGACATGCACCGCTCGGTCGCGGAGCTGGAGGCAACCGTGCTGGACTACGTTGCCCAGCACAACGAATCGCTCAAGCCCTTCATCTGCACCAAAACCGCCGACCCGATCATCAAAAAGCATCGAGCGATTTTGTCTACGGGCTTGGGGGATGGGGCACTAGACTATCTTGGCAAAGCCCAACACGCAAGGTCGACTCTTGGGAGGCAGCTGAGCTGGCGAAAAGTGGACAAATATCGTGCTTAGAGAAGGAGACCTCCTACATTCCTGTTGGCAAACAATTCGGTAGTGCTGCCTATCTCATCCCACTCCGCCACTGACGAGGCTCGCGCTTTAGGCTCGGTGATCTAAATGCCCACAACGCCCCTGACACAAGTCCAGTCTTTCGGCGACATCCGGATGGACGGCGACCACAACTCGCTTGTCATCAACCAGATCATTCAGATCTCGGTGGCCGCGATCAAGACACGGGCCTTCAATCCGGCCTCGCCCTACCTCGGGCTCAAGCAATTTGAGGCGGCCAACAAAGATGTCTTTTTTGGACGAGATCAGCTCGTCGCGCAGCTCCTGGATCTGACCAGCAAGCGGAACTTGGTGCTGGTTAGCGGCGCCTCGGGTAGCGGCAAGTCATCCGTCGTGCGCGCCGGGCTGGTGCCGCAGCTGTTCGAGCGGCTACCGCGCGGACGTTTTCACGCCTTGACTATGAGGCCGGATTTGAATCCCTTCCACTCGCTTCGAGGCGCGCTGGAGAATGGTGCGGGCGTACGTTCCAACAAGACGGCGGCGCTTGCCGCCGGCTCCGCGGAATCACTCGTAGAGACCCTCACACGCGTGCGTCCGGCCAAGGAGCTGTGGCTGCTAGTCGTGGATCAATTCGAGGAGATCTTCACCCTCTGTGAAGATGTCGAGCGACGCACTGCCTTTTTGGACGGGCTGACTCGGCTTGCGCTGGGACCGCAGAACGAAGTGAAGGTCGTCCTGACCATGCGGGCAGACTTCTTCGACCGATTCGGCCCGCATCCGCAGTTCGGCAAGCTGGCAGAGCGCGGTCTGTGTCTGGTGATGGACATGCACGCCAGCGAGCTACGTGCCGCGATTGAGCAGCCCGCCGCGCGACACGGGGTCGTCTTTGAAGAGGGGCTGGTCGAACAGATCATCGGCGACGTGAAAGGCCGCCCCGGCGCGCTGCCGCTCTTGCAGTACACGCTGAACCTCTTGTGGCACGAGGACCAGCCCGGGAAGGACCGCACCCTCGACACCGCGAACTACCTCAAGCTGGGAGCAGTGGAAGGCGCGCTGCGAACCCGAGCGGATCTGTTGCATGACTTCGTCCACGGAGATGAAAGGGAGCAGCGGCCAGCTGCGCAGAAGGATGCGATGCGGCGGCTGTTCCTGCGGTTGATCGATCTGACGAGTCCCGGGGCAGAGGGCCGCGCGGTCTCCAAGCGCGCGCGTCTGGCAGAGTTTACGAGCGAGCAGGACCGCGCCCTGATCACCGAGCTTGTGGACGCCAACCTCTTGGTCAGCAACGCGACAGCCCGGGTTCATGGGCAGCCACCGGGCGACGCCACCGTGGAACTGGCGCACGAGGCGTTGCTGCTGGCCTGGCCGATGCTCAAGCAGTGGATCGATCACGGACGTCAGGTTGTGTACGTACGCAATCGTCTGGTCGCGGATGCGCAGCGCTGGGAAGAGGCCGAGCAGAAGGGGACTGGCGGCGCGAAAGAGGAGCTGTGGCTGGGACTACGCCTCCAGCAGGCCCTGGAGCTTCAAGCGCGCGGCGAATTCGTGAGCGTCGTAGGCGGGCTTTCGCATAGCGAGGAGCGATTCCTTGCGGCGAGTCTAGACTTCCGCGATCAGAAAGCGCGCGAAGAAGCCGAGCGCATCGACCTGCAGAAGCGAGCTGTCGCGCACCGTGAGCAGGCCGAGCAGCGCCAGCTGGATCTCCTCGTCGAGCGCGGCTGGCAGCAGCTGCGCGAGGGCCGTCCCTGCGAAGCCATCCTGTGGCTGCACCTGGCCTACGGGCGCGGCTCGCGGAACCCGGTGTTGCCGTTCTTGCTGTCCGAAGCGATGCGACCCCTGGACGAGATCGCTCTGACCGTACCGGGGCTGTATGGACCAAGTCCTTATGCCTGTTATAGTCCGGATGAACAGCAGCTGTTGATCGGCGGTCCGGACGGAACGGTGGACATCTGCGATGCGCAGACAGGGCAGTCGCTGCGCAAGCTGAGCGGACACACGGCACAGGTGTTCGATGCCTGCTACAGCTCCGAAGGAGACAGGATCGCGACCGCCAGCCAGGATGGGACGGCCCGGGTATGGGATTCTGGGACGGGACGGCTGCTGCAGACGGTCCAGGCGGGCTCGGACGTGTCGCCGGTGCTGCGCGTCCGCTTCAGCGTGAAGGGCCAGCTGCTCTACACGGCGGTCCAAAAATCTGCTGCGATCTGGGTTGTGACTTCGGGGGAGAAGCTCGACCTCTACTTGAACCCATCCGATCAAATTAATAGCGAGAAGCTTAACACCCTACTTGGCGCATCCGGGCTCTCGAACGACGAGCTGCCATTGATACAAAAAGCTCCTGGCCGCCCAGGAATTCACCAAACCCGCGACGGCCGCTGGCAGTTTTCTCCTGGAGACTGCCTTCCCGAACCGTTTCACCTCAGTCATTTCATGACTCCAGAACAGCCCGCGCTACGTTATCATATCAGTCCGGATGGCTCTACTATATTGCAACAAAATTCCGACGGGAAGGTTTTGATCTGGGATCTGCTCAAAAATCAAGCGCTGGGTACTCGCCCTGTTTATAGAAGTGCAGAGAATATTTTTATTCACCGGACTGTTTTCGGCTTTGAGATTGCGGAGATTGCCAGTGACGCGCTGATTGCGGAATGGAAGCCGCAAGGTCGACCTGAATCTTATTCAATTGAGGGGTTCTTTATTCGCGAAGAAAATAGGGAAATCATCCTAATTGCCAACGTTGAGGAATCCGGGCTGGTCCTGTGGTCGTCGTCTCAATGCCAAGAGAAAACACTTTTTTCGACGCAACCTGACTGGACGCATTTCCGAGCTTCCGTGATGAACTTAATTCAAGATAGATTGTACTTCGCATATAGTTATAGAGATAATAAGGACTGCGATTCGGAACAGCATTATATGGCGATTCTTGACATGAACACTCTCGAAATCAGCGTAAATATAAAACAAGGAGAGAAGGCGCTCAACATTGGCTATTATGACAAAAACTCAGAAAAAAGACTACTTAGTCGAGATGGTTTCTGGACCGTCTACTGGCACCGAGAGCAAGATTCTTCTGTTTTTCAAGAGATCCGCGAAACAGCGAGCGGGCGTACTATCGTGCGGCTACCGTATGATTCAATGCTGTCTCCGGACTGGCAAATCGCTGTAGCTACCAAGTCAGGCATCGGATCGGTAAGCGAAGCGGTCTCTGAAAAAGTTCTGTGCAGGTTCCAGCACGAGGGAGAGACGCCGTCTTTCCTTTTTAGCCCGGACGGACAGCAGATCCTCTCGTACGGGCAAGCGAGAAGGCCCTCGCCGCGCGCGGAGGTCTGGAACGCACGGACCGGACAGAAGCTGCTTGTCCTCGACACGCAGGCGATGGGTGGGACCGACCATGCGGTCTTTGAGCCCCAGGGCGAGCTAATCGTCACCAACGGCAGCACCAACCGCATCTGCGTGTGGAGCGCCACCACCGGACGCTTGTTCGAGACTTTCATGGTCAAGGAAGAGAAGGGCTCAATCCAATTCAATTTTGTGCCCCGCGGCGAGTGGCTCGCCTGCTGCCGTACGCATACCTACTTTGACAGCCGCAATAACGAGACGGTCTATTTGGAGACCAACCGCGCGCGTGCATACAGCGCGCTTCCCGACCTCGGCGCGCCGTACACCGGCGTCGGTTTCAGCCACGGAGGACGCCGGATCCTGGCGACGGTGGCCGACGGGCACGTTCATGTACTGCTGACCCAGCGCGCGCAGTGTCAGACCGAGCTTGCAGGCCATCAGAAGGGCCTCACCGCGGCCGTATTCACTCCGGACAGGCGGCGCATCCTCACGGCTAGCGAGGACGGCACCGCGCGCCTGTGGCTGCCCGAGACGGGCGCGTGTCTGCTGATTTTGCGGGGGCAGCAAGGGCCGGTGCTGCGCGCGTGTTTGAGCCCGGATTCCATGCTGGTGGCGACCGCGGGGCGCGAGGGCACCGTGTGCATCTGGAACGCCGAGGATGGCTCGCTGCTCCATAGCTTGCGCGCAGGCGCCGCCGAGCCGCAGGCTCTCGCGTTCAGTCGGGACGGTCAGCGACTCCTGAGCGCCAGTGCCGACGGCCACCTGTTTCTATGGGACGTGGGCAGCGGGACCACATTGCGCGCGCTGCGCGGACACGCGGGCGCCATCACCGCGGCCTGGCCTTGCGGCGATGGAACACGAGCCTTCACCGCGGGCCTCGATCAGCGCCTGCTGCTGTGGGATCTTTCGGCCGGCGTTGCTCGCGAACTGCAACCAGGCCTACGGGCACCGGTGCTGTGCGCGGGCCACAGCTCGGACGGGAGCCGTATCGCCGTGGGGTGCCAAGACGGCTCGGTCTTCTTGTATGACGGCGCGGGCGAGAGGATCGCGGAATTGATGCAACACGCCGGCGCCATCACCGCGGTCGCATTCAGCGACGACGGCAGCCGGCTAGCCACGTCCTCAGAGGTCGGGAGCGTGTTCGTCCTGGACGCACTCGGGGGCCAGCTTGTATCCGAAGCGACCGGCCATGCGGACCGCGTGTGCAGCTTGGCCTTCAGCCCCGAGGGGTACCGCCTGTTGACCGCCTGTGCCGACGGCAGCACGCGGATCTTCGAGGCTGAGACAGGGAAGCTGATCGCCCAACGCAGCGGTGAATCCTGCGGCTTCATGATCGCGACATGGAGCCCGCAGGGCAGCGCCTTTCTGACCGCTGGCAATGAGGGCATCGCGCGGCTCTGGGAAGCGCAAGCAGAGACGCGCTCGCCGACGGAGGTGGCCGAGCTGGTGCGCCAGCGCCTGGGCTGGCGTCTTGAGTGCAACCGCGTGCTGCGGGACGCTCCCACAAGCGGGACCGCGGCGCAGCTGTCGCGCCGCGCGCGCTCTTTTCGCGATCCCGTGGACAAGGTACGCTTGGCCTACTTCGCGGTCCGGCGTGGTGAGTTTGCGTCCGCATCGACCTACTTGCAGCAGGCGAAGGCAGAGGCCGGCCAGGTCCGTGATCATGAGCGCGTGCGCAGGCTGGTGGTGCAGCACGGGCTCGCGCTGGTCTCAACCTATGACTCGGAGAGGGTCGCCCAGGACGAGTGGACCGCGGCCTTCCAGCTAGCAAGCCCGAGCCCGTCCGCTTGCAAGGAACTGTTCGAGCACTACGTCCGGCACGTCGCAGAGCAGTACCAGAGCGCCTCCCTGCTGCGGTGGGCCTACGACCGCCTGCTGCGCGACGCCCGGCTTCGCACGAGCAGCCGCATGGCCTACCTGCGCAGCTTCGTAACTTTCTTCAAGGAAGACAGCGAGAGCGCGCAGGCCACGCTGCCCTGGGTGCTCGAAGAGGTCCTTGCACGCAGCCAGGACGAGGTTCAGCCTGCGCTGGAATTCCTCACGAATCGGCGGTGGCATCAGGAGTGTGCGTTCCCTGCTGTGATTGATGCGTTTGGCAGATGGTTTCTGGAGCAACGTCCTACCGTTCCCGCTGCGCAGCGATTCACGGTCGCAGGCTGGCTGGCGATCTTCCTTGCGGGCTGCGATTCTGCTGCTTGGCGGAAGCGCGCGGTCCTGTGGATCGAAGAGGCGCTGCTCGGCTACGAAGGGGTGCCGGATGGGGCCAGGCCCACGGACGGTATTTTCTTCGTGGATACAGTCTATTATCGCCAAGATAAATTTTCCCGGACCCTGGACTTCTTCCACGCTCTGGGAAAATCCAAGGACGCGCAGAGCATGAGCGAGCTGAGAACCGAGTGGACCAAGCTCCGCAAACCAGACAAGGCCACCAAACCACGGAAATAGACCCGCTTACCTCGGCGGAGCGAACAGCTTATGCTGACCGCCACGGCAGCGACGCAAGCCCAGAATTTTGACGCATTCCATTTGGAGGGTCAGGGGAGACAATCAGGAAAATTTTTTCATTGGCTCCTCAGGAACATGTTTGGGGTAGATGGGTAAGAATCGAGGATGCATATTGCACCCGCGAGTCGCGGTCCACGTAAGTATGGTAAAAAGAAGCGCTCGATTTGGCCAGTGCCCCACCTGTGCCCGCGGCGCGGCAGGTGTCCGCAGTCCTACGTGAATTCTCCCGCCGCATCCTCTGCAAGACGACGCGCAGGCAGTGATATCAGCCACTTACAAACGGCGTGGTCCGCGGCCTGGTCCAGATCCACAGCCCTGCTCCTAACCCGCTCGTCCTTAGCTTGTTGGGTTTACAGATGGCCCCTCGATGGCGATGGCGTCGGTCAGCTTGCACCCGAGCTACACAGCTCGGCTTCGGCGGATGGTAGCGTGGCTGTACTTCCAAGTGGCATACAGGAGTCGCTCAGTAGCTGGGTCTGATCAGTTAGCCTCTTTGCGGTCGGTTCTGGAAACCTCTTCATAGGAATCGTCCGGTGGACTCCTCTGTGGACTTCTTCTGTGGACCTCCTCTGTGGACTTATTCTGCGGACGTCCTCTGTGGACTTCTTCTGTGGACTTCTTCTGTGGACTTCTTCTGTGGACTTCTATAGAAGTCGTCCACAGCTCCGTAAATTCCCGAAATCATTTTTGGAATGCAATTTCTGTGAAAGTCCTCAGAAGACGTCTTCTGAGGCAGTCTTCTGAGGCAGTCTTCTCGGAGGACTGGCTCCTGGGACTTTGGGGAAGTGATGCGCGACATGTCTGGGCTGTAGGTCGGACTGGGGAGAATTCATATGTTCAACGGAACTGCTTGGTCCAGGCAGCCGAGTAACACTAACAATTCTATCGAGGGCATCTGGGGAAGCGATGTCAATAATATCTGGGCCGTCTCTCGTCCTGTGATTTTCTCAGATTGAGTGTAGTGTCTCGGCGTAAACGTAATAACTAATGGTTAAAAGCACGTGTGCAGATTTTTAAGTATAGTGGGCTCTTCGCGGATCAGCGTAGGTAGAAAATTCGAGTCCGTTTTTTCGTCCTGATGAGCTTGCTAGCACCGCTCTTCTTTAACTGAGAGCGCCGCAGCGCATCGCATGAACAGGCGGGAGCGTTCGCAATTGCTCCCCAAACGCCGTAGCGAGCAATTTCACCGACGTAGATCACTTCCTCTGTCCTCGATGGTAGTGAGAGTCGATTCGTCGAGGTAGGCCGGCGGTCGTTCCGCCGACTAAGCGAGGTTGCACTGATGCAACGGGTCACGATGGCGCCGCTTACGCGCCCGGCGCCCGGTCGTGTTGCGCGAACCTTTCCCCATGTGCTCCTCAAGTGCAATCTGTCGTCGCAGACCGCTCAGCCCTCCCTTCGGAACAGTGAGGGTCGCTCCGTCGAGCTAGGCTGACAATCGTTCCTCGGACCGTGTGAGCGTGCACGGACGCAGTGGAGCAAGACTGCTCCGCTTTTTACCCTGGCGTTGCAAGAATCTTTCCCCGCGCGGGCACCCAATGCATTTTTTCGTCGGAGATCGCCTATCGTTCCCTCGTTGGTAGAAAGATCACTGCTGTCGAGCGGCAAGGATCAATCGTTCCGTCCTCGGGCGAAGGCTTGGGAAAGCAACGTTTGCAGGCTCTTGCCCCGGACCGGAGCCGCACATCCTCGTCGAGACCAAGCTGCCGGCCGACGCCGACTTGATCGACATCGCCGTCGTGTGGCTGCCGTTGACCAAGTCGGTGAGTCAGACCAGCCGGGCTGTCATGGCTACCATGGCGACGAGCTTCCGTCGAAGTTTTTGCGACGAGCCACGATGTCAGTCCCATCGCGCCGTCGACACTCATAAGATCCACGACAGCCACACTAATAGCGGCTCCCGCAGCGTCAATGTGCCTGGCCGGAACCTGTCAATGAGAATGAGACACCCAGAGATTGAGTTTAGTGAGTCTCCT
>CALFYE010000301.1 GCA_937952145.1 uncultured Myxococcales bacterium
GAGATACATTGGCGTGACTGGAGTTCAGACGTGTGCTCTTCCGATCTCGCCCGCCAAGCCCTAGCGCGACCGGGCGGCCGAAAGAACGCGCTGCAGGCTGCCATCGAGGTCAGCAGACGACTCGCCACGCAGGCTGAAGTAGTCGCTGGGGCCGCGCGGGCTGTCGTCGATGTGTAGCTGCAGCTCGAAGGGCGAGTCCTCATCGGGCGCGGCCAGCGGCTGGATGGTAAAGCGCACGCGGACATTTTCGCCGGTGTGCGGCAGCTTGAAGTGAATGCGCGAGCCATCTTGATCGAACTGGAACAGCTCGAACTGTCCCGCGTACAGCGTTCGATCCTGAAACACCCCCCCACCCATGCTCGGCACGAAGCGGAAGACGTGCAGCCGATCGGTCGGCGACTGCGGCAACCGATCGAGCCAGTTGCGATCGATCAGCAGGCGTCGCGCCTCGGGCGGCGGCAGGGCGCGCTCGTTCTTTGAGCTGTGGCAGCCAGACAGGAGGGAGGTCGCAAGGAGGGTCGAGCAGGCAAGCAGGGTAGAGCACTGAGACAACATGGCCGCAGTGTATCAGGGGCCCCGGGGCCGAGCCCAGCCGCTGCCGACCCTAGCCACGCGGCTCGGTGATGTGGCCCCACTTCTTGAGGTCGGTGAGCGTGTCGAGAATGCTCTCCTCTAGGGGGCGGAACTTTAGGCCCAGCTCGCTTTCGATCTTGCCGTGATCGAAGCGGGGAACCCGACCGACGTGGGTGCGCAGATAGCTGCCGATGCCCTTCGGCTGCAGATACGAGCTGAGCCGAACCACGTAGTCCCCTAGGCCGCAGTCGAGGCCAATGCTGGGCAGCTTGTACGCGCCATAACCCGAGGTGCGCAGGACCTCGACAAGGTCGCGCATGCTGATCGTGCGATTGGCGCAGATGTAGCGACCTTTGGCGGAAGCGACCTCCATGGCCAGCACGTGCGACAGCGCGACATCGCGCACATCGACGAAGCCCCAGGAGATGCTCATCACGCCGGGATACGCCCCACGCAGGAGGTCGATGAACATCTGCGGCGAGGTATTGATCGCGGCCGATAGCGATGGACCGATCACTAGGAAGGGATTGATGACCACCAGGTCAAAGCCTGGCTTGGCCTTCTCGACAAACTCCCATCCCGCCTTTTCGGCGAGAGTCTTCGACAGATAGTAGGGGTTGCGTTCCAGCGTTGACTTGGTGTTCCAGTCGGCTTCGGTGAGCACATGGTCCGAGTCTGGCTCGTCGGTGATCGCGGCCATCGAGGACGTCAGTACGACCCGCTTCACCGTGCCGGCGCGCTGACAAGATTCGAGCACGGTCTGGGTCCCCTGCACCGCGGGGTCCACCAGGTCGTGCTGCGGATCTTTGGCGTCGAGCACGTACGGACTTGCGGTGTGCATGACGTACTCGCAGCCCGCCACCGCGCCATCAAACGAGCCCGGCTTCATCAGGTCAGCTTCGACCAGCTCTAGGCGTTCACTCGCCCCCGGCAAGGCGCGTAGGTGTGCGATGTCTTTTTCCTTCTCGGGCCGCAGGCTGCGGACGGTGCCGCGGACGCGATAACCACGAGCCAGAAGCTGCGCAACCAGGTGGGAAGCGATGTAGCCGGCAGCACCCGTGACACAGACGGGTGCCGTCGAGACGGGCGGCTTGGGGGCAGAGCTAGACATGGCGCGAATCCTCCGCGCCCTATCGTAGTGGCTGTGGTGTCAGGTGGGGGAAGATTCGCCGTCTTGCGCGTTCGCTGCGGCGCGCTAGACGAAGGGATGATGAGCAGAGAGGAACTGTTCGAGCGTCACGGCGGCTCGGCGACGGGCGCGGTCGAGCGGCTTTTCCGCCCAGGGTGCTAGGCGCACGACATCGGTGAGCGTGCTCTGCAGACCTTGCCGAGCCCGATCCATCGTGTGCTGGGCCGAGCGTGGCTGTCGCCAGGCAACGACGCGCCGCTCGACGCCAATCCAGAAGCGTCGTCGGCACTCCAGCGAAGCCAGCGTGCCCTGCCGCACCTGGGCCTGGCCCGCTGAGGTATCGCAGTAGCGAAACAGCGCCTCTTCCAACCACGCGCCGTGGTTTTCGTCCTGCGCGATGTGCAGCGTGAAATAGTTGATCTCTTCTTCGCTGAAGCCGGCGCGGCGCAGTCCATCGATGAGCGGCGGAAACATGTGCGGAATGGCCCACTCGTGTCCCGGGCCGACTGCGCCCAAGCCGACCAGGAACGGTCCCCGCGCCGTCATGTCGAGGTGCTGGTTGATGAAGCTCACCACCTCGGGGGCAAGGGCGCTCGACAGCTCTTCCCCGGGCTCGGCCCCGGCGGCGCGTAGGAAGCCGCGATAAAGCGTCGGGTGGTCCTTGCCTTCAGAACCCTCGCCGTATTCATCCACCAACACGCGAGCCAGCCAGAGCTTGGCCTCGCTATCCGGAGCATTGAGCAGCAGCCGCTCCAGATACGTCGTGAACATGTGCACCAGGGCGTAGTGCTGCAGCCCATAGCTCTTGTAGTCGTGACGCGTAAACGGAGTCACCGCGATCCGGGCCAGGAACGGATGATTGACCGCCGGGTGGGTGCGCACCTCTTCGCGCAGCTCTTCCAGAAATCGTCGGGCGACACTCATGGCAGCACCTGCAGGTGAAGGCGGTTTTGTGCATCGGGAGCCGGAGTCTGACCGGGGATGGGCACGCCGGGCGGCAGGATCGGCGGCGGCGGACGTCGCTCGTGCCGGACCAGCAGCCCCTCTTCATCGCGCAGGAAGCTCTGCGGATCGTAGTGAACGGTACGGTAGCGCCACCAGCGCCAGGCAAAGCGCGGGTAGTTCTTGGCTGCTGCGGTCCAGAAGTCCCAGCGACGGGCCAAGACCTTGGGCGCCAGACCCTGAAACAGCGATGGGGCCGTCGCGTTGCCATTGCGGGCATAGTGGCGATAGAACTCGCTGCGCGGCAGCTTGGTCGGGGTCACGCAGTGCAGAAGATCGAACATCCGCAGGTCGTCGGTGATGAGATCGTTCTGTCGTCGCTTGTACATTTCGGTGCCGGGCAGCGGCGTCAGGATGGTCACGATCGGCAGTGCCACCCCCAGCTTGTTGATGCCGGAGTACAGGTCTTCAAAGTCGCGCTCATCGAACTCCGGCCGCGCTAGGAAGATTCCCGTCGAGACAATGCCGTTTTCGCGCAGGATCTCGGCCGCGCGCTGGTTCTTGTCGCGGTTGTTCTTCTTGCGTAGCTCGACCAGCGCTTCGTCATCGTTGGTCTCGTAGCCGCTGAGCAGACCCATAAACCCGACCGAGGCCAGCTTGGCGATGAGCTCGGGGTACTCGGCCACGAAGTCGGTGCGCCCCTGGGTCATCCAGAACTTGTGAACGCGGCGGCTGCGCAGCTCTTCGTACAGCTCTTCCAGGCGACGGCGGTTGGTCAGGAAGTTGTCGTCGAGGATGAAGACGAAGCGCTCCTTGGCGCGCTCCATCTGATCGACGATCTTTTTGGCCGACAGGTAGCGCGTGCGGCGCTCGTAGAACTCCCAGATGGCGCAGAAGTTACAGTCGAAGCTGCAGCCGCGCGACGTGAAGATCGAGGCCATCGGCTGCGCCACCATGAAGAAGTAGTGCTTGCGATAGTGCTCGACCAAGTGCGCCGCCGGCATCGGCAGCGAGTCGAGCTGCGTCGATTGCGAGCGGGCGGCCGTCTTGCGGAAACAGACCACCGGCTGGGTCGCGGTGCCCTCGCGGTAGACGATGCCGTTGATCTGCGAGAAGTCGGGCGGCGTGCCGGCCCCCTTGGCGCGTTCGACCTCGCGGACTAGCTCAGCGAAGGTGTGCTCGCCTTCGCCCCGCACGATGACGTCGATAAAGGGGTCGCAGAATTCTTCGGTCGAAAGCGTCGGGTGATGGCCGCCGATGACGGTGACCACATCCTTGGACCAGCGCTTGGCAGAGTAGAGCAGCGCCTTGGCCTGATAGCAGTCGGTGGTCATGCTGGTGACGCCGACGATGTCTGGCTTGAAGGTGCGCAGGGTATCGGTGAATACCGTCGCTTCTTCGATGCGCATATCGAGGATTCGCACTTCGTGCCCTTCCCCGATTACCGCGCCGGCGACCGCAGTGAGCGCGACCGGCTCGCTCATCCAAATCATATTCTCAAGACCAAGTCGGCCCTTTTCAAACGGGGCTGGCTGCGCAAGCAGAATACGCATCGATCGATCACTCCTTTGCCGGTATTACGATTCCGGCATCGTTCCCAGTTCCCAAGGTCGATGTCTTATGGCTGTTTCGTGGCCCTCGCCTTCCGGATTTCCGGACTACTTCGGCGCACTCTCATTCCTTTGCCCACACCCCAATACCGGCGAGTCCGTAATCCCTCACTTTTACGATGATCCGACAACAGGGTTTTGGCGCCATCCAGCGACGAGGTTTCCCAAGGCAGGGGGATAAGCTCGCAATGCAGGAAGGAATCTTGCGGAACGTCGACCAGACCAGGTTTGTGGAAGGTTTGGTAATCACGGCCGGAGTTCCGAAGTTCTTATAAGGGTCTGTTTAGAATGCACGATCGGAGTTGTGAATCAAGAACGGAGTATGCGATTTTGTGAAGTACCGCGGATCAGATTCCGGAGAATCAACCAGACTCCCCAGACTGCGGTTGTTGGCACGACGAGTCATCCTCGTTGGCCTTTGCTTCCACCCTCACGTTCCACCCCAAGGGGCCCATCTTGAAGATCTCCTTCGTCGCGACCCGCAAGAACTTTGATCGCACCGAGCGTGAGCTGTACGAGATGGACCTGATGCTGCGGGTCCTAGGCTTCAAACGCTCATTCCTAGACCTGGGACTGCTCACTGTGGCGGCGTGCACGCCCAGTCACGTCAACGTCGAGATCTTCGATGAGTACTTCGCGGATCTGGACTACGACTTGAAGACCGATGTCGTCGCCCTTTCGGCCAAGACTTCGTGCGTGTCGAAGGCCTACGATGCGGCGCAGCGCTATCGGGCACGCGGCAAGCGCGTGATCTTGGGCGGCATCCACGCCTCGCTGCGACCCGAGGAAGCGCTGCAGCACGTCGACTGCATCGTCACCGGCGAGGCGGAAGCACTGTGGCCGCACGTCGTCCGCGACCTAGAGGCGGGCAAGCTGAAGTCGCGCTACGACGCCGTGGGGTATCCGCCGATGGATGCCATCCCGGTGCCGGCCTGGCGGGCGGTCGACACCAGCCAGTACCTGTTTCATCAGCTGCAGACTACGCGCGGCTGTCCGTTCCGCTGTCGCTTCTGCAGCGTGCCGGATATCTCGGGACAGGACTTTCGTTTCAAGCCGGTGGAGTGCGTGGTGAATGAGCTACGCGGACTGCCGCGTGGGCGAGGACCCATCGCCGCCGGCAAGCCGCTTTACATCGTCGATGACAACTTCATCTCGCGCGTGAAGTACACCAAGGACCTGCTGCGAGCCCTGATTCCGCTTTATGAGGCGGGTCAGATCCCGACCTGGTCGGCTGAGACCACACTCAACGTCGCGAACGACGAAGAGATGCTGGATCTGTTTCGCGCCGCTGGCTGCTCGACGATGATCATCGGCTTCGAGTCGGTCAGCGAAGCGACGCTTAACGACATGGACAAGCCGGTGAACTTTTGCCTGACCTTCCCCGAGGCTGTTGATCGCATCCACGCGCGTGGGATCACCGTCGTCGGCAACTTCATCGTCGGCTTTGATACCGACACGCGGGCGGTCTTCAAACAGACGCTGGAGTTCATCCAGAAGACCGGCATCTTGTATCCCTTCTTCAGCATCCTGACGCCGATGCCGGGCACTAAGCTGTTTGATGACTTCAAGGCGGCGGGGCGCCTGGATCACGAACGCTGGGATCAGTACGACACCCGCCACGTCGTCTTCGAGCCGCGCCATATGCGCCGCGATGAGCTGATGGATGGCTACATCTGGCTGTACGAGCAGGCCTACGGCACATCGCTCTTGCTGGATCGCATGGAGCGCAACTGGCAGCGACGGCCGCGCACGAGCTCCACGCTGGCTGAGAAGGCCTTCATCGCGGCTCGCCTGGGTCGTGAAGTGCTGCACGGCGATGCCGAGCTACGCGGGCTCTACAAAGACTCGTTTAGTCTGCTGTTCAACCGCCACCTGCACAGCGATGCCGGGCATCTGCTGTTCCTGCTGGATGGCTATGACTTCGCGCGCTTCATGCGGCGCTATCGCTCGCCAAACTACCGCGACAACTACCTGACCTGCGACCAGCCCGAGCGAATCAGCGACGATAAACAGCAGCAAGCCAGCGCGGCCCAGACGCTGAATGTTCTGCAATGGGAGAACAAGAAGGCGGTGCTGCGAACGAACAAGCGCTCGCTGCCGGTGGTGCAGGGCTGACATGCGGGTCATGGTTTGGGCGCTTGCCCTGGGCTTGCTCGCTGGGGCGGCCTGCGGCGATGGCGGCACGGTCTCTTCTGCGTGTAAGTCGGATGAGTCGTGTCTCTCTGGGGATGCGGTGCGCTGCGTTGCCGGGAGCTGCGTTGTGCCGCGCTGTCCCACGGGGAGTCGCTATGTCACGGGCGGTCGCTTTCGACAGGGCTGTAACGCCATGGAAGCCGACTGCGAGAGCTCGGCTCAGCCGGCCCATAGCGTCACGCTGAGCAGTGGCTTCTGTCTGGCCGAGCACGAGATTTCGGTCGCAGAGTATCGTCGCTGTTTAGGGCAGGGCACCTGCACCGCCCCCGTCGCGCCGGAGTCGCTGGCCAGCCTGCGCTGCTCCAGCGATCGCGCAACCTGGACCGAGGGGGCGACTGGCGATGAGACGCTGCCCATGAGCTGCCTGCTGTGGTCGGAAGCAGCGGCGTACTGCACCTCGGTCGGCGGTCGCTTGCCCACGGAAGCGGAGTGGGAGCATGCAGCCCGCGGACGCGATGACCGATCTTTCGCCTGGGGCACCAGCGATCCGGTGAGCTGCGATCAGGGCGCCAATTTCTTAGGCCTAGGCTGTTCCGGTCTACCCTGGTCGACCGTCGCATCTGAACGCAGTGGCAGCATGCTGCGCGGTGCGTTCGGGCAGGTCGATCTGGCGGGAAATCTGTCCGAGTGGGTGGCCGACTACTTCGACGCCAAGGCCTACGGGGTCTGCAGCGCGGGCTGTGAAGATCCGGCGGGGCCTGGAGCTGGCGAGGTGCGGGTTCGTCGTGGCGGAACCTTCTTGAGTCCGGCGAGTGAGCTGCGTTCCTATGCCCGTGAGTTCCATCGTCCAAGCGGGCCGCGTTCCGATCTGATCGGCGCGCGCTGCGCGTTCGACTTGACGCGCTAGCAGTCGGAGATCCAGCTACGGCTGAGACCGGCCAGCCGGCCAGTCGCGGATCGCTCGCCTCGTCACGATATGATGAGAGAGCGAACGTCTTGCCGCGGGGGTGACCGATGTCGCGCGTTGCTTGTGCCGTGCCTTGGATCGTGGCTCTTGTCACGTTGTCGCAGCTGGCTAGGCCTGCCCCCGTGCACGCTACGCCATGCCCCAATCTGGCGTTCCTTATCGACCGCTCGAATTCGATGCTGAACACCATGGCTGGCACGCCGCCGATGGCGGGAGAGCTGTCGCGCTGGCGGGTGGTGCGGGATGCAATCTCGATGGTGCTGGCGCAGTACGATGACAAGCTACCGATCGGCCTAGCGTTGTTTCCCACCCCTGGCAGTACCTGCAGCACAAGCAGCTTCACATCGAGCCCAACCTATGGTCGCCAAGCCGCGATCCTGGCGACGCTCGACGCTGCAGAGTCGCTGCCGGGCAGCATGGCGCTGACGCCGACCTGTGGTGCGGTGAACGCGCTGGCCGCCGACTCGCCGCTAAAAGACCCGTCGCGGGCGCAGTACATCGTGCTCATCACCGATGGCAAGCCGCTGTGCCAGAGCTCGGCCGGCTGCACCTGCGATGCCTGTGGCTCGCTTGGGGCCGTCAACGCCGCTGTCGAGTCGCTGCGGCAAGCTCGCAGCCAGTTGCCGAGCATCCATACGTTTGTCGTGGGCTTGGGGGGCAGCCTGGACGCGACCGAGAAGCAGATCCTAAACGACATGGCAGCCGAGGGCGGCGAAGCCAACCCCGATCCCAGCGTCGATTACTACCCCGCGGATACCGCCGCTGCGCTGAGCAGCCAGCTCGCGGCCATCTTGCGCACCATCGCGGGCACAGACGCTTCAGGCGGTGGCAGCCTGGCCTGTGATGACTCGTGCTACAGCGCGGGGTGTCTGATGGGAAACGCCTGCGTGCAGGCGGTGTGCCGCAGCAATCCCTGCAGCAGCCTGCGCTGCGACAGCGGTCAGTACTGCTACTTCGACGGCAAGACGGCGAGCTGCCTGGCCCCCTGCACCCAAAGCTGCGACGCTGGCAGCCGCTGCGTGCGGGGGGGCTGCGCGGTGGATGCATGTGGCGCGCCCTGCGGTGCGGGGCAGCGCTGTGATGTGGCCAGCAAGTCGTGCCTGCCCGATCCGGCGTGCAGCGGCGTCACCTGCAAGCTGAGCCAGGCTTGTCAGGCTGGCCGCTGTATCGACGACCCGTGTCGCTATGGCCAGTGCCCAGATGGCTTCGCCTGCGTGCCGTTCGAGGGCAGCTGTGTGGCAGCGGGCGATGGCACGGCGGGGCGTGGCTGTAGCTGCACGATGCATCGCGAGACGGCACCTAGCCGCGCGCTGGCAGCTCTCGCCCCGCTGGTTACGGCTTGCGCTGTCTACCTTGCGCGACGGCGGCGCTCACGTCGAGCGTTGGGGGCTAGCGTCGCAGGTTGACGAAGTCGTAGCGGAAGCCGTAGCTGTCACCATCGCTTGGCGGCGGTAGGCGCAGGCCACGGATAACGCCGAGCACGCAGGCGGCTCCGTCCTCGGCGCCGTCGATATTGGCTTCGCTGACCCGGCCGTCGGCCTGGACCGTCAGATCGACGGAGATCTTGGGTGGCGGACTGCTGTCGGCGGGATAGCAGCGCAGCACGGCAGGCATGGCGCGACGCATGACCGCATTGACGTTGAGTGCCGAGTCGTTCAGTCCCGGGCCGGCCTTGCTGGGGGCAGCGGCTGGCACCGGGCCGGTGGCGATTGGTCGTAGCGGGCCGCGAACCTTCTTTCCGCGGACCAGCATGGGGGTACCGGGCTTGCTGGCGGTCGTCGCAGGGGGCTCGGCGGCGGCGACTGGGGTCTCGGCGACTTCCTCGGGGCCGCGAATCGGCGGCAGCTTGTCAAGGTTGCCGGTGCGGCGGGTCGCGGCGGGCTTGGTATCGCCGGGCAACGCCGCGGTTGCGCCGGCTGGAATCGGTACCTCGACGGGCGCCTTGACCCCGGGCTCGACGACTACTGGCGGTGGCGTGGCGGGGGTCTTCGGCAGGCTAGGATCAGCAGGACGGTCGCTGGGCGGAGGCGGTGCAGTGGTCACGACCCCCGACGAGCCGACTTCGCCCGGCTGTGGCCCGGTGCCGCCAACCACGGTGGGAGCCGCCCGGCGCGATAGCACCAGGTAGCCGATGCCGATGACCAGCGACATCGCCGCAAAGCCGGAGCCCAGCACCACAAACAGGCCACTCTTGCGCGGTGGCTGCGCGACCGGCTTGTCTGCGATCAGCTCGCCCCCGCCGACGCTCGATGTGGCCGACGTGCGATCGCCCAGCGTCCCCGGGGGCAGCGGCGGCATCTTGCCGCGACCAGGACCCGCGGCACCCAGGCCCAGCACCGGCGCCACGGCAGGCACCAAGAGCTGAGCCGCCACATCCATCGACTTCTTCAGCAGCGCGCGCTGCGCCGCTTCCAGCGCATCCTTGAGTGCTACTGCCGTCTGGTAACGATCCTCAGGACGTCGCGAGCAGGCTCGGCGAATGATGTCATCGACGAGCGGAATGCCCTGACTGGCGAAGTCAAAGGGCGGCAGCTTGGCCGCCATGATCTGCTGTCGCTTCTGTTCAAGCTTTTCAGCGCTGAACATTTTTTCGCCGACCAGGCACTCGTAGAGCAGCGCGCCGACCGCGAAGATATCGGCGCGCGCATCGACCTGGTGCGAGTCGCCGCGCGCCTGTTCCGGCGACATGTACGAAGGCGAACCAAGCAGGCGTCCGGTGCCGGTGATCTCGACGCCATCGAGGAGCTTCGACAGCCCAAAGTCGAGGACCTTGAGCGTGGTGTCGAGCTCGTCAGGACCGGGCGCTTCGACGCGGACCAGGAACAGATTCTCGGGCTTGAGATCGCGATGAATGACGCCGCGGCGATGCGCAGCGTTGAGCGCGTCGCAGAGCTCGATCATGAGGTGGATGGCGAGGCGTGGCGGCAGGGGGCCTCGCTCCAGGCGGTCGCGCAGGGTCTCGCCCAGCACCAGCTCCATCGCCAGGTACGGCCAGGAGTTGGGATCGTCGCGGAAGTCGGTGATGGCGACGATATTGGGGTGCCCAAGCTGGAAGGCGCTCTGGGCTTCTCGGCGGAAGCGCGTCCGCAGCTCGGGATTGGAGACCAGCTGCGGGTGCATGAACTTGATGGCGCATGGCCGCTGCAAGTGCAGGTGGAAGGCGCGATAGACGACGCCCACGCCGCCCTTTCCCAGCTGCGAATCCAGACGGTAGATGCCATCTAGCACATCCCCCGGCTGGGGCTGCTTGCGGACCTTCAGCGCGGTCGCCGAATCCACTTGGTGAGGGATGTGTTGCTGGTCACTCATGCCATGGCTCATCTGGCGTCCCCCCTCCCGCTGCGGCGGCAGGGGTAGACCGTTTATCGTAACACGCGGCGGCCCGGCTCCGCGGTTCTTGCGAAGAACTTCGCTAGCTTAGCGCGGCCATCATGGGCGGGATGGCTCGCGGGATGAAGCGGGGCTGGCCTGGCCAGTCACGGCTGCGTCCCGACTGGCGTCAGCGGATCCAGGATTCGCAGAAATCGCAGCCTATCGATCTAAGCCTACCGACTAAGCCTACCGACTAAGCCTACCGACTAAGCCTAGCGGTGCCGGGCGGGCGGGCAAGGGCATTCCTTGCGACGGTTCGCTAGACGGCGCGGACCTGCGCCACGCTCTCTGAAATGGCGCGCTTTAGGCGCTCGATGTCGGCGGGTGTCGTATACGGCCCCAGCGAGATGCGGATGGCTTGTCGGGCCTGCTCATCCGACTGGCCCAGCGCGAGCAGCACAGGCGATGGCTTGACCGAGCCCGAGCTACAGGCCGCACCCGTCGATACCGCGATGCCGCGCAGGTCCAGGTTCATCATCAGGAGCTCTCCCTCGACATCCGCGACCGAGAGATTGAGCGTGCCGGGGGCGCGGGGAGCGTCATCGCCTTGCTGACGGGCGCCGGCGATCTCAAGCTGCAGCTCTGCGGCCAGCTGATCGCGCAGCGGCGGCAGCCTCTGCCATGCCGCCAAGAGCTCCTGCTGGCAGAGCTGGGCGGCGGCTCCAAAGCCGACGATCCCGAGCAGATTTTCCGTCCCCGGGCGCAGGCCGCGCTCTTGCGGACCGCCACGCAAAAGCGGGGGCAGATCGGCCAAGCTCGGCAGCGTGCTCGCCGGCGATTTGTGCGCTTCGCGTCGGGGAAGATGTTCGCTGCGGCGCGCGGGGGGGCTGCGGATCGTCCGCAGGTACAGCGCACCCACGCCCTTGGGACCGAACAGCTTGTGCGCGGAGATGCTCAGCAGATCGACGGGCAGCCGACTCAGCGACAGCGGCAAACGCCCGACGGCCTGGATGGCATCGCAGTGAAAGAGCGCGCCGTGTGCATGCGCGACCTCGGCCAGCTCGGCGATGGGATAGACGTTGCCCAGCTCGTGATTGCACAGGGCCAGCGACACCAAATCGGCCGGTTGATCTTTTAGCAGGCGTGCTAATTCATCAACATTGAGCCGACCGCGACCATCGGGGGACAGCTCGCGCACCTGGCAGCCGTGGTCGGCCAGCGCGGCCAAGGTGGCCCGGATCGAGGGATGTTCCAGCGGGCTGCTGATCACGCCGGCCGGTCGGCCGAGGGTCTGCTGGACTCTCTGCGCCACCGCAGAGAGAGCTAGGTTATTGGCTTCGGTACCGCCGCTGGTAAAGACCAGCTCACTGGGGTGCGCGTCGATGAGAGAAGCCACCTGCTGCCGGGCCCCCTCGATCAGCTGGCGAGCTTGTCGGCCTTCGCGGTGCTGCGACGAAGGATTGCCAAAGCGGGGATCCGCCGCCTGCAGCATCTGCGCCAGCACCTGCGGATGCAGCGGCGTGGTCGCGTTGTAGTCGCAGTAGAGGCGCTCCATGCCTGGCTATTTGTCAGAAATCGCCGGCCGGGGAAAGGGGAACGTGGCGGGCGGAGGATGCGATGCTACGGCTTGAGAGAGCTCCAGGCGCCCGCGCTGAACTGCCAGTTGTCGTCGCCCGACAGCGGAGAGCCATCTGCCGCTTTGCCGGCGACCAGCAGCGAGCCATTGAGCTCTGGCGCGTAGGCCATCGCCGCTGCGCTGCGTGCCGCGGGTGTGGCCGCGGTGGTAAGGGGGGTCCAGCGATAGTCGATCGGGCTCCAGGTCAGGGCTTCGGCCAGGGGCGCGCCTGCCGTGGTGCCGCCAAACAAAAGCAGCGCCGAGTTGCTGAGATCGAAGCTGACGGCAAAGTCGCTGCGGCGAATCGGCGCGGTGTTGCCGCCAGGCGGTGGTAGCTCGGTGAAGATGGTGTCGAGCCGCCAGACTTTGAGCGTCGTCGGGTTGGCTTCGTCGCTGCCAATCAGGAGCACGTAACGCCCATCGAACACCATGCGCGGATTGGCGACGACTGGCGCGGCGGTGCTGAGGGTGCGTGGGGCCCAGGTGCTGCTGTCGCCCACCAGCTCCCAGACGTCGCTGAGCGGCTGCGGCTGGCTGGCGTTGCGACCTCCATACAGCACGAGCGTGTCGGTGCGCCGATCGTAGGCCAGGGCGGATCCGCTGCGCGGCGATGGGGCGGTCGGCTGGTTGATGCTGCTCCAGGCGCCGGTCTGATCGAGGACCCACAGATCGTCTAGCGACTTGTTGCTGCTGTCGGGGGCCTGGCCACCGAAGAGGGCGATGGCGCGGCGGCGGGCGTGGTAGGCCAGCTGACCGGCACGCGCGCTGGGATGATTGAGTCCGCGCAGTGGCTGCCAGCGCTTCTCGGCAGCGAGAAACTCCCAGGTGTCGTCGAGCGGCTTGGTCTGCGCGTCGATGCCGCCGAACATGATGAGGCTGCGCCGCTCCGGGAAATAGGCCAGGCCAGCGCTGTGGCGTGCCGCGGGGATTCCGCTGGAGAGCGTGGCCGCATTGCCAATGTCGGAGCTGAGGTTGAGCGTCAGGCGCTTGTGCTGCCCGGCGGGTACGGTGTCGCCCCCCTGGGCTCGCAGGCGCGGGCTGCCCGCGAGCTCGGCGATGACGTCGAGGTCGACGCGTCCACCGCGATCACCCAAGAGCACGCTGAAGGTGATCGGGAAGCTCACGCTCTGCGTCGCTCCGCCGGGTGGCTTGCTGACGCGCTCGACCGGGACGTTGCCATCGATGCCGACAAGCACGCGCAGTCGATCGCTGCTCTGGTCGCTGCCCGCTTCCAGGCGGACGCTGAGACAGCTCTGGCTGATGCCCTCGCAGATATCCGAGCTACAGCCGGGCAGCAGGCTGCCAAGCAGGGCGCTAGCAGCAAGTGCAGCCCGACGAGTCCAGGCGTGAGATTGCTTCATGGGGTCACCGGCTCGAAGACATTGGCCTGCGCTCCACGCGTCCCGAAATACACACCCAGCCCGACGGCGACACCGACTACGACGGCGCCACCCACGACGCCGAGCACAATCGGCAGGAGCTTCTTGTTGCGGCTTTTTCCGTCGCTGGCACTGCCGCCGTTGAGGAGCGGCGCCGGCGCTGGCTCAGCCAGGTTCTCGCTACCCGGCGGCACGTACAGCGTCGAGTAAAACGCCGGTCCGAGCTGCTGTTCGAGGGCCGCGATGCGCTCCTCAACCTCGGCACGGTTTGGGGCGGTGGGGCTCTCGCGCAGATAGCGGCGATACATGCTCAGCGCTTTTTCGGGCGCACCGGCGAGACGGTGGGCCTGCGCGATGTTGTACAAGAACACCGGCTGCGGAATCAGGCGGTAGCCACCTTCCCATTCGGAGATGGCCTGCGCGTACTCCTTGGCCTGATAGCTCTTCATGCCGCGGCCGAAGGCTTGGCCGGCCTGGGCCTTGGTCTCTGCGCTGGGCTCTTCGGCCCAAGCGGGCTCACTGACTAGCGTGACCCCGAGGAGCAGCAGCAGCGCTGCGATAATCGTTTTCACGGCTTACAGTACCACGTACCCTAGCGCCCCGTATAGCTCTTGTCCGACGCGCCGAAACATTGCCAGGAAGGGTCGTCTGCCGAGTCGCCACAGCTTGCGGCAGCCGACCAGCGAGCGGGGGCCGCAACGCCGCTTGGCAGCGAGCCAGGCAGCGCGCTCTTGCTGTTTGCCGTCACGCTGCTTCTGCTCATCGTCATCGGCAGCTTGTCGCAGGCGTATCGCCCGGGGCCGCTTGGCACCGCGCTGACCGAAATCCTGGCCATCCTGCTGCCCGCGCTGATTTTTTCGCGCGCCCGACGGCGACATGCCCTGGTGGCGCTGCGCCTGGCGCCGTTTTCGTCGGCGGTCCTGTGGGCGCTCGGGGGCGGCATGGTGTTTGGCATCGCCTGGTTCTATGGCCTGGCGGCCTACGTCGAGCCGCTGTGGGAGCGAGTCGTTCCTGTGCCCGAGAGCGAGCGAGCCCAGCTTCTGCGTCTGCTGCGCCCCGCGGGGGGGCTGCGTCCGCTGTGGCTAGACCTGCTGTGCTTTGCGGCGGTGCCCGCGCTGTGCGAAGAGGTGCTGTTTCGCGGCGCGCTGCTGCCGCTACTGCCCCCCGCCTTCGAGCCGCTGTGGCGAGGACGACGGGCTCCCGGCTTCGCCGCGGCGCTGCCGGTTCTGGCCTGTGCCCTGCTGTTCGGGGTCTTCCACCTGTCGCTGTCCAAGCTGTTTCCGACGGCGGTGCTGGGCCTGGGCTTTGGCTGGGCGGCGCTGGCCAGCCGTTCGCTGTGGGCCGCCATCGCCATGCACTTTACGAACAATGCGCTGGTGGTGGTGCTGACGCGGGCTGGCCTGGATGAGAGCCTCGCGGGTCGCAGCGAGCTGTCGAGCCCCCTTCAGCTTGCGCTGCAGCTTGTGCTCTTGCTTCCGACCTGTGCCGTGGCTTGGCTGGGGCTGCGCATGCTGCGTCAGGCGAGCCAGGCCGCCCGCCTGTCCGTCGCTGCGACCGACGACGACTAGCTCTCGTTGAGCCGGTGCTGGGTGATGAGCTTGTGCAGGTACATGCGATCGATCTGCGCCCGGCGGGCGGCTTCACTGACGTTGCCGCGCGCGGCTTTGAGTAGGGCGCTGATGTAGCGCCTCTCGAAGTCGTCGATGAGGGCCTGCTTCGCTGACTTGAACGGGATGCTGATATTGGCCACCGCCGGGCCGCTGGGCGCGTGGCTGGCCTCGCTGGCGGCGGCTCCCGGGCCGGGCTCGGAAGGTTCGGCTCGGCTGTCGCTGTGGCCGGCGCGGGGGGCGGTGGCCGCCAGCGGATCTTCGTCGGGCATAGCGACGGCGCGCTCGACGACGTTGCGCAGCTCGCGGACGTTGCCTGGCCAGTGATAGTCCGAGTTGCTCTCTAGGACGCGGGAACAGATGCTTTCTGTAATTACGGTCTCAGGTCCGCTAGAACGAACGTCGTCTGTTTTAGCGCCAAGCAGGTGGCGGACGAAGTGTTGAATCAGCAGAGGGAGATCTTCGCGACGGTCGCGCAGGGGCGGAATGTGAACGTTCACGACCGACAGCCGGAAGTAGAGATCTTGGCGGAAGCGTCGCTCGTTGACCTCGGCCCCGAGGTCGCGATTGGTGGCAGCGATCACGCGTACATCGACGGCGCGCACGCTCTCGGAGCCGATGCGACGGACCTCGCGGCGCTCCAGCACGCGCAGCAGCTTGGGCTGCAGATCCAGCGGGAGCTCGCCGATCTCGTCGAGAAAGACGGTGCCGCCGGCGGCGCGCTCGAAGGCGCCGCGATAGTCGCTGTGGGCGCCGGTGAACGCGCCTTTGACGTGGCCGAAGAGCTCGCTCTCGATCAGGTTGGCGGGCAGGGCCGAGCAGTCGATGACGACGAACGGCGCAGCGGCGCGTGGACTGGCTTGCACCAGCGCTTCTGCGACGGCTTCCTTGCCGGTGCCAGTCTCGCCGGTGATAAGCACGGTGGCGGGGCTGGCGGCGGCCTGCTCGATGCGGGCAAACATGCGACGCATGGCGACCGAGGTGCCGACCATGTCGAAGAAACGATCCCGCGGATGGAGGACAGCGCGCAGCGGTCGATCGTCAATGGCGTCGA
The DNA here is from genome assembly GCA_937952145.1 of uncultured Myxococcales bacterium. Taxonomy (GTDB): domain Bacteria; phylum Myxococcota_A; class Polyangia; order Palsa-1104; family JAEUJZ01; genus JAEUJZ01. The sequence goes on from CALFYE010000301.1 coordinate 16,322, forward strand.
AGCGCAGGCGGCTGCGGCCCAGGCTGAGGAGGGTGCCCGGGCGCAGCTGGACATCAAAGACGCGCAGGCTGCCAACATAGGTGCCGTTGGTGCTGCCGACATCGCGCAGTCGCCAGCCGCCGCGATCGTCCTCGCTACCCGTGGACGAGCTGCTGCTGCGGGCCGAGGGGCCTTCGCTGTCGCCACCGACCCGGCGCGAGATCTCCAGGTGATAGCCGCTGATGCTTTTGTCGGACAGCACGAGGTGATTGTTCTCGCGGGTTCCGACGCGTAGCACCATCTCGTCATCGCTCTCGACGCTGCGGCCGGCGTCTGGGCCTTCGATGACCGACAGGCGGACGCGCTGCAGGGCGATGACGGTGGACAGACCGGCACTCGCGGAGCGCTCCATGCGCTGCGTGCGCAGCTCGCTCATCTTCCATCCCCCCTCGATTCTGGTGGCGGTTGCGCTGCGGCTAGCCCCCGGCGAACTTGGCGAGGGCGAACGTCGCCATGACCTTGTCGTTGGTGTTGCGCAGGCGCTCTGACAGGGTCAGCACAAAGTTCCACAGCAGGGACACGGTCATCTCGCGATCGTCGTGCATCGCCTGGTGCAGATCGGCGATGCGGATGGCCTGCAGCACGCAGGTGGTGTGGGCCATGGCCTGCGCGGCGCGCGGGATGGGCTCGAAGATCTCCATCTCGCCGAAGTAGCTGCCCTTCTCTAGGATCGCCAGGGCCTCTTCGCCCATGCCGGGGATGATGCGCGAGATACGAATGCGTCCCTGCTGAATGATGTAGAAGAAGCCGGGCTCGTCGCCCTCGTGAAAGAGGATCTCGCCAGGCTGCAGGCGGATCTCGGTACAGATCGATTCAATGTGCTTAAGCTGCTCGGGAGTCAGGTTGCTGAAAAGTCCGATATGACTGAGAAAGCTTTCCATGCTGGGGGCCTCATAGCGATGCGGAAAAGGTTCCGCGATCATTCACTAGAGTAGAGGCCCAGCGATTTTTTTGGGGAGCAATTCGGTGTTCCGGCGGTTCGGCCGGTGGCGGGCTGGCGGGGGCTGCGGGGCAGAGGTGAGAAGGAGCGTCCGGAGGCAGTGCGCTCGGAGGCGGCGCGCGATCAGATGCGGTAGCGCAGGATGACCTGAGCGTTGAGATTATCGAGGCGACCGCTGATCGTGCCGAAGGTGTTGCCGGTGCGTGCATCGAGGCTGGTTGGCGTACCGCCGCCGATCACGTTGTAGATCATGACCATCAGATCGATGCGCTGACCGAGCAGCTTTTCTAGCGAGAACGAGCCCTGCAGATCGATCGTGAACTGATCGGGGAGCTTGAACTCGGACCAGGCGGTGGGGTCGTTGCTGCGCGCGCCGATGTTGGTGCCACGCGGCGAGCGATAGAGGCTGAAACTGTTGTCTTCCGGGCTCTGGAAGATGCGCCACTGCGGGGCACCGGTGCGGTACTGCATGCGCACGCTGACGTTCAGACCAAAGCCGAACGAGTAGTCGATCGCGCCCTTGAGCGTGTGGCGATAGTTGTCCGACAGCGCGCCGTAGTAGAGCGAGTTCAGGCGAGCGTTCTGACGGAACGCGCTGAAGTAGTCGCTGACCGTGCCCTCGGAAAAGGCCAGCGTGTACGAGGCGACGACGCCGAAGTTGCCAGGGTTGCCCTGCACCCAGAAGTCGAGACCGTGATAGGTGCGCTGGGCATCGTCGGGCGTGGCGGCTTCGTAGATTCGGCGACGCATGCCGTCGGCATAGCCGATGACGCGCAGGCCGGCGGGATCCCAGATCTGATTGATCTCGTCGTTGGTCCACAGGTGATCGTACAGGCGATAGGTGTAGTCGAGGCCGACCACCGTCTGCTCGATGACTTCGCGGCGGATGCCCAGGCCGACTTCGTCGAGCGAGGGGGGCTGGACGCTCTCGGCGAAGCGCTGACCACCGGCGCCGCCCGACATGTTCTGCACGACGAACTGATTGACGTCCTTGCCGGTGACCGGGTCCTTGCCCACCCAGCGCTTCAGCGTCGAGTTCTGGAATGGATTGCCCTGATCGGCGATGTAGGCGTTGCCGACATCGTTGTGACGGCCGTAGTGCGCCGACAGCAGCGTGCTGCGATCGTGGAACAGGTCGTAGACCAAGGACAGGCGCGGGCCGAGACCGATCAGCGTGCCGAGCTTTTTGCCCTCGAAGTCGTAGAGCAGGCCGGTGTCAAAGCGCATGCCGGGGACGACGGTGAGGAAGCGTTTGATGGTCCAGCGATCCTGCAGGAACAGGCCGATGTTGTAAGCCTCGGCGGTCGTCTGCCAGCCGTCGCCAGGGCGACCGCCTTGGGGCAGGCTCTGCGGGTACTCGGTGACCTGATTGCAGCTGGTGTAGGTCGAGGGATCGCTGGGGTTGCAGCCGAGTCCGGGGATGTTGTCGGTGAAGCGCAGACCGCCGGCCACGCCGACGGTGTGGCTGTAGCGCATGTACGCGAACTGCAGGCCGCCTTTGATGTTGTGCGAGCCGCTCTTGTTCGTCGTGCTGTAGAGGATCGTCGGGTCGGCTTGGATGCGGTACTTCGTCTCGTCGTTCCAGCCACCCGAGCTATTGCCGTAGGTGACGCCGTTGAATTGATCGGCGGTGCGCAGCGTGCGCGACGGTGTGATGCGATCGAACGATCCATCTTCAGTGCGGCGCTGCGTATCGTCGAGGCTGCGTTTGGTCGTAAAGCCCGCCTGCATCTGGAACAGCCACTTCGAGGACAGCGCGCTGTCGATGAGCAGCACCAGCCACTCGCCGCCGCGGTCGACCATGCGCTCGGCATCATCGGTGACGGTGGTCGAAAGCAGGCTGTTTTGGATCTGGTTGCGGTCGATGTTGAACGACAGCGAGATACGCGTCGACGCCGTGGCCTGAAACGTCAGCTTGGCGCGCCCAAGATAGGTGTAGGTGTAGCGATAGCGATCGGTGTCCTCGTTCGTCCCGTTCCACGGGAAGGGCGGGATCGTCGCCATGGCGCGGTTGTAGTTGAACTGGAACGAGGTGAAAAACCACAGCCGGTCTTTGACGATCGGGCCGCCAAGGTTGGCGTTGATCGAGTAGAAGTCGCGCACTGCCGGCGGTCGATCGTCGTAGAGCAGCGTGCCGTTCTGCTGCGGAAGCTGCGCGCCGTAGCGGATGTTGGAGTTGAACGCCGTCGGCTGGAAGGTGAAGCTGGCGTCGAGCGAGAACTTGTTGCCACCCGATCGGGTGACCATGTTCTGCACCAGGCCCAGGCTGTTGTATTCGGCGTCCATGGCGCCGGTGAACAAGCTGAACTGCTCGACCGCGTCGAAGTTCATCGGCGAGCTGATGCCGCCGGTGACGATGTCGCTGGTGTCTAGACCATCGACGAGGTAGCGGGTATAGCGCGACAGACCGCCGCGCACTGACGGCGAATTGCCAGGACCGACGCCAGGGGCAAGCTGCGACATCGCCTGCACCTGACGGAACACCGGCGTGCGCTGCACCTTGGTGTTGTCGAGTACGGTGGTGGCGACAGCGCTCTCGGGATTGAGTACCGGGTTGCGCTTTTCGACGATCTTGGTGGTCTGCGTGATCTGCCCGACCTCCAGGATGACGTCGACGGGCGCTAGCTGGCCGGCGAGCACGCTGATGCCGCGCTGTTCGATGGGCGCGAAGCCCTCGACGCGAATGCTGAGCGTGTAGGTGCCGGGGGGCAGGCTGTCGAAGCGATAGCCGCCATCGTCCTGCGTGGTGGCCGTCTTCTGACCGCCGAGCAGCGCACGGCTAGAGATGGTCACCGGGATGCCAGCGAGACCTTCTTTGGCGCCGCCGCCGGTACTGATCTGCACGACACCGCCGAGCCGGCCGGTGACTTCGCCGATGGCCCAAGCATCGCTGGAAAGTAGTAGGAGGGGGAGCCCGGCGAGCGATGACCCGAGCACTCCGAGGAGCGGCAGGGTGAGCCGAGTCAGACGGCGACCAGGCATGGAAAACTGCGAGCGAGGAGTCGGCATGGTTACTGCGACTTCTTTTGGAACAGGCAGTGGACGTAGATGGCGGGAATCGGCTTGCCCATGGCGTCGGTCGTGAGCACAGCGCCGGGTGCCGCCTTGATCTCGGCGGCGCTACACAGCGGTCGCGGAGCGATGGTGTCGGATTCAAGGCGCGTGCAGCTGGCAGCGAGTTTTTTCTTGTCGAAGTAACGCAGGCGACACACCGGCGAGAAGTCGGGGTCGGCGGGCGTGCTGGCAAAGACCGCCATGATGTCGGCGGTGCGCGTCTTTTTCGGATCGGTGCTGTCTTTGAGCTCGATGGTCGCGCTGGGGATGGGGTTTGACGTGGCCGCGACCGGCACCTCGTCACTGGCCACGAAGAGCTCGTTGAGCTTCGGGCAGACCGGAATCGGCGCCAGGCAGCGACCGCTGCTGCAGATCTCGTTGGCGGCAGCGTTGCAGTCGCTGGGCATGGTGCAGCTCTTGCCGGTCGGAACACGCAGGATGTCGGCGCAGGCGGCCGGATCGGTGGTCACTGGCAGGGTGCCTCCGTCGAGATATCCACCCAGCAGGCCACGCAGCCAGTGCTGCGAGGGGAACTGGAAGCTGGCATCGGGATCGCCGGGGAAGCGGGGATACTTGGCGCTGCTGCCAGTGACGAATGGGCACGAGTCGCCGGCGATCGGCGTCTTCATGAGGACGGTGGCCACGCTCATCATCGGCCAGTCCTTGAAGGTCACCTTGTCGCTGCGTAGCTCGTCGCGGCTGGGGAAGCGGAAGTCGAAGTTGAAGGGGGCGCCGTCGGGGAAGGTCTTCTGTTCGCGGCTCCAGCCGGCGCGCTCGAGCAGCGAGCGCTCGCTCTTGATGTCGTTGCAGCCCATGCGGCCGCGGATCGAGTCGCGCAGCGTGACGGGCACGACCATCTGGAAGGGGCGATAGGTGCCGACAGAGGTGGGCTCGGCGGAGCTGCCGGCGCGCGTGGGATCGGTGCCGTAGGCGACGACGGGGTACTGGCGATCGGTCAGGTAGTTATTGGCCTGCGCGCTGTAGTTGCTGGGGCTAATCGCCTCGGCCCGGCCTTCGCCCCCGTCGCAGCCGCTGATCTCGTAGACGGTGGGCGGTAGGGCCTTGGTCGCGTCGGCGGCGTTGCTCACGTCAAGCTGACTGCTGCTTAGCCCGCCGAGATACCACCAAGTCTGTCCATCGATGCCGCCGCTGCCACCACCAAAGCCGCGGCGCGGGGCGAGGCAGGGATACAGGCTGTTGGGCCAGGTGCTCTTGGCCGGGCCACCAAACGCTGTATCAAAGCCGCTGGGATCGATAGTGCCCTGATAGGGGTCGGGCGGAACGAGGTCGCTGCAGCCCACCGCAAGCGCCGCCAGAGCGGAGAGCGCGGGGACCACCCGACCACAGGCGTTGACAGTGACGGAAAGCAGGTGAGATCGGCACGCCGAAGCACGCAGCATAGGCATGCGCCGCGTTTACCACGCCGACGCGGGGTCGCTCAACGCATTTACGAGCTTGCCGGGATGAGGGCTGAAGGTCAGCTGGAGCCGGCGGGGGGCAGAGCTATAGATCGTCGCAGGGGGTGCCGAGGCGCTCGCCGGCGTAGACGCCGAGCTCGGTGTAGATCATCGCCAGGTTCTCATCGACGGGCACGGGCAGCAGAGTGCTGGTCTTGCCCTTCTGAATCCAGACCGGCTCCTTCTTGCCCAGGACCATGCGCATGCTGCCCGTCGCCGTCGAGAAGACGTCCCCCTCGGAGTCCGAAACGACGTTGGTCATCTTTTGCAGCTTGAGGTTGCCTTTGGGGCCGACGAAGAGGCGGAAGTTGCGGCTCTCGCTGCGGTCGGCCTGGTGGCGATCGACGTAGCCGCGATCGACGTAGTAGTAGACGCCGGCGGAGTTGCGGGCGAGGGCATAGGCCTGCCACTTCCGCGGGCTGCCTTCAAACTGGGCGGCTGCCAGCAGAGGTCGGGCGGTGGCGGGGGCGACGACCGTAAGTGGCGTGGTGGTCTTGCCGCAGGTGACGGTGTACTTGCCGTCCTGCATGGCAAGCTCGCTGCGCTGGGTGAAGCCGATGTAGTAGCGAGGATCGACGAAGGTGGTGTTGAAGCGCTCTTTGCCGACGGCGCCGCCGCCCTGGATGGGGACGGCGAAGAAGCGCTTGCCATCGCCGTAGAACAGCGAGTCGTCGTTGCGCACGAAGGGCTCGACCGCGATGTAGTGCGACTTGCCGTCGGTGAGGAGCAGCAGCTTGTCGCGGGCCGGCTTCGGTGCCGCCGGTGCGGGGCCATCCGCAAGGGCCGGAGTGACGGTCGGGGCGGTTCGCCAGCCCGCCTGCCAGCCGGGGAAAAACGCGCAAGCCGCCATGAGGGCCCAGCCCGCGCCCCGGTAGGCTTGGCGGGTCGATCGGGACAAAGAGAGCTTTTGCAGCATGCTTCGCAGTATAGCCGCATTGCCAGCCGGTCCGGTGGCCGAGCATCGTCGAGCAGATGGCTAGAGAGGATAGGGGGAGACCCAGGGAGGCGAGCGGTGCGAAGAGTCGTCCGGGCCGCCTGGCCTACGAGGCGGTGGCGCTCTGTAAGGCGGCGAGGGCGGCGCCACTCTGCACGCTGGGGCGCAGCCAGTGCGCGATCGCGGTCGTAATCGCCGATAGCAGTACTTGGCCCGTCGCTGACAGCTCGCCAGGGAGGCTCGGGCTGGTCGCGCCGGAGGGAGCAGGGTTTTCGGCCAAAAGGAGCAGGAGTTCGCGCAGTGTGCGCTGGCCCCAAGGCCGGCCGGCGAGGTCCTGCGCATAGAGCCAGGTCAGCGCGGCCGTCAGGTCGGGGGCCGCCTCGGGACGATCGAGCCAGGTAAGCAGCGTCGAGCGCAGCTGACTGGCAACGCGCAGCGGCTGGGCCCGGCCAAGCTCGTTGGCCAGCACCTCGCCACGCAGGTCGAGGGCAAAGTCGAGGAGCGACAGCTTAAGCTCGATGTGCTCGGCGGTCCGCGCAGGATCGGTCAGCGTGGCTGCCAGGCGGGCAACTAGCTCATCGACGGCGCCCTCGGCAAACTCGGCGGCTCGGCGCTGCATCTGCCGCTCTAGCTCATCGGTGACGACGGAGGCGACGCCGGAAGCGACAGCCCCGACGGCGGCGGTTCCTCGCTGCACGGCCTGGGTGGCCAGCCGCCCCAGCATGCCCAGGTTGCGGCCGGCGTTGGGGTCGGACAGCGTCGAGCGGATGCGACGGGTGTAGTCGACCAACGTCCCCAGCATGAGCTCGCGGTTGAGGCGGCGAAACGGCGGACGCGAGAGCAGGGCCACAAGCAGCGTGCGCTCGGGGACGTAGGGCGTGCGAGCAAGCTCTTGCAACAGCAGCACGGCGTCGGCTGACAACAGGCTGCGCAGGGTCGGCACGCGGCGCAGCGTGCTCTGGGCCAGCGTCAGTCCCTGGGTCAGGCGGACATCAGCTTGCGGATCGCGCAGGATGGCCAGCGCGACGGCCCGACCTAGCTCGGCACACAGGGCAGGCGGCAAGAGCGTCTGCAGCGGGCGCCCCATGCAGCCATCGAGCAAGACCTCGGCCAGCCGGTGTGCCGCGTCCTTTGGTGCGGGTGGCGGCGCAGAGGCCTCGGTGGGACTCACGCTACTCACTGGCCATGCGCAGCGTCGCGCCGTACCAGGCCGACTGCGTGCCGACGGGTTCTAGCGGGACGACGATGCCCCAGAGCAAGCGCAGCGTGCGGTGGATGCCCTCGCGCGAGTACCCGACCAAGCCGTAGAGCACGCTCCATTCGAGATCCTGTGGACGCGGACGGCCGAAGTTGAACAGCGGCCAGAAGTGAACGCTCCATGCGCCGGCGTACTCGCCCGTGCCCTTGTGGACGTAGGTGTTGAGTACGATCGTCGAGTGTCCGCGATCGGTACGCCAGTGCGCGCCGAAGGGGAAGAGCACGCTGAGGGCCAGACCCGGCCGGCGGACGCCGATGTAAAGCGGGGCCAGGACCGTCGTCGAACGCCCGGTCTCCTTCGAGCTGAAGTGCCAGAAGAAGGGGAAGACCACGCGCTCGCGGCTACCGTCGCCGCCGTTGCGGATCCAGGTCAGAAGCGGTAGCAGCAGGAGCGAGCGGTTGTTGTGCTCGTCGCGGCGATAGCCAAAGAAGGGCAGGGCCACGACCGTCGTCGTCGCCGGCCGCTTCAGGTAATAGAACAGCGGGAAGAGGACCGTGGTCTGGCGATCGGGCTGCTTGAAGTGCCACAAGAGCGGGAACTGCACGAACGACACACTCTTTGCCGTGGTGCCGGGCAGGGCGGCCCGCTTGAAGTAGGTCAAGAGCGGGGGCAGAAGCCAGGTCGTGCTGTCCTGTAGCTCGTCGCGGTGACGGACCACAAACGGCAGGACGACACCGACGGCAGTGGTGCGGCTGCGGTAGTAGTTGTTGATGTCGAGCGCAAACGGCGCCAGCAGCGTGGTGCGCGAAGCGAGTGTGCGGTAGTGCCAGAACAGCGGCGTCACCATCGTCAGGCTGCGCTCTGGCGAAGAGGCGCGGTAGAAGAGCGGCAGCACAAAGGTCGTGCGGTCCTGCTTGTTGATGTCGAGACCGTCGTAAAACAGCGGGAACAGGGCCTGCGTCTTCTGGTTCGCGTCCCGTCGTACGTACAGCGGGCCCAGGTAGAAGCGGAAGCCGTTGGCCGCGCTGTTGAAGCCAAACAGCGGAGTCACTACCCAGGTGCTCGACAGTGGCTTGTGCGACGCATAGACCAGCGGGAAGATGCCCATGCTGAAGCCGCCGTCGCCTTCGTTGCGCCCGTACACCAGCGGTAGGAACCCGCCGTACGTCGCGCGCTCTTTGTGGCCGAAAAACAGCGGGCCGAGCAGGGTGAACGAGCGGTCGGTCGTCGCATCGCGCGAGTCGTAGAAGAACGGCAGCACGAAGGTGGCGCGCGCCGTCCCGCGGCGGGTGGCGAAGAACAGCGGGAACACACCGAAGTCACTGCGCGTGCGCTCGACATCGGCGTAGAACGTCAGGAAGGCGCTGCGGACGCGATCCTTGACGTAGTCGTGGTGATAGAAGCCAAGCGGCGTCGCCAGCAGGCTCTGGCTGACGCTACGGCCGTAGCCGAAGAGCGGGAGGACACCGAAGGCCAGCTCGCCCTTCTGCTCGTCTTTGTGGTGGAAGAAGGGCAGGACCACGGTCGTGCTGCGACCGGGGCCGCGTACCGAATAGAACAGCGGCAGCACGGTATGCGACGAGAGCTCGCCACGCTTGACGCCGTAGTACAGCCACAGCACGGAACGGAACGAGGTGTTCTCGTCGCGGATGTCGGCGTAGACCGGGAAAAGAACGAGGGCGCGGCGCCCCGGGCTGCAGTGGAAGTAGTACAGCGGGAAGAGGGCGCGCGAGATCGACTGCCCTGGTTGCCCCGGATTGCCCACCGTCTCGACGTACGGACCGATGAGCAGAGTGCGGCGCTCGGCGGTGCGGCTGTAGCCAAAGCCCGGGCCCACGACCAGCGTGCGCTCCGGCGAGCGATGGGTATAGAGCAGCGGCAGAATGCCAAACGTCGTCGAGGTCACCGTGGACGGCGCCGCGGCATCGGCTGGCGCGGTACCGGTGGTCACTTGCGGGGTAAGTGCTGCCAGCGAGCCGGGGGCGACCTGGCGGCGGACCTGATGGTAGAACATCGGTCCGGCGAGGAAAGACGAGGTCTCGACGTTGCCGCTCTTGCGTCGCCACTCGGCGAACAGCGGCAGGAGCACGGTGTAGCTGTCGCTGGCGCTCCGCTTCCAGAAGAACAGGGGAACGACACCGCCGTGCACCGCCGCGCGCGTATCGCCAAAGAACTGTGGGCAGCGGCGCTGCCAGTACAGCGGACCGGCGATCAGGCGCTCGAAGCCTGGCTCGCTGTGGTGATAGAACAGCGGCAGCAGCGCTTGGGTGCGGTTTGCTCCGTGGCGGCTGACGAAGAGCAGCGGGAACAAGCCCGCGTCATAGCCGGCCTCCGGGCCCTTGGTGGTGTAGCGGTAGAAGATCGGGCCGACGTTGATGTGGTAGCGGCCGGCGGCGCGGTCCGCGAAGTACATCACGACCGGCGGCACCAGCAGGAAGTGTGGCTTGTTGCCGGTGGCGAACGAGAACAGCGGTAACACGCCGCCTCCGCCAGCCGCTGGCGCGCTGGCCGTCGCTGGGGACGACCAGCCATAGACCGGGCCGACGAAACCCATGCGCAGCTGCGGCGAGCGATGGAACGCCGCAAGGAGCGGCGGCACGATGTACGTTCCGGCGCGCGCTACGTCGTTTTCGAAGCGGAGAAACAGGGGCAGCAGGCCTTCGCTGCGCCCGCTGTCGTCGCGCGAGAAGAAGTACAGGCCGGCATAACCCGCTGAGTGCCCAGTCTGTTTGTTGCGCCACCAGGCCGCGACCGGCGGAATGACCGTCACCTCGGATGCCGGGGTCTGTCGCCGCAGGACCAGCGGAGCCAGCCACAGCGTCGTGGTCTCGGCCGCTGGCCCGTCGTGATACTGCCCACCGAGCGGCGAGATGAAGAAGTGACTCTTGTCTTCCCACCGACGGTAGAAGAACAGCGGAATGAGCGTGGCGTAGCGCGCTCCGGTCTCGCTGTTGTGTCCGCTGAAAAACAGCGGCAACACAGAGGTCGTGCTCTCGGGACCTGTGCGGCGATACCAGACCAGGGGGAAGTAGCCAGCGCGGACTTTCTCTTCCGGGTTCTCGTCGCTCTTGGCTTCGCGATAGTAGTAGCCAAGGCCCAGGAAGAGGCCGAGCGAGGTCTTGGGTCCCTGGTGATAGAACATCAGGGCCGGCAGGAACAGGGTGTCGCTGGTCTTGGCTGCGTGATCCTTGCGCTCAAAAAATAGGAGCGGTGGGATCAGCGTGGTTTCCGTCGGACCCCGTCGCTGTGAGTAGAAGAACGGCATGATGCCGATCGCGCGGCCGCCGTCTTCCCCCTTGCCGTAGTCGGAGTAGAAGAACAACGGCCACAGCCGGTGGGTCTTTTCCGTCGGCGTACGTCGGTACTGATAGGTGGGAAAGACCCAGGTATCGCGGGTCTTTTCGACGTGATTCTGGTGGTCGACGAAGAGCGGCGCGACTATGCGGGTGCTGCGCTGCGGTCGCCACAGGCTGTAGTAGAACGGCAGGACGAGACGAAAGCCGATCGGCCCGGGCTGGTGGAAGTAGACAATGCCCGAGGTCATGCGCTGCACCGACTTGCAGACGTGACGGGCGCAGACACTCTGGGCCGGGCACTGCGAGTCGTTGTCGCACTCGGAGGCCTTGGCTTTCTTCGCGTCCTTGTCGGTGGTGCTCTCGCTTTCGTCGTCGTCGCCGTCGAGCGCTCCGGGCGGAGGTGTGGCGAAGGGGACCGCTGGCGCCTCGCCTACCGGTGCGGCCGGATCGGCGCTTGGGCTAGCCGGAGGAGGCGCAGCCTGGGCAAACAGCGGCAGCGGGGGCAGCCCGGCTGGCTTAGCTTGCGCAGGGGCAGTCTCACCCGCTCCGGCAAGGGCGGTCCGAAACGGCGAAAAGCCCACGGGTGGCGCAGCCTGCGCGTCACCAGAGGGCCCACCGAGAAGGGCTAGACCAATCAGTCCAGCCGACAGCACAGCGACGGAAGAACGCCGTCGCAGGCTGCGTGCTACGGTGTCATCTTCCACTCACCGTTCTCCAGCACCAAGTGGATGTCATCGGTCTGCACGTTGTCGCCCTTGGTGCGGCGAACCTTCAGCACCGCTAGACGCTGCTCGCCCTGCTTCTGGAACGACGTCGACAGGAACGAGAACTGCACGCCTTCGAGGTCTTTCTGTGCCTGCTTGAACTGGTCGGGGGATTGCGCAAGCTGCTGCCCGACCATGCCCTGATACATGAGCGCATAACAGTCGATGGCCTTGCCCGGCTCGCCCTTGAGCATTGAGGTGCGCCAGCGATCAAACGTCTTCTCTGGCGTCGAGAACTCGGTGCGCGCCGGCGGCAGCTGAAACACGATCTGCTTCACCTTGTCGCGCGGCAGCTCCAGCTTCTGGCCGTTGGTCGTCTCAAGCACGATGAGGCCGTCGAAATAGTGCGTCAGCTTGCCCATCACCTGCGTGTTGTCTGCGAGCGTGACGACCTCGGCCTGCGCCGGCCCATACTGCAGGATCAGGCTCAAGGCAGCGACGGACCAAGCGATCGAGCGGACGAACCGGCGAGAGGCAAACGTGCATTGCGAGGGTCGCGGGAAAGCCACTTGGACGACAGAGCGGCCCTGCCGCGCAGCCTGAGCAGAGCACTTGTCTGGGGACATTCAGAAAGCTCCTTGCAAGGGCAAGGGGTTTACCCCGCCCCGTCGCGGATGTCAACCTTCCGCGATCGGAGCTCGTGCCCCCTCTTGGCCCCTGCGCTGGGGCGCTTAGCGGGGAGAGCCGGTCGGGTCGCTGCGCCAGGCGGCGAGGGCTGCGCGGACTTTTTCTGCCCGGGGATCGGCGATGGCTTCGCGCAGCCGCAGGGCCTGCTCGGCGTACTGGATGGCTTCCTCGCGGCGGCTCAGGGCATCGAGCGCGAGCGCACGGTTCCACGCCGAGTTGGCTTCCCCGCGCCGATCTGAGACGGTGCGGGCGATCGAGATGTGTTGGTCATAGAACGAAAGGGCTCGATCGGCCTGTCCGGCCAAGCGGTAGGCCAGGCCTAGGTTGCCCAGGGCACGGCCCTCGGCTCGTCGATCTCCAAGCCGCTGGGCGACGGTGAGATCGCGCTCAAACGTTGCGATGGCCGGAGCGGTGAGCCCTGCCTCCAACTCGGCGATCCCTAGGCTGGACAAAAGCGCGCTCTCGGCTCGTAGGTCGCCGAGTCCCTGGGCCAGGGCAAGGCTCGCTTTGAAGTGCTCGATGGCCTGTGCGGCTTCGCCGGCATCGAGCAGGCTGTGACCCAAGCTGGCGGCCGCCCTCATAACGAGCCCGCTCTCTCCGGCGGTCTTGGCCAGCTGTAGACACTGGGCATAGCTCTGGTTGGCTTGGCTGGACGGTCCTAGCTCGCGCTGTATCTGGCCGAGCAGGAGCAGCAAGCCAGCCTCGGCCACAGGGTCAGCCAGGCGGCGCGACGCGGCGAGCGCGCCTTCGATCCAGCGGCTTCGCTGACGGGGTGCCGCGCGCTGGGCAAGCAAGCCGCCGCTAGCTAGGGCTAGCCCTGCATATCCTCGCAGGCGAGGGGCCTCAGGAGCCGAGCTGTCGGGTGGCGCGCTCAGCACCCAGGCTTGCGCCGCTTCGAAGTGGGCTCGCTGGCTGTCGAAAAGAGCAAGTGCCTCGGCCAGAGCCTCCGTGCCTTGACGGGATCGCGTCTCGGCGCTCGCCAGCACCCCGGTTAGGTGAGGGACGTGCAGGTCGCGCACCAGCCGCTCGATCCCGGGCTCGCTCTGCGTCTGCGCGTACTGCCGTACCAGCTCGTGCATGCGGTACTGGCCGTTGCGAGCATCGAATTCCAACAGCCCGCTTCGTCCTAGTCGGCGCAGCACATCGGGTAAGGGCGAGGCGTGTGGCGGCAGGGCGGCAATAGCCGATAGGGTCGCGGCATCGTAGGGCAGGGGCAGCACGGCCATCCGGTTTAGGAGCTGCCGACCCCATGGATCGATGCTGCGATAGGCCACGGCAACCACCGCCATGAGGTCGTGTGCGCTGCCCTCTCTTGGGCGCAGGTTTTCGAGGCGGGCCCGCTCGTTCTCCAGCTTGGCCAGGACGTCCCCGGGCGTGAGGCGGGGGTCTTCGCGCAGCAATAGCCCCATAAGTCCCAGCGCCAGCGGAGCTTGTACACAGCGGTGCGAGAGCTCGCTGGCTTGACTGCTCGTCAGGCGGGGACACAGGCTGCGTAGGAGCTGGGATGCATCGGAGAGCGGCAGGCCATCGAGCTCCATCGCGTAGCTGCTGGCCACGCCGATCTGGGTGAGCGGGACGCGGTTGCGGCTGGTGGCCAGGAGGGCGCAGCCGGGTGGCGGCAGCAGTGCCCGTAAGGCCGCGCCGTCACGAATGTCGTCGGCAATAATCAAGGCGCGCTGACCGGACAGCTTGCTGCGATAGAGCGAAAGCAGTGCCTCAGGCTCGCTCGGTAGGCGGGGCAGGGGGCCGACGAGGAAGCGCAGCACTCGCTCCACGGCCTGTTCTGGGCGGAGCGGCTGCTCCGTCGAGCCACGCAGATCAAGCCAGATCTGCAGCGGTAGCACGGCCTGTAGATCGTGGGCCACCTTGCAACACAGCTCGCTCTTGCCGACCCCTGCCAGGCCCCGTGCAGAAGAGACCAGCGCGACCGGACCTGTCGCGGGCCGCAGCGTACGCGCTAGGCGCTCGATCTCGGAACTACGGCCGATAAAGCTGGGGCTGGGATCGCGGATCAGGCGTGTGACGAACGGCCGTGGGGCGCTGGAACCGGCTCGCTCTTGGCCCAGATCATCTCCGCGCTCGCCGGCCAGCGATCTGTCAAGTCCGCTTCCTGGGCCCGGTGCTCCGTCCTCGCCGCGATCGGTCCGCCCAGTCCGATCGCGCTGCCGCTGCGTCCCCGCCACACAGCGAAGGTAGCATGCGAGGTCCAGGCCCGGGGGCCTCTAGGGCGGCCCACGGGGATGGGGTGGCCGATGGTAGGGTAGGGAGATGCTGTCGAACAATCGGGCAAGCCTCTCGACCTATGCGCTCTTTACCTTGGCGGCGATTGGGTTATCCACAGCGGGGTGTAGTGGGACGGCGGCTCCTATGCTGGGGCAGTCGCTCACGCGGTTCCCCGAGGATGCGTTTCCGCTTCCGGCTGACAACCAAGCAAGCCCCGAGAGGATAGAGCTTGGACGCCTGCTATTTTTTGACCCCATCTTGTCGCAGAACCGTCGGGTGGCCTGCGGCAGCTGCCACCTACCCGAGCGGGCGCTGGCCGACAGCCGCCATCTGGGTGCGGCGCTGGCGCAGGAGCAGGGAGGGGTGTTGCCGCGCTCGACACCCACGATCTTCAATGTTCGGTTTCAGCACAGCCAGTTTTGGGACGGGCGGGCTGACAGCCTGGAAACCCTGGCCTTGATGCCGGTTGAGAACGTGCTGGAAATGGGTTCCTCGCGGGAACAGGCGGTGCGCGACGTGGCCGCGGTTCCTGAGTACGTCCGTCGGTTTCGCACCGCATACAACACCGAGGTAGACGAGCATGCCCTGCGGCGGGCGCTGGCCAGCTTTCTGCGCAGCGTGACCGCCAATGCCGCTCCGGTAGACCGCTACCTCGCCGGGAACGAGCCAGCGCTGTCCAGCGAGGCCACAGAGGGGTTTGAGCTGTACTTCGGCAAAGCGCGCTGCAGTCGCTGTCACTACCTGCCGCTGTTTGCCGGGACCGAGGGCCCGTCGTTCGTCAACACCGAGTTCCGTATCACCGGCGTTCCTGAGCGCGGACAAGCGGCACTCACACGCGATCTCGGACGTGGCGGCGTCAGTGGCCTACCCGAGAGCGATGCCCAAGAATTCCGCCATGCCTTCAAAGCCCCGACGCTGCGGAACATCGACAAGACCGCGCCCTACATGCACAACGGCGCGTTTGACACGCTCGAACAGGTCATCGACTTTTACGACCGTGGACCCGAGGCACGCGGCTACACCGTACCCAACCTTGACTTCGTGCTGCAGCCAGGGCCCCTGGGCCTTAGCAGCGAAGAAAAACGGAAGCTCTTGGTGTTCCTGCGGGAAGGTCTAAGCGATCTCAGCCAGCTGCCAGGTGTGCCGGCGAGCGTGCCGAGCGGGCTGCAGCCGGGCGGCAGTCCCCCGGCCATTGAGTAGGGTGGAGCGAGTCGCGGACTAGGCTTTTTCGGGGGTGGGCGGGGTCAGCAGGCCCGGGCCCAGTAGGCCAGGGGCGGGGCTGGATGCGCCAGGGCTGGCGTCGCTGCGGTTGCTGAGCGGGCGGCTGGGACGCTGCGGCAGGGTGCCGCCTTTGATCACCACATCGATGTCGTCACCCGACAGCGTCTCATGAGTCAGCAGGGACTCAGCCAGCCCCTTGAGCTGGTCGATGTGGCTCTCTAGCAGCTGGCGAGCCTGGCCGTACTGGTGAAGGACGATGCGCTTGACCTCGGAGTCGATGATCTGCGCGGTCTCTTCCGAGTAGTTCTGGCTCTGGCCAATCTCGCGACCCAGGAAGACGTGCTCTTCGCGCCGACCGAAGGTGAGCGGCCCTAGCTTCTCGCTCATGCCCCAGCTGCACACCATCTTGCGCGCGAGGTCGGTTGCGCGATCGATGTCGTTGCCCGCGCCGGTCGTCAGGTGGCCGAAGATCAGCTCCTCAGCGACGCGACCGCCCATAAGGACGCAGATCGTGCCCTCAGCCCAGTCTTTGGTGGCGTTGAGGCGGTCTTCAACGGGGAGCTGCTGCGTCACGCCCAGCGTCGGGCCACGCGGGATGATGGTCACGCGGTGCACCGGATCGGCATTCGGAATCAGTCGTGCCACCAGGGTGTGGCCGGCTTCGTGATAGGCGGTGATGCGCTTCTCTTTTTCCGAGATGACCATCGACTTACGCTCGGGACCCATAAGGACCTTGTCCTTGGCCTCTTCGAAGTCCCGCATCTCGACCATGTTTTTGTCGCGTCGGGCAGCGAGCAGAGCCGCTTCGTTGACCAGCGACTCCAGATCGGCGCCGGAAAAGCCGGGCGTCCCGCGTGATACCACGGCCAAGTCCACATCGGGACCGATCGGTACTCGGCGAGCGTGCACGCGCAGGATGCCCTCGCGACCCTTGACGTCGGGACGCGGCACGACGATGCGGCGGTCGAAGCGGCCGGGACGCAGCAGCGCTGGATCGAGCACGTCCGGGCGGTTGGTGGCGGCGATCATGATGACGCCGTCGTTCGACTCAAACCCGTCCATCTCGACGAGGAGCTGGTTCAGCGTCTGCTCGCGCTCATCATGGCCACCACCAAGTCCGGCGCCACGGTGACGACCCACCGCATCGATCTCATCAATAAAGATGATGCACGGGGCGTGACGCTTGCCCTGCTCGAACAGGTCGCGCACGCGGCTGGCGCCGACACCGACGAACATCTCGACGAAGTCACTGCCCGAGATGCTGAAGAACGGCACGCCGGCTTCCCCGGCAATCGCGCGGGCCAAGAGCGTCTTGCCGGTACCCGGGGGGCCCATCATCAGCACGCCCTTGGGAATGCGACCACCAAGGCGCGTGAACTTCTTGGGGTCCTTGAGGAAGGCGACGATCTCTTCCAGCTCGTCCTTCGCTTCTTCGACACCCGCGACGTCGGTAAACGTGGCCTTGTTCTGGCTGTCGGACAGCAGCTTGGCCTTGGCTTTGCCAAAGCTCATGGCCTTGCCACCACCTGCCTGGATCTGCCGCATGATGACGTAGAACAAAAAGACGATGACCACCATCGGCAGCAGGCTGCCCAGGAGCAGCGTCAGCCAGCCGCTGTCATCGCGCTTTTCGATTTCGTAGTGGATGCCCGCCTTGTCGAGCGCGGACAGGACGTGGCCCTGCGATAGCTCAGACGGCCCGACGAGCTTGACCTTATCGTCGGGGGGCTGCTTCTTGTAGCTAACGATGTATTCCTGTCCGTCGATGCGGACGTTTTCGATCTGCGCGGGCGACTTCTCGATGGCCTGCATGAAGTCGCTAAAGCTTGGGCGCTTATCACTCTGACTGCGAGCACCCAAAATCAGCTCGTAGGCGACGACGAAGGCCAACGCCATCATCACCCAGACCAGGACTGTCTTCTGCGTCTGACGCAACACACACCTCTTGGAACTAGAAGGGGGAGACTTCGCAGCCTACCGTCGGCAGAGCTTGCTGCTTGAGGGGCTCGCGCCGGTTCACCGTTCGTTACTACGCCGTATCAACACCCCGGTGCGAAGTCTTGCCATTATTGCACAGCGAGGGTGACAGTCAACCTAAGCATTGCCCTCCCAGCCGTCGAGGATTTGTGTGAATTGGCCGGGGTCGGCCGCTTGGGACAGGGGGCTGGAAGTGGCCATGGGCGCAGGCAAAACCCTGGGGATGAGGAGGCGATCGCGGCAGCGCTCCACCCGTCCGCAGCCAGGCAGGTCCAGGCATTTTCGTCCGGCTGTACTGGCGCAGAGTCCGCGTAGCGCAGCCAGGTTCCGTGCGCTGAGTCCGGTGCCGGCAAGCTGTCGCAGCACGCGAGTCAGAATCGCCTGCGGTAGCTGTGTCAGCTCGCGGACGGGCAGGACAAGCACCGCCGCTGGGCCGGGCGCCAGCGAGTTTGGGGGCAGGGCGAGCAAGCGGGCCACAGCCTGCTGCGCCAGCTCATCGAGGCAGTCAGCGTCGGCACGCAGCTGATCAGAGAGCTCGAACAGGTGTTGGTCGAGGTGCGGCGCCAGGCCGCGTAGCTGCGGCAGTACCTCGAAGCGCAGGCGGGTCCGCAGATAGCGCGGGTTGCGGTTACTGGGGTCGGCGAAGGGCAGGGGCGCGGTAGCGATGCTGGCGTGCTCCAGAAAGGCCGTGATCTGGGCTCGTGAGACGCTGAGCAGCGGGCGCAGCAGGACGAGTTCGTGGCGGCCGGCCAGTCCGCGGCGGCTCCTCTGGCTCATGCCCGACAGGCCACGGGTGCCCGCCCCGCCGAGCCAGCGCATCAGCATGGTCTCGGCTTGGTCATCGCGCGTGTGCGCGACGCACAGATAGGGGATGTCCAGCTCCCGGGCTAGTGTCGTGAGGGCGCGATAACGGGCGGCTCGCGCCTGCGCTTGCAGCGATGCCCCATCAGGAACTTTGATGCGCAGCACTGTGCCAGCGACCCCAAATCGAGCCGCACAGGCGAGCACGCTGTCCGCCTCGTGGGCCGCGCTGGCTCGCAGCCCGTGATCGACACAAGCGACGTGAAGCAGGCGGCCAAGCTCTGGCTGCAGTAGCGCCAGGCCTACCAAAAGCGCTGTCGAGTCCGGGCCGCCTGAGCAGGCAATCAAGAGCGGCCGACCATCGCCCGGCAGAGGGCGCAGCGCTCGCCGCAGCGCCCGCACAACGTCAGTGCGCAAGAGCCGCGAGACGAGGCTACGGCTCAGGCTCGACGAGTCCATTTCTGGCGCAGGCTGTAAGGGCGGCACAGCGCGACGCTACCCCGACGCCGCCCGGGCGACAATGGCCTTGCACTGCAGCCTATGTGGTTGCCCGCCGCTGCCGTTCTTGCCCTCGCTGGTCGCTTCGTGGCAAGGTCGCATGCAAGAGGAACACGTCTATGGATCTGCAACTTACGGACGAGCAGCAGATGGCGCAGAAGGTGGCCGCCGAGTTCGCGAAGAACGAGGTGCTGCCGAAAGCCGCCGAGATTGATCGCGAGCACCGCCATCCCCGCGAGCTGGTCGCCCGCATGGGCGAGCTAGGCTTTATGGGCATCGCCATCCCCGAAGAGTTCGGCGGGGCCGGCCTGGACACCGTCTCGTACGCCCTGGTCTTGGAAGAGATCTCGCGCGCCTGCGCATCGACCGGCGTCATCATGAGCGTCAACAACTCGCTGGTCTGCGACCCGATCAACAAGTTCGGAACCGAAGAACAGAAGCGAACCTGGCTGACGCCGCTGGCTCAAGGGCGACTGCTTGGCTGCTTTGCGCTGAGTGAGCCGGAGGCTGGCTCGGATGCGGCGGCACAGAAGACGATCGCCCGCCCAGCCCAGGGATCCGACGGCGAAGGCTTCATCATCAACGGCGTAAAAAACTGGATCACCAACGGCCCGGTCGCCGATGTCTGCGTGCTGATCTGCATGTCGGATCCACCGGGGCGCGACCAGGGGCACAAGGCGATTACGGCCTTTATCCTGCCGATGAACACGCCGGGGGTGCGAACCGGGCCGCCCGACAAAAAGCTAGGCATCCGAGGCTCGCAGTCATGCCAGATCTTCCTCGACGATGTCTTCCTACCGAAGAGTCAGCTCCTTGGCGAAGTGGGCCAGGGATTCAAGGTCGCGATGACCACGCTCGACGGCGGGCGTATCGGCATCGCCTCCCAGGCTTTGGGCATTGGTCGTGCCGCCTATGAGGATGCCGGCCGCTATGCCCTTGAGCGCAAGACCTTCGGCCAGCCCATTGCCAATCACCAGTCGATCCAGTGGAAGCTCGCCGATATGGCCACTGAGCTCGACGCTGCCCGTCTGCTGACCCTGCGCGCTGCGACGCTCAAGGACCGCGGCATTCGCCACAGCAAAGAGGCGGCGATGGCCAAGCTCTTCGCCTCGGAAGTCGCGAATCGTGCGGCGAAAGAGGGCGTGCAGATCTTCGGCGGCAATGGCTACGTCGAGGACTTTCCAGCTGAGCGCCACTATCGCGATGCCAAGATCACCGAGATCTACGAAGGCACGAGCGAGATCCAGCGGCTGGTCATTGCGGGTGCAATCCTGAAAGAATAAGGGGCGACGCATCCTGCGATCCGCTTCTGCATCAGGCCCTGGGCCAAGGAGACCCCCATGCGCACAGTACAAATTCGAGCCCTGCAACTGCCAGCCGGAGCGTTCGTAGCGACGCTGTTTCTGGCGTTCGGCTGCTCTGAGGCGCCAAAGACGGTCAAGCCCTCGCCCAAGCCCTACGTCAAGCCCGAGACGCCGGCCTACGAGACGCCTACCGTCGAGAATACCGAGGAACGGGCGGCGGAAGTGCGCAAGGTCTGTACGCGCAAAGCCCAGACCAGCCCCGACATCTCGCGCTGCTGGATGCAGGAATCCGAGCGCAATGGCGGCAAGAAGTTCGAGGCCGAGATCCGCATCATGATGCTGGTCGGCCCCGACGGTCAGGCGCAGGAAGCCAACGTCCTCAACGGCGGCGAGCGCAAGGACCTTGAAGGCTGCGTGCTGGAGGCCGTCAAAGGCTGGTCGTATCCCACGGGGCAGACCGTGACCCCCGTGCAGTGCAACTTCTTCCTGCGCCCCATCATGTAGGGCGGAGGGGCGAGCAAGATGAAGCGTGCGTATGTCGTCGGAGCCGCGGCGTGGCTGTTGAGCGCTAGCCTCGCGTCTCTGGCGTGGAGCAAGAAGAAGCCCAAGGCCGAGCCCCCGCCGCCCGTCGCGGCCGAGATGCAGGTCGAGGGGACGGTGGGTGAGCTAGATGATGGTGCGGTGCAGCGCGTGCTGCAGGCCAACCATGGGGCGATGCGGCGCTGCTACGACGAGCAAGCCGGTCGCTTGCACTACGTCGGGGGCCATCTTGAGCTCAAGGTCCGCGTGCTGCCCAGCGGCCAGCCGAAGTGGGTCGCCATCACCGATTCCAACGTCGGC
This sequence comes from uncultured Myxococcales bacterium, assembly GCA_937952145.1. Lineage (GTDB taxonomy): Bacteria > Myxococcota_A > Polyangia > Palsa-1104 > JAEUJZ01 > JAEUJZ01. The sequence continues at coordinate 37,495 of CALFYE010000301.1, forward strand.
AACACCGAGATCGAGCAGTGCGTCGTCGGGGTCCTAGAAAAGACGCGCTTTCCCGCACCCAAAGGCGGCGAAGGCGAGCTGACCTGCCCCATCGACTTCGCGGCGCGCACGCCCACCGGTAGCTGGCCGGGCGAGCGCATTGCCAGCGTCATCGGCAAGAAAAAGTCCGCCATCGCTGGCTGCCGAGGCAAGCCGGGCACCGCGGCTCTCAAATCGCTGCGACTGACGCTGTACGTTGGACCCGGCGGCAGTGCCACCTCGGCCGGCTTTTCGGCGGACGAACCCCAGGACAAAAAGCTCAGCCAGTGCGTCGCCGATCGGCTGCTTGCGCTGCACTACGACGACCCGCTGGGGCAGATGGTCAAGGTCTCGTTTTCGTTCGCGGATCTGTTTGCAAACGGCAAATGAACTTCGAACTCACGGAAGAACAGCAGCTCATCGTCAAGACGGCGCGCGAGTTCGCGATGTCCACCCTCGCGCCGCGGGCGGGGGCGCGTGATCGTCTCAACATCTTTCCCGAGCCTGAGCTGAAGCAGCTTGCTGAGCTTGGCCTGCTGGGTGTCAACGTGCCCGAGTCGCTGGGCGGCGTGCAGGCCGGTACCGTCGCCTACGCCTTGGCGCTGACTGAGATCGCCGCCGCCGATGCCTCGGTTGCCGTGGCGATGGCCGTCACCAACATGGTGGCTGAGCTGATTTGCACGTTCGGCAGCGATGAACAGAAAGTGCTGTTTGTGCCCAAGCTGTGCTCTGGCGAGGCGCAGTGCGGCGCCTTTGGCTTGTCAGAGCCGCACTCGGGCTCAGACGCCGGCGCGATGCGCACCACGGCCACCGCCACAAGCGATGGCTATCGCCTAGATGGCAGCAAGCTCTGGATCACCTCGGGAGACCGCGCCGGTGTGCTGATCATTTGGGCCCGTACCGATGGCGGAGCCGGACTGCGACCGGGGGGCAAGCCGGCGAGCGGCATCAGTGCCTTTATTGTCCCCGGCGGTACTCCGGGCCTTTCAGCTGGCCAGCCTGAGCACAAGCTGGGCCTGCACGGCTCGACGACAGTGCCGCTGACCCTGGAAGGCTGCTGCGTGCCCAAGAGTGCGCTCCTGGGGCGGGTTGGCGATGGCTTCAAGCTGGCGATGGCGGCCCTCGATGGTGGGCGCATCGGTATCGCGGCTCAGGCGATCGGCGTCGCGCGCGCGGCCTTCAGCGCCGCCAAGACTTATGCGCAAGAGCGGCGGCAGTTTGGCCAGCCCATCGCGCAGTTCCAGGCCATCCAGAACATGCTCGCTGACTCGGCCACGCAGCTGGAAGCGGCGCGCCTGCTGACGCTGCGTGCGGCGTATCTGAAGCAGCAGGGCCTGCCGTTTTCGCCCCGGGCCGCGATGGCCAAGCTCTACGCCAGCGAGATGGCCGGTCGAGTCTGTGATATGGCTCTGCAGGTGCACGGCGGCTACGGCTACACCCAAGAGTTTCCCGTCGAGAGATATCTACGCGATGCGCGCGTACAGCGCATCTATGAAGGCACGAGCGAGATCCAGCGCATGGTGATTGCCCGCTCGCTGCTCAAGGAGTTCGTCGACCATGTCTGAGAAGCCCCTTCCAGAAAAGGCTGGCGGCAAGAGCCACGCAAAGACCGGCGCGTCGAAGCTGCGCATCCTCATCGCCAAGCCGGGACTGGATGGTCACGATCGCGGTGCCAAGGTCGTGGCTCGCGCGCTGTCCGATGCTGGCTACGAAGTGATCTACACCGGCCTGCACCAGACTCCCGAGATGATCGCCGCCACCGCGGTGCAAGAAGCCGTCGATGCGGTTGGGCTTTCGATCATGTCGGGCGCGCACATGACGCTGTTCCCCGCTGTCATGGCCGAGCTAACCAAGCGCGATGCCGGTGACGTCATCATTTTTGGTGGCGGCATCATTCCCGAAGACGACGAAAAAGAGCTGCGTGAGCACGGCGTGCGAGCCATCTTCAAGCCCGGTGCATCCACGCACGAGATCGTCGATTTCATCGAGACGGTGGTGCGTCCGCACGCCGAAGCCAGCCGCCTATCCTAGCGCGGCTCCCGTCTTGCCCTGTCCACTTTTCCGCGGGGGATCACGACCCACGCGATAGCCCGAAGCAAAGGCCTGTCATGCTCGACTTTGAACTCTCCGAAGACCTGCGCGTGTTGCAAAAGACCGTGCGCGAATTTGCCGCTGCGGAAGTGGCGCCGCACTGCCATCGCTGGAACGAAGAAGAGCGCTTCCCACACGAGCTCATTCCCAAGCTGGGCGCGCTGGGTCTGCTTGGCATGGCCATCCCCGAGACCTATGGCGGGGCCGAGCTATCGCTGCAGGCCATTGCGCTCGTCGTCGAGGAGCTGGCCGCGGTCGATGGCAGTGTGGCGATCACCGTCGCTTCGCACAATGGGCTCGCTTCCGGGCACATCCTGCTCGCTGGCACAGAAGAGCAGAAGCGCAAGTACCTGCCCGATCTGGCGAGCGGCAAGAACCTCGGCGCCTGGGGTCTGACCGAGCCGGGCTCGGGCTCCGATGCTGCCGGGGCTCGCACCCGTGCGACGCGGCTGCCCGATGGCAGCTGGAGCATCACCGGCACCAAGACCTTCATCACGCAGGGCTCGGTTGGTGGCACTTTTGTCATCCTGGCGGTGACGACGCCGGAAAAGAAACAGCACGGCATCACCGCGTTTATCGTCGAGCGCGGCACCCCGGGCTTCCGAGCGGGCCGAGTGCTCGAAAAGATGGGCCTGCACGCCTCGGACACCGCTGAGCTGATCCTGGAAGACGTGCGCTTGCCCGACAGTCAGCGCCTGGGCGAAGTCGATCACGGCTTCATCGATACCCTGAAGATCCTCGATAAGGGTCGCGTCACCATCGCCGCCATGGCGCTGGGTCTTGGCTACGGTGCGCACGAGGCCGCGCGTCGTTACGCCCGCGAGCGCAAGCAGTTCGGCAAGTCGCTGGCTGAGTTCCAAGCGATCCAGAACATGCTGGCCGACAACGCAGTCGAGCTCGACGCAGCGCGGCTTCTGATTCGGCGCGCGGCTTGGATGTACGACCAGGGGCAGCGCATCACGCTGTCGGCGTCGATGGCCAAGCTGTACGCGGCACAGGCGGCGATGCGCGCCTGCAACCGGGCAGTGCAGATCCACGGCGGCTACGGCTACACCCGCGAGTATCCCGTCGAGCGCCACATGCGCGACGCCAAGCTCTGCGAGATCGGCGAGGGCACGAACGAAGTGCAGCGCATGGTGATCTGTCGTCAGCTCCTCCAGCGCGGGGACCTACACGTCCCACATCTCCTCGCCTAGCTGCTCAGCGAGCGCGGGGGCCCGGGCCGGGGAATCCATCCCCCAGGGGGCGAGCCGCTGGGAGCTGGGGTGGGGGATTGATCCCCCAGGCTAGCGGCACTCTCCGTCGGAGATCACCTGGCACGTATCTGGCGATGACTTCCCTCTGTCAAACGGAGGTCAGTCATCATGTCAGCCGCATCGCCCAGCTCACCCCTGCCTGTTGTTGCCGCTCCGACCGTTGCTACTCGAGTTCCAGCTCGTCCCCGGCTCGCCCGCGTCGAGAGCTTCGCCGCCACCAGCGTGGGGCGTCGCGAGAGCAACGAAGACGGCCTGCTGCACCTGTCGGCACAGGGCCTATTTTCCGTCGCTGACGGGATGGGCGGTTATGAAGGTGGCGAGGTCGCCAGCCAGATCGTCGTCGAGACACTGCAGCAGGTGTACGAGCGCCTGCGCGCCGACGCCGATGCCACGTTTCCGTGGCGCCTCGATCGCGAAAAGACGCTGGAGGAGAACCTGCTCGTCGCCGCGATCCGCTTGGCCAATCGCGCCATCATTGCTCGTCGCGTCGGGCCGCTGCGCGACATGGGATCGACGGTGGTGGCGATGGTGCTCGGCGAGCGCAGCGTCGTCTTGGCACATGTCGGAGACAGCCGCATCTACCGCCTGCGCGGTGGCGAGCTTTCGGCGATGACGCGCGATCATTCGCTGTATGAAGAAGCGCGCTCAGCGGGCTTTGGCGACATGATGCGCAGCAAGCGTGACTGCCCATACGCCAACGTCATCACGCGGGCCCTGGGTCTGGCGGAGCGGGCGGAACCCGATGTGCGTACCGTCGATATCGAGCGCGGCGACATCTTTCTTCTGTGCTCCGATGGGCTGAGCGATCCTCTGTCCGAGGAGGGGCTGGCTGAGCTTCTGCGCGGCGCTGCTGCATCGAGCAAGAACGCGCTCAAAGACACCACGGAAGCGCTGATTCGCGCGGCGTACGACGCAGGGGGGCGCGACAATATCTCGGCCATCGTGGTGCGCGTGCTCTAACGCCTTGCGCAGCCCCTAAGCCCGCCTAGTCGGCGCCCGTCCCGTCGTCGCTGTCGTCCCCACCGGCATCTTTGCCCGAGACCAAGCCGTGTTTGCGCAAGAGGGTTCGCAGGTGCTTGCGGTCAAGCTCCGCCGCGCGGGCCGCTGCCGAGATGTTGCCGCCATGGCGTTCTTTGAGATCGCGCAGATAGCGCAGCTCAAAGGTGTGCAGCACCGCAGCCTTGGCTTCGGCATAGGGCAGATCGCTGCGCACCGCCACGCCCTCTTCCGCCGCCGCCTGCGGCGCGATTTGCAAGCGCAGATCAGCGAAGGATGTGGCGCCCGGCGACAGCGCGATGGCGCGATCGATCAGGTTGCGTAACTCGCGCAGGTTGCCGGGGAACGAGTGGGCCATCAGGCGGTCCAGGTTGGGACCCGCGACGCGGCCCGCTGCCAGACCCCGGCGTCGCATGAGCTCGGTGACCAGCGCCGGAATGTCTTCGCGACGGGCCCGCAGCGGTGGCAGAACGACGCGCACGACCGACAGGCGATAGAACAGATCAGGGCGAAAGCTGCCCTCGGCGACCCGCATCGTCAGATCGATCGGTGAGGCGGCCAGCACGCGGACATCGACGCGCTTTTCGACATCGGCGCCGACCGGACGCACGGTTCGCTCTTCCAAGACGCGCAGCAGGCGAGCCTGCATCGACAGCGGTACCGTGCCCAGCTCGTCGAGAAAAATCGTCCCGCCATGGGCGCGGGCGAAGGCCCCAGCCCGACTCTGCGCTGCGCCGGTGAAGGCGCCTTTGACGTGACCAAACAGCTCGCTTTCGAGCAGCGTCTCGGGCAGGGCTCCGCAGTCGATGGCGACGAAGGGGCCGCTCTTGCGGGCACTCTTTTCGTGGAGCGCCCGCGCCGCCAGCTCCTTGCCGGTCCCGGTCTCGCCTTCGAGCAGCACGGTGACGTCCGAGGCAGCGGCGAGTTCCAGCACGGCGAATAGCTCGCGCATGCTCAGGCTCTCGGCCACCATGTCGCCGAAGCGGCGCGACTGGCTGGGCGTGACATCGAGCGGCTGCGGCTGCGGCTGAATGCGCACGAAGCTGCGACCTAGCTTGAAGGTCGCACCGACGCTAACGGTCACCTCGCTCACGCGTGAGCCTTCGTACCAGGTGCCGTTGCGGCTGCCGAGATCGCGGACCACAAAGCGACCCGCTACCTCGCGCACGGCCATGTGTTTGCGCGACACGCGCTCGTCGCGCAGTACCAGATCACAGTCAGCGCCACCGCCCACCAGGGTCTCGGTGCCGCCGGGTTTTAGCGTCGCGGCGCGACCGCTGTCGGGGCCTTCAACGACCACTAGCTGACGGCTGCGCGAACCGCTCGCAGCGCCGGCAAGCGCCTCGCTGTGAACCGTCGCAACCGTGCTGTCCTCACGCATCAGCAGGTAGCTTAAACTAGTTGCCATGGGGTTTTCTGCGTCGTTATCAGAGGGGGGCGCTCCGGGTTCAGCAAGCGCGTCCGCTGCCCGCATTCGTCGTCGCAGGTCGGCCGAGTGGCTGGCTGGCTTCTGCCTGCTCGTGCTAGCCGGCTTGGGGTGCAAGCGGCAGGCGCAGGTGCCCAAGCAACAGGATGTCCCCTCCGCCCCGGCGGGGCACGCGACGGCTCTAGCGGCGGACGCTCCCGTCGGAAAGACGGCGGATCGCGGGTCGGCGCAGGCGGCGAATCGTCAGGGCATGCGGGCCTATCGTGGCAAGGACTACGTCGTGGCCAAGCAACAGTTCGGCATCGCTCTTAAAGCCGACGCCAGCTTCGCCTTGCCCCACTACAACCTGGCCTGCGTTGCCGCGCTGACTGGCGATGCAGCAACGGCTCGCGAGCAGCTGTCTTGGTTGGCGCAGAGCCCCGAGCCGCAGGCCCGCCGCACGCTGCGCAAGGCGCTGTACGACGCCGATCTAAAGAGCCTTACCGGCGATCCTGGACTGCGCAGCCTGCTGCACTGGGGCGGGGTGATCGGCGGCATTCGGGTGCTTGTCGATTCACGCGATGCAACGGAAGAAGAGAGCAAGCGACTGCGCCAGTCCAACGACACCTATGACGAGGAGTGCGACAGCGAGCCGACCTATCGCGCCACCTTCGCGCTTTCCGCCGACGTGGTCAGTGATCGGCCCGGCAGCGAGCTCGTCACCGCTTCGCTGGCCAGCGGCATCGCCCTCTTCGATGCGCGCGGCAAGCTGATTGCGCGAGGTGGCGGCTACGAGTGCGTGGGATCCTCGGCGGGCCTGTTCGGCATCGCGCTCGCGCAGATCGTGCCCGATCCCGAGCCCGAGATCCTGGTGCACTACGAGAGCGGCGGCCGCGAATCGCACGCGCAGGCGCTGGACATCCTTAAGCGCAAAGGCGATACGCTGGCGACGGTGCTGAGCTTTACCCTGTCACAGAGCGAGCGCACGCACGGGGACGACGACGCAGACGGCGACGAGCGCACCAGCAGCGGGGCGCTAAGTCTGGCCAGCGAGGGTTCGCTGCTTTCGCAGGCCGTGGGCGAGCGGCAGCCGAGCATCCTGCGCTGGAACGTCGCCAAGTTTGCCTTCATCGCTGCGGACGCCGTCGATGCGGCCGCGCATAGTGGCAGCCGCGGTCCCGATCGCCAGCCCGCTCCTACGAAATAAGTGAGCCCAGCCATGCACAGCGATGTCTACGAACAGCTGATCGCGCGCAACTACGATGCCGTCTATGCCGTGATCCGCGATCCCTCGGGCGACGCCGAGTTCTATCGGCAGTTGGCGCTAGCGGCCGGCGGCCCGGTGCTAGAGCTTGGCTGTGGCACCGGTCGCATCCTGCTCGGCATCGCCCGCGCCGGGATTGAGTGCGTGGGCCTAGATGCCTCGCCGTCCATGCTCGATGTGCTGCGCGAGAAGAATCCGCCGCCCAACCTGACGATTGTCGAAGGGCGGATGCAGAGCTTCGACCTCGGGGCCGGGCGCTTTGCGCTGATCACGGCGCCGTTCCGCGCCTTTTCACACCTGCTGACCCTCGACGATCAGCTGGCGGCACTGTCCTGCATTCGTCGCCATCTGGCGCCGGGCGGACAGCTGGTCTTCGACCTGTTTGACCCCAAGCTAGAGCGCATCGCGGCCATCCAAGAGCCGGAGCACCTGGCCGCCACCTTCCGACATGGCGGTCACGAGATCCGCCGTTATGACTCGGCGCTGCGCGATCACACGACACAGGTGATGACCATCCGCATGCGCTTCGCAGGTGGCCCGGAAGAACTCTCGGGCAGCGCCGACTTCAAGCTGCGCTGGTTTTATCGCTACGAGGTCGAACACCTGCTCTATCGCGCGGGCTTTGCCGAGGTTGCGATCTACGGCGGTTTCGACCGCCGGCCGTGGTCCGCGTTCGGCGAGACGATTGTCGTAGCCCGCTAGCTGTCCGGTTCGTCAGGCCGGCCGCCGGGGTGCTTTTCCGCGCCGGCGTGCGTATTCGGCTGATGACAGGCCCGGGCGACCTCGATATCCTGTCCTGCGGTATTATTGCCATGGCTGATAAGTACCCAATGACCCCACGTGGCCTTGTGATGCTCAAGGATGAGCTGAAGCAGCGCAAGGAAGTCGAGCGACCGCGCATCGTCCGTGCCATCGAGGAGGCGCGTGCCCACGGCGATCTCAGCGAGAACGCCGAGTACAGCGCCGCCAAAGAAGCGCAGTCGCACAACGAAGGTCGGATCAGCAAGCTGGAGGAGCTGATCGGGCTTTCCGACGTCATCGAGCCGTCCAGCCTGTCCGGCAAGAAGGTCGTCTTTGGCGCCACCGTCACCATCGAAGACGGTGATAGCGGCGAGCGTCAGACCTTCGCCATCGTCGGCGAGCACGAAGCGGACATCAAGGCCGGGCGGATGAGCATCACCGCTCCCGTGGCGCGAGCCATGATCGGTCGCGAGGTCGGTGACGTGGTGCAAGTCCGCACGCCGCGGGGCCAGCGCGAGTACGAGATCACTGCCCTCAAGTTCGTGCCGGTCGAAGCCTAGCGCGGGCGCCTGCCCCTCGATGACGCCCGCCTCCCCGCCGACTTCCTCCGCATCTTCTGCGTCGCCTGCATCCTCCCGTCCGTCGGGCTGGTCGGTCGATTTCGCCTACGGGCTGGGAATCGCCTGTCTGGTGCTGCTGCTGCTGGTCTTTTCGGCCAGCCCCTTCCGCGCCGATCGCGGATTCATCTACATCGACTTTTAGCTGTCGGTTCCGGCTGATCGGCGTATCGCAACCCGGTCGAGCGGCGCTTCCCGGTTGACTTCTGTGGGCGGGATGGGAAAACTCCCGCGATCAATAGTTCGTCTAGAGCCAAGGAGAGAGCATGTCTAGCTTCATCTTTACGTCAGAGTCGGTCACCGAAGGGCACCCCGACAAGCTGTGTGACCAGGTCTCTGATGCCGTCCTCGATGCCATCATCGCCCAGGACCCGCACTGCCGCGTCGCCTGCGAGACCCTCACCAAGACCGGGTTTGTCATGGTCGCTGGCGAGATCACCACGACGGCCCGTATCGACTTCCCGGAGATCATCCGCGCGACGGTCAAGGACATCGGCTACAGCGATTCCAGCATGGGCTTTGACTACAAGACCTGCGCGGTGATGTCGGCGATCGAGCAGCAGTCGCCCGATATCGCCCGCGGCGTCGATGGCCAGGGCGTGTACAACCCCGACGAGCAAGGGGCCGGCGACCAGGGCATGATGTTCGGCTTCGCCAGCGACGACACCGAAGAGCTGATGCCGATGCCGATCGCGCTGGCCCATCGCCTGTCGCACCGCCTGTCGATCCTGCGTAAGAACGGCCGCTTGCCGTTTCTGCGTCCCGACGGCAAGTCGCAGGTCAGCGTCAAGTACATCGACCACAAGCCGGTGGCTGTCGATACCGTCGTCATCTCGACGCAGCACGCCCCCGACGTGGCCTACGAGACGCTGCGCGAGGCGATCATCGAAGAGATCGTCAAGCACGAGGTCCCGGCCCACCTGCTGAACAAGGACACCCGCTTCTTCATCAACCCGACCGGCCGCTTCGTCGTCGGTGGGCCGATGGGCGACTCGGGCCTGACGGGCCGCAAGATCATCGTCGATACCTACGGCGGCTGGGGCCGTCACGGTGGCGGCGCGTTCTCGGGCAAGGACCCCAGCAAGGTCGATCGCTCGGCTTGCTACTACGGCCGTTACATCGCCAAGAACATCGTCGCTGCCGGCCTGGCCAAGCGCTGCGAGGTGCAGGTCGCCTACGCGATTGGCGTTGCCCACCCCGTCTCGATCCACGTCACGACCTTCGGCACCGGCCGAGTCAGCGACGAGATGCTAGAGAAGCTGGTGCGTGCTCACTTCGACTGCCGCCCTGCCGCGCTGATCCGCGAGCTGGATCTGCTGCGCCCGATCTACCGCGCCACCGCGGCTTACGGTCACTTCGGCCGCAGCGAGCCTGGCTTCACTTGGGAGAAGACGACCAAGGCTGCCGCGCTGCGCGACGCGGCCCGCTCGGCCGCGGCCTAAGCGACGCCTGCCGGCATGGCGTCGGCGGTCCCCCCGTTGAGGTGGTGCCGCGCCGTGCGGTTAGCCCAGCAGCGTCAGCACCAGGGCGATCACGGCTGGCACCGCCTGCACAAACAGGATCCGCTTGCTGACGGTGGCCGCCCCGAATAGCCCGGCGACGATGACGCAGGACAGGAAGAAGATCTTGATGTCCTTGCCCTCGGCGCCGCGCAAAAGGCCCCAGACCAGTCCCGCGACCAGGAAGCCGTTGTAGAGGCCCTGGTTCGCGGCCAGCGTCTTGCTCAGCGCCGCCTTCTCGGGCGTCATGCCGAAGACTCGCAAGCCAGTCGGCTTGTCCCACAGAAACATCTCCAAGACCAAAAAGTAGCTGTGCAGTAACGCTACCAGTCCGACGAAGACATTGGCGATCAGGCTCACGGGTCACGCTCCTCGTTGCAGGTTCGCCCCATCATTGCCGATTTGCCCGCCGTCGTGGGGGGGATTACGGGGGAGGCAAGCCGGCCGCAGCGGAGGAAGGTCAGCTTGCCGCTGGGCCGAGGGGCGTCGCGTTCCCGCGGGGCAGCACGACGGAAAGCATCGGGCCCTCCCCGAAGGCATGGTCGATCCGCACACGAAACCTCAGTGGCTGCGGCGGCTCCCGGCCATCGGGCGGGGTTCGCGACGGCGCGCTCACTAGGAGCGCGAGCGGGACCGCATCGCCTGGCTGAAGCAGAAGGGTCGGTTCCGGCGCGAGCAGGTTTGCCTCCGCGGGCAGATCCACCGCCGACAGCCGCAGCCAGTACGCCCGCCCGGCATCGGGGGCGTTGCGAACTGCGATGGTCAGTTCACCGAGGGTCGTGTCCCCCCCCAGCGGGTTTTTGACGTGGACTGTCGCGGTCAGCCCGGGTTCCTTTTCGGGGCGAGGCGGGAGGACTGGACTCCGACTGCCATCGCCGGCAAATCGGGCGAGCAAGCGTCCGTCATCCCATCGGTACAGCTTGTCCTCGCGTCGCCAGATCCACCCCGTGCTGCTGCAATGCAGTTGGAACAGCAGCGCCCCCTGCTTTCGATCGAAGAACAGGACTTCCCGATGTCGCATCGCAGTCCACAAATAGTCTCCGTCGCGTGTGGTGCGGGTTTGGTACTTGCCGAGAGGTAGGCTGAGCGGCTTCGTCGGTTCCGCCCCGGTCTGGACGTCCCAGAATCGCAGCCCCTCGGGGCCCCACACCCACGCTCCCAGAGTCTCTCCGTGCTGCTGAAAAGCCAGGGTCGCGGCCGCGTCTTTGCTGAGCGGGAAGGCCCGGTGTTTTTCGCCGCTCTGCACATCCCAGAACACCAGCTCATCGTTGTGGACCGCGGCCAGCTGTCGGCCATCTGGGCTGAACGCTAGCTCGGAAGGAATGTTCCCTGGCGTGGGCAAGGTTCGCAGCACCTGGCCGCTGCCACAGTCCCAAATCCGCACAGTGTGATCGGCTGAGCAGGTGGCCAACTGCAAGCTATCAGGGGAAAACGCAATACAGCCGATATAGGCAGAGTGACCGTAAAAAGTCTGCACCCGCTTGCCCGTTGCGACATCCCATAATTCCACAAAATTTATAGATCCGGGTTCATCATCGGAATAGGTGGCAATCAGCTGACTGTTTCTGCTCCACTCGCAAATTAAAGTGTAGCCGATCAGCGAAAGTGAATACCGGAGCTGACGTTCCGCAATATCCCAGACCGAGAGGTTATTGTGACTATTTGTCCCTGTGGTGATGAGCATTTTCCCGTCAGGGCTGAACTTGGTCTTGAATATTGTTCCGCTGTCTGTTTGGAAAATCCCAATCTCGGCCCATGCCGACAGATCAAAAAGCCGAACCCGATCCGTACCGCTAGAAACCGCGAGCAGGGTGCCATCTGCAGAGATATCGACAGCGAAAGCATGGGGCGACATTTCGATGCGTCTTGCCTCGATCCCAGAGGCGACATCCATCAAACAAAGGGTCTGATCACGGGCAGCGGTTGCTAAAAACTTACCATCCGGGCTGAAGGCCATCGCCGACACCGTATTGCTGTGGCGGTACCACCTGCCGCGCTCCTGGCCTGCCGCGATATCCCATAGCCGGATCCCATAATCACGAGAATACTGGTCGGGCATGGTAGCTATCGCTAACAATTGTCCATCTGGACTAAATGTTGGAATGTCAATGTTCTCAGAATCTTCAATTTGAAAATAAATTTGCTCGGAAGAGATATTGAGTAGATCGACTTTGCCCCCATTAAGGGCAATAGACAGGGACTCGCTGTTTGGGGCCCAGGAGATATTTATTGCAGAGTATTCTGGATTGTATGATGAAATTAGCTCGTTTCCGGTTTCTATCTCAAATACTCTTGCGCTTCCGTCTGTGATAAATGATAAATATGAACTGTTCGGGCTAAATGACAGATGCTCAATGTGTGATTTCCCCGACAATGGAAAAAACAATATATCGATTTGGTTAGCAATGTCAGATATGTGAATTCCGACGTTTTTTTCGACATATGCAAGTCGGCCGGTGGCGCTTAGGGCTAGCAGCCCCAGACTCCCACGGCTCGGGAGGGGCTGGGTGAGTCGCTCGCCGCTCGCGAACTCCCACAAGAGGAGTGCCGCGTCGAACGGGGCAGTGGCTAAGCGCTGCGGCTCGTATCCCAGAGGGGCACCAGCGACGGAAACGCTGTCATACGAATGTCGCTGAAGCTCCCGGCCGGTTGCGGCATCCCAGATGCGGATCGGGAATTCCTGTCGGCTGTCCGAGTGATAAGGGGCGCCGATGGTCAGCAGACTGCGGCCGTCCCGGCTCCAGGCAAGCGCGGCCGGGTAGTCGGGCAGGTTGAAGGAGCGTTCGTCGAGGACACTCAGATCCTCTCCTTCGGGAACCAGCCCGCGTGGAGTCGTCGTCGCTGGGAAGAAGGCGGGGAGCTTGCGGGGGGGCATGGGCGACCCGGTCTCTGATCTTGCACGGCGGCCGGCAGCGCAGGGAAGAAGATCGAGCGGGGCGTTGGCTAGTCGCGCACCAACATCACCGCGTTGCGCGGCGGGACGTTGAGGTTGAGCAGGGTGCCGGTGAGGGTGTAGCCGGGGCCGCCGAGGGCGTCGCGCAGCTTGTCGCCGCTCTTCCAGCCGAGCTCGGGGGGGAGGGGGACGGCGGGGGTGGCGACGCCTCGCGTGCGGTTCATGATCATCAGCACAGCCTGCTTGGGATCGGGATCGAGGCGGGCGTAGGCGTAGACATCCTCGCCGAGGAGCACGGTCATAAAGTCGCCGCGCCGCAGTCCGCGTCGACTGGCCCGCGCCTTGAGCAGCGACGACATCAGCGCCGCCTGCCGCGACTCGCGACTGCTCAGCGCCGTGCCGAAGCGCATCGGGTGACGGTTGTCGGGATCGCCGCCGCCGAACTCGCCGTACTCATCGCCGTAGTAAAGAAGCGGCGTGTTCGGCAGGGTCAAAAGCGACAGCATCCCCAGCCACAGGCGGTCGTAGGGCTCATCGTCGGGCGGGGCGATGGGCAGGCCGTCCTCGCTCCACTTGCGGTTGGCGATGTCGCGGGCCCAGGGGCCGCTGGCATCGCGATAGGTGGCCTGGGTGATGAAGCGACTGGTGTCGTGGCTGCCCAGGTAGTTCACCATCGTCGCCGGACGGAACTGATCCAGGCTGGCGTGCGTCCAGTAGTCGAGGTGCAGGTAGCGCCGATCTTCGTAGGCAAAGACGCGATAGGCCACGCCGTGATACCAGACAAAGTCGAACTGTCCATCGAGCGCATCGCCGCCCATATAGCGCTTGATGGTGTCGTAGTTTTCGCGGTTGTCCGCGACGCTGCCGTCGTTCCAGCCCATCGCCGTCTCGCCGATCAGGGGATAGCGCGTGCCGGCCCGCTCGAACTTTTCGCGGATGCGCGTGCCCAGGTTCCAGATCGCTAGATCCTCGACGTGCTTGACGGCATCGATGCGCAGACCATCGAGATCGAATTCTTCCAGCCACCACAGCGTGTCGGCGATGAACTGCTCAGACGCCTCGGTGACCGTCCAGTCGATGTCGGGCATGTAGCGCGAAAACAGGCACTCCAGGCGCTTGGCTGTCCAGTCGCAGCCCGCGGTGCCGCAGATGCAGCCAGTGCGGAACCAGCCGCGGCGCTTGGCGTCGGTGAAGTACTCGTGCCCCTCGTGGACGTGATTTAAGACGGCGTCCATCAGGATGCGGATGCCGTGACGATGCGCGGCTTCGACCATGCGGTGCAGTGCCGCTGCGCCGCCAAGACGCGGGTCGACCTGACGGGCTCGCACCGGCCAGTAGCCGTGATAGCCGGCGACCTGATGCTTGCCGCCCTGATCGGGGTAGGCTCCGTCGGGCTGGGTATAAAACGGCGTCAGCCACAGCGCCTTGACCGCTAGGTTATCGAAGTAACCGGCTTCGATCTTTTGGGTCACGCCATCGAGATCACCGCCGACAAAGTTCGCGGCACTGACCACGCCGGCCACCGGCTGGTTGTTCTTGGGATCGCCGTCCGAAAAGCGGTCGGTGACGGCCATGTAAAGCGGCGTGTCGGACAGGGCGAACTTCTCGGCCTCGATCCAGAACGGCAGGATGATCGGCTCGGTCTTGCGTCCTCCGACGATGGCCGACAGGCTCAGCGTGTATTTGCCATCGGGCAGGTCGGTGAGCTGGACCGTGAAGCTCTTGTGATCGGCCGCCATCGTCAGCTCAGTCGGCGACAGCGGGCGCAGGTCGGCGGGTGAGGTGTAGCGCGTGTCGGGGCGGCGCAGCGCGCTCTCGACGCTGCAGATGGCTGCGCTCCCGCCGCTGGCCGCCACGGTCTCGATACGGACGCGAAACTGACCGCGTCCGCTGGGGCCGGAAAGCGGGCGCGAGACGAGCAGCGAAGAAAGCCCAAGCTTAAGCTGCGGCACCTGGCAGTCCGGGACGCGCAGGCCCGAGTTTTCGACGCCGCCTATGTACTTGCGGTAGGGGTTGCGCTCGTGCAGGCGCCACTCGGTACCGTCGAGGACGAGCTTGTAGCCGTACACACCGGGAGCGAGCCGCAGGTTGGCGTGATAGCGCCCTTCCAGATCCGGCGGCCCTAGGGACTGCGGCGTCCAGGCGTTCCACTCGCCAGCAATCGCGATCTGCGTCGCCGCCCGCGGTGGCGCATAGGTGACCGAGACATCACACTTCGCCGCCTCGCCGGTGGCGATCGGCTTGGCCTCGCAGGCTTCGGCAGGAGGCGGTGGGATCGCCAGATCGGGGCTGCCCTCACCCCCGTCCGTCACCCCGCCGACCGGCAGGTCGGTGCTCTCATCCGGCGATGACGAGGCGCAGGCAACCGCGAACACTAAGCACAGCGCAGAGACGACTCGCATGCGCCGTTCATACCGCGACTTGTCGTCTTTATGGACCGCCGTCTACCGGGGCGCTGCTTTTTGCCGTCGGCGCTGGGCTGGCTGCCGGGGCCGTCGTCGCGGGTCGGGCGTAGCCCCAGTCGCGCATCAGCGTCTCGACCTCGGCTGCACTCTTCGAGGGGGACGCAGATCCGCCACCGGAAGTCGGGCCCGCGCCGGCACTCTGGCTGGTGCTGGCGGCGGCGAGACCGGGAGCGGTCTGGTCGCGCCAGAGCAAGATCTCGCCACGCTCACCCGGGACAGGGGCATAGCTGCTGCTGAGGCGGTCGAGGAGCGCACCGTCGAGGACGATGGCGGCGCTGCTGGCAGTCGCCTCCGGGTTACTTGTGGACGACGCTGCGGTGGCCGGCTTGGCCTCGGTCCGGCCCGATAGGAGCGGCAGCGAGAACGGGCCCAGCAAGAGCTCGCGCGGGGCCACCGCAAGTCCATCGCGAGCGAGGCTCAGCTCTAGCCGGGCCGTCGGATCGACGAGGACATCGACGACGCCCCCGGCCCGCAGCTTGATCTCGATGCGCCCTGGCCCGCGCGGCACCACTTCGCCGTTTTTCACACCCTGCACCGAGAGCCCAAGGTCGCTCGACACCAGCGTTCCGGTGAGCAGGTGCTGGGCCCGCGCGTCGGGAGCCAGCATCAGATGGACCAGCGGCAGGCCCTGCTCGGGAGACTGCGGCGTGTGTCGCGAGAACTCTTCGCGCAGGCGACCCAGGATGGGACCGATGCGCGGATCGGCCAGCGGATCGTTTGGGCTGGGCGGGCTTGGCGGGCTCGGCGGCTGAGCATCGGTGGGCTTCTTGCTCGGAGCGTAGAAGCTGGCCAACAGATCGTTGTGCTGAAACGGATCGGCCTGCAGATCGTAGAGCTCTTCCGCGACTCGCATCACTGGCCCGATGCCATCGTTGCCCTGGGCCCGCTGCAGGCGACCGTCACCGCGACGCAGGTACAGATAGCCAGCGTGGCGCAGGGCGCGGATGTTCTGGCCTTCGGCATAGGCCGGTCGGCTGAGCTTGTCGTCGTCCGCGCGACCCAGGTTGGCGGCCCCGGCTGCGCCCGGCTTGAAGATCAGCGGCAGCAGGCTCTGTCCGTCGCCATGTCCACCCGAAGGCAGCACGGCGCGATAGCTGCCTAGACCCAAAAGTTCAAGGACTGTGGGGGCCACATCCGTCAAGCGTACTTGACTATTTACCACCGTGCCGCCGGGCAGCCGCCCCGGCATGCCAAGCAAAAGCGGCACGCGCAGGATCTCGTCGTAGGCCGACCAGCCGTGGTGATAAAGCGTCGGCTGCTTGAGCGACTGGACATAGTGGTTGTGGCGCGGATCGAAGACCTCGCCGTGATCGCCAACGATGATGACCAGCGTGCGATCGCGCAGCCCCAGCCGCTGTAGCTCCGCCAGCACCAGGCCGATCTGCGCATCGGCATAGGCCGCCTCGCCCAGGTAGGCGCGGGCCTGCGGATCGAGTCGCGCTCCAGCCCGCTCGCTCTCGGGAATGCCCATAAGCTGCGCGACCTGCGCATCGGTGATGCCCTTTAGATGCTCGGGCGGCGGGGTGTAGGGCCAGTGCGGCGCGTCGTAGTGCAGCTGCAAGAAGAACGAACGTCCGCGCGGCGCCTGGCTCTGCAGAAAGGCGATCGCGGCGCGGCTGATCGCCGGCGTGTCCTCGACGGGATGGCGGACATCGGCGACCTCGTCAAAGCCCAGGCTGAGGCCGATCTGGGGATAGCCAAGCAGGAAGAAGTTGTTGCCGATCGAGGCGACCTTGTACCCCGCATCACGCAGCGCGCGCGGCAGCAGTCGACGGTCGAGCGCGTAGAAGCGCTTGCGCTCGCGATCGCTCGGGATCATCTCTTCGGCGCTCTGGCCCACCGCGGTCGCGAGCTCGCCCCCCAGCAGGCCAAGCAGCGACGGGCGGGTCCAGGTGGCGGCGGTGATCGCCTGGCTGAAGTGAACGCTGCTTCGGCTGTACTGGCTAAGCCCCGGCATCGCCGACAGCGCATCGGCGCGCAGCGTATCGATCAGCACCAAGAGCACGTTGGGCCCGGCGGCTCCCTCGGCCAGCGACCACAGCTCGGGGGTGCCCCAGGCGGCGGTGCCGATGGCCGGGTTATCACCCCGGCTGCTGCCGTCGCGCGGCGGGGTGGTGGCGGGCTTTTCCAGCGTGGTGCAGAACGCCACCTCGTGCAGCGGGGTGCTGCCGGGCTTATTCGCTTCCGTCGGTAGCTCGACGCTGGCGGCGTGCCAGTGTCCGGGCGGACTGACGGTCGCTCCCTCGCCGGGAGTGGGCTTGGACTTGCCGGGGCCGACCTGCGCCGTCCAGATCCGCTGACCATCGACGCTGACGCTGAAATCAACGGGCAGGGCACGGCTGTCCGTCCCCTTCTGCGACGGGATGGCCGCGTAGTGGAACGACAACAGGCCCCGGGCGGGCAGGGACAGACGATAGCGATAGCAGGCCGGGGCCGGGGCAAACAGCGCGACCTTCGATTCGTAGACGCCACGGTAGCGATTCCACACCGGATCGAAGCGCGGCGCGGCCTCTCCGCTCGGTGCCGTCGCCGCCTCGGGGGGACGGGGATACTTCTCGACTGCTGGCTCAGCGATGGCGACCTCGATGACGCGCAGCGCGCTGTCACCGCGCAGGCCGCTGTACGGGCTGGCCATCTTGTACGGCGAGTCAAAGCCCAGGAAGCGCTCACGCAGACTCTGGCTCGACCCTGGACGGCCCCCGCCCCCTGCGTCGGTCAGCTCCAGCGTCGCGTCACCGGCGTGGTCGCAGAAGCGATAGAGCAGGCGGTCGCCAGGCAAAGGTGGCAGCGGCGGCAGGGCGACACGCGGTGCTTCCAGCGAGCCCCCTTGCACCGACGCGGCCGAAGCCAGGGTTGACGACAACCCCGGACCGGCATCGCAGCCGGCCGTGCTCAGGCTCGCGGCGAGCGACAGGGCACACAGCCCCCCGAGCGCTGGCCTGCGCCCGCCCACCTGCTTGCCCCCTCGCCCACCCGTCTCGGAGG
The DNA here is from genome assembly GCA_937952145.1 of uncultured Myxococcales bacterium. Taxonomy (GTDB): domain Bacteria; phylum Myxococcota_A; class Polyangia; order Palsa-1104; family JAEUJZ01; genus JAEUJZ01. The sequence continues at coordinate 55,725 of CALFYE010000301.1, forward strand.
GGGCGGTGCACCGACTGAGGAAGAACCTCGGCATGCCTCCAGCCCATTTTGCAACAGTTCGCCTTTCGGCGGACGGACAAAACGGGCGGGGATTAGCACATTGCGGCGCCCTACTGCGGCAGGCGGTCCAGCAGCAGACTGGCCAGGCGATTGAGGTGCTGCGCGACGAAGCCAGCGACGAAAGGCAGGGGTAGGCAGCAGACAATGCGCAGCAGGGTCAGGCGCAGGCCGTAGATGCCCAGCTCTAGCGGCACACGCACAAACGAAAGCAGCGCCATGCTGCTGAGGTAGGTGACGATGACCCCCACGCCCGCCCCGGCCCGCAGCAGCGAGGCAGCGATGGGTAGCCCAATCGGTCCCCCACCCGGGGTCACGATGCCCAAAAGGACCGCTATCGAGAGGCCCTTGAGCCCCGAGGAGTCTGATAGCCACGTCGCCACCAGCTGACGCGGCAACAGCACCTCGGCAAAGCCGGCGAGTGCGAACATCAAGATCAGCATCGGCAAGAGCGGCCCGACACCGCGCAGACCTGCCCGCAGACCATCGAGCAAGAGCGCTGTCCCACCGCGCAGATAGCAGACGAAAGCCAGCCCGATGGCGAGCAGGCCAAGGACGATGAGTGCGCCCCTCATGCGTCCTCCAGAATCTGCACGAAGCCGCGCGTGCCATCGACGCGAATGCGCTGACCGCTGCGGATTTTGTCGAGGGCGCCGGCGACGCTGACCACTGCCGGGATGCCGTACTCGCGGGCCACCACCGCGCCGTGCGTCATCAGCCCACCGACCTCGGTGACGACGCCAGCGGCGTGTACGAAAAGTGGGGTCCAGCCAGGGTCGGTATAGGCCGCGACCAAGATCTCACCGGCGTGCAGGACCTCGCGCTCGGGATCGCGCACCAGCCGCGCCACCCCCTCGATGACACCGCCCGAGGCAGCGGTTCCGGGCAGGGCGCCGGCCGGCAGATCGGCTCGGCTTGGGGTCAAGGTCGGCGTCTCACCTTCGCTCGACAGGACGAACGGAGGTCGTCGGCCGCGATCGCGGGTTAGATCGGCGGCACGGCGCGTGGCCTCGGCGCGCAGATCTTGGCTGGGCTGCGAAAGAGCCGTCAGCAGCTCCTCAAAACCGAAGTGGAAGACCTCGTCGCGCGAGCTGAGCTGCCCGCGCGCGACCAGCGTCTCACCGACGCCCAGCACGGCTGTGCGCAGCGCGCCGAAGATGCGCACCAGCATGAACTTGGGATGCTCGCGCAGACCCAGGCCAGCGCGGACGACGCGGCAAAGGCGCTCGATGAGCCGACCGCGCAGGAGGCCTCCGGGACCGCGGCTGGCTGCCGTCACCAGCGCTCGCTGCGCCGCCTCGCCGATCTCGACCTGGGCGGCATGGCGACGGCGATGGCTGCCGCTCTCGCCACTTCCCAGGCCGCCGGCGATGGCTCGCAAGAGCGCCGTCGGATCTTCGCGCCAGCGCGGCCGAGACAGGTCGATTTCGCTCATCGCGCGGTCGCCATAGCGGGCCAAAAATGCATCTAGCTCGACGAGAAATTCTCGACCACCGCCAACTTGGGCAATGCGCTCGCGCAGCGTGGGCCAGGGCAGGCCGACGGCATCACCGCGCAACAGCGCCACTAGCTCGGCATGCGGACGGGCCTGATCCGCCAGGTCGCCGACCTGCAGATCCATGGCCGTCGTCACATTTCCCGGCAGGCCACGCAGCAGATCGTCCAGCGCGGCCCGTGACCCCTCGGCCCAGTCGGCGCCGGCCAAACGCAGGAGCAGGCGATGGCCCATTAGCGCGGCCGCCATGCGCGAAAGAGGCGCGCGCACGGTGGAAAAGACGCCGTTTAGCTCAGACATCGCACGTCGAAGCTGCCCGGCCGGCGTCGGCTCGCCTGCGATGCGCTCGCGGACTTCGCGCTGGAGATCATCAATCCGACGATCGGCCGCGCGGGCTCCGGCCTCGGGATCGCCATCTGCCATGACCAGCGGCACGCGGAATAGCACCGGCCCGATGACACGCAGCAGCGCCGGCAAGAGATCGCGCAAGCGTCCCTCCGGCTCGTTGGCGAGCCGCTCGGCGAGCAGCGACAAGCCGCGCTCCATATCGGTGTAGATGACACTCAGCGCCGGCAAGATCAGGCGACGCAGACGCGGCACCCGCAGAAGCTCGGTGATATCGCCGTAGAGGTGGCTGCCCGCCGCCGTCATGTAGGGGCTCTTTTTCGCCGGGCTGTCGCGCGTCGGATCGCCCTTGCCAGCGGGGAAGAAGTACATCCACACCTCACGCGACAGCTTGGGCATCGGCTCCAGCATCATCTGCACGTGGCCGAAGCTGAAGTACACGCGCAGCCCAGCGGCCGGGAGCGTCGATTCCGGCAGGGGGAAGAGCGAAGTGATCGGCCGGGCCTGCACGATGTGGATCTGTCCGCCGGCGATGCACCACTCGATGTCCTGCGGCACGCCGCCGTAGAACGACTCGATGCGCTCGCCCACTGCGGCCAGGGCCAGCACCTGCGCGTCATTCAGGGCGCGAGCCGTGCGCTGCGCAGGGGGCAGATCGACGCGCTCGGTCCCACCGCCGGGCAGCGAGCGGATGGCAAAGGCCTTGTCGCCTGGCTGGGCCAGCGTGACGACGTGGCGACGGCGATCGACGCGATACAGGTCGGCGCTGATCAGGCCTCCGACCAGCGCTTCGCCCAGCCCGAATCCGGCATCGATCGACAGCGTGCCGCGATGGCCGCTCACCGGATCGGCGGTAAACAGGATGCCCGAGACCTCGGGATCGATCAGCCGCTGCACCACGACGGCGAGGCGCACACTGCGCTGACCAAAGCGACTGCGCGCCCGGTACAGCACCGCGCGATCGGTGAACAGCGAGATCCAGCAGCGCCGCACGGCATCGAGCAGCGCCGCCTCGCCGCGGATGTTGAGGTAGGTGTCCTGCTGTCCAGCGAAGCTGGCTCCCGGCAGATCTTCCGCCGTCGCGCTTGAACGCACCGCCAGCGGGTGCTCGCGGCCTAGGCGGGCGTGCGCCTCTTTCACTGCGGCGATGACCGCATCTGGGATCGGCAGCGTGCCCAGCGTCTGGCGCAAGGCTTCGGACGCGCGGCGTGCGGCTTCGACATCTTGACCGTCTAAGGCTTCGATGGCCGCAAACTGCGCCTCGGGATCGGGCAGGGCAGCGAGGAAGCGATCGTAGGCGGCCGTGGTCAGGCAGAAGCCCGGCGGGACGGGAATCCCGGCCGCGGTCAGCGCTCCGAGGTTGGCTCCTTTGCCGCCGACGCGCGGCAGCGCCTCGCCACCGATCTGTGAAAACTCCAGCACCAGGGGAACGACATCAGATGGATGCATGGCGCCTCCGCTGCGGCACCTGTGCGCCGCGCAGAAAGAGGTGGGTGACAAAGCGAGCCCGCTCGACCGGGTCGCCGGCAGACTGCGCACCAAGCAGCGGGCCGACGAAGCCAAAAGCCAGGACGAGACCGGCAAAGGCCTGCGCGAGATCCCGCGCCTCCGCCTTGCGCTCTGGCGGGAGGTGCGTCTCGATCAGCGCCTGCAGTGCGTGTTGCGTGCGGAAGGGCGACAGGGCGCGCACCCGCGGCAAAAGCGGCGTACCGCGCAGCGCTTCGATAAACACCAGCCGGATGCTGGCCGGATCGGTCTGCGCATGCGACAGCATGGCCTCGGCGATGCGCTCCAGATCGCGGCGCAGGTCGCCGGTCGGCTGATCGACGATGGCCCGCACGCGCAGGCGCGGACTGGTGACATCCAGAAAGCCTGCGACCAGCCCATCCTTGTCGCCAAAGTGGCGGTACACCGTGGCCGGGGCGACGCGGGCGGCTTCGGCGATCTGCTCGATCGATGCCGCCTCGAAACCATGCTGCCCGAACACCTCGCGCGCGGCTTGCAAGATCCGCGTCCGCGCTTCGGCGCGCTCCCCGACATCGCTGCCCGCTGCGGCAAGCGCATCGAGCAGCGCCTGACGCCCTCCACAGCGACGGACGACGGTGGCTCGCGAGACGCCAAGGGCGGCCGCCACGGCATCGAGCGTCAGCCCTTCTGGTCCATGCTTTTCAAGGATCTGGCGGGCTGCCGCCAGAAGCGGCTCGGGGATTGACGCGTCACCTGACATACACGAGAGAATATACTCTCGCGTGTATCAAGGCAAGGCTAGCGGGCTGGCGTCGGGTGTAGCGCCGTCTCGAACAGGCGGGTGACGCGGGCTTCGTGCAGCGGGAAGACGTGATAGCCGCAGTGCTCGGTGAACACCGCCAGCGCCTGCTCGCTTTCGCGGATGACGTGGAAGGCGTGGCGGAAGCGCAGCGTCGAGCCGTCCATGAGCTCAATGACCAGCCAGCCCCCGTCGCGGAAGTCGCCCGCGCTTAAGCCCTGGCTGCGAATGGTGTCGGGCGAGCGCCGCAGAAGCGGGGCCAGCTCATCGGCCCACTCGACGACGGTGGTGTGGATGCGCTGCGCTACCGGATACTTGGCCGTGGGGTGATCGTGCATCCCTACAGCCTGCCCGAGTCAGCCGGCGCCAGGAAGCCTTACGGCCGCGGCCCGTCGCCACACCAGGTGATGTAGTCGGCCAGGCGAGCGCTCAGCCAGTCGCGATCGATATGCAGCTGACTCAGCGATCGATCGATGGCGTAGCCGCTGCGGGCCCGCGTGGTGTGGGTGCGCGGCACGTGCGGGGGCACCTCGTGCACATCGAGGCACTGGGCATAGACGTCGCGCATCGTGCCAGCGAGATCGCGCACATAGTCCGAAAATCGCACCACTACGCGTCGCCCCGGTCCCGTCGGAGGAGCAGAGAACCAGACCTGCTCGCGCTCGCAGTAGTCGATCTCGCTTTGGAGCGCGCGGCGGACCAGAAAATCAAAAGGCGGCGGCATGGTCCCGGGCGGGCGCGGCTGCACGCGGTGGAAGTTGATGACGCTCTGCAAGCGCGCGGCCGGCGAGCGGATGATGGCAAGGAAGCGGGCATCGGGATAGCGGTGGGCCAGATCATCCGCGACGTTGAGGAAGTGCCCCTTGATCATCAGGCGGCGCCGCGGTCGCTGATCGCCAGCGACGGGTGCAGCATCCCCCAGCACGGCATCGCCACTTAGGCGGGCCAAGAGCAGGCGCTTGCGGCCGATGGCATCGAGGTAGCGGATGAAGTCCTGCCGCCACATATCTTGTGAGCACGGGCTGATGCTGGCGTTGTCCATCTCTTCGATCATCGTCGCCGGGCCCAGCAGCATCGTGATGTTGACGAGCTGCGCGTTGCAGAACTGCATCTCGAAGGTGTCGGTGCGCAGCGGGTCCAGCTCGTGACGCTGCAGAAAATCCGCCGGAAAAGAGGCCTGGGCGGTCTTGCGCAGCCAGTCTTTGGACAGGCCGCAGGCAAACGCAAATTCAAAGAGGCGCCACAGCCACAGATAGGGGATCTCGGTCTGTCCCGAGCTGGGGGCGACAAGCTGGGGATCGTCTTCCAGGTAGTGCGCGATCTGCGTGCTGCCGCTGCGCGCCGCCGACAGCTCAAACAGCGGCGCCACGATGCGGGTCTGGCTGAGCGCCGGGCCGTACAGCAGATCGTCGAGATACCAGGCCAGGCCACGCAAGGGCAGCAGCGTCCCCCGCACAAGCAGGTGCGCCAGCAGGAACAGCCGCTGCCAGGGTGAGATCCCGGGAGCGGGCTGCGGCTCCCAGCCCACGCGGTAAAGCAGGCGAAGGAAGCGCGGCAGCGACGGAATATGCGGCGGCTTGGGCAGCACCAAGCGCAGCAGTGCATAAAGCCCAGCTGTCGGCCATAGCACCAGGCAGAGCAGCGCGATGAGCACCGCTTGCTGGGTCAGCAGGCGCAGCCGATACCACAAGCTCAGCGACGGGAGCGGCGGTTCGCCAGCGATGTGATCGGGCAGGGGTGGAATGTCGGGATGGGGGGACATGGGCATCACCTGCCTTCCTTTCGGGGGTCGCGCTTGGGTCGTGCTCGGGTCCTGCTCAGGGCGCTGAGAGCTCGCTCCCCAGCGCTTCCCACTCTTCGATCAGCCGTCGCAGCTTGCTGTCCAGCGACTGCTCTTCACTGACCAGGGCGTTGAGCTTCTGCCACTCGCCGCCATGGTCGGCGGCAAGCTGCTCACGCAGGGTGGCGATGGCGCGCTCGGTGGTCTCGATCTCGGTCTCTAGCTGGGCCAGCCGCTTCTGCTTTCTTTCTTGGCCGCGCTCGCGATCCTTGCGCGCCTGATGCGCGGCCAGGCGATCTTCTTTGCTGCCTCCAGCATCTTTCGACGGGGCGGCGGCGGTCGCGGCGGCCGGCGGGGGCGTGCTCTGGGTGGGGGCCTTTTTGCTCGTCGCGGCGGCGCTGTCTTTCTTCTGCGCGGCGGCACGAGCAGTCTCGGCGGGCTTGGGCTCGGGCTTGCTGGCAGCGGCCAGGCGTCGGCGATAGTCCGAGTAGTTGCCGACGTGGGCATCGATGCGTCCAGTCGCGGCATCGAGGTGCAGGATCTTGTTCACCACGCGATCCAGGAAGTAGCGATCGTGACTGACCACCACCATCGAGCCTTCGTATTCGCTCAGCGCCTCTTCTAGTGTCTCGCGGGCCGCGATGTCGAGGTGGTTGGTCGGCTCGTCCATCGCCAGCAGGTTGTACGGTCGCAGCATCAGCTTGGCCATCTGCAGCCGGTTGCGCTCGCCGCCTGACAGGCCCTTGACGACCTTGAACCCGTCGTCGCCGGTGAAGCGGAAGCGACCGAGGTAGCCGCGCACCACGTCTTCGTTCCAGTCGCCGCGCACGCTGCGGATCTCGTCGATCAGCGAGTTGTCTTCGCTGAGATCTTCCAGCTTCTGATCGAAGTAACCGATGCGCACTTCATGGCCCAGCGTGATGAAGCCCTTCCGCGGGGCGATGCGGCCGATCAGCGCCTTGAGCAGCGTCGTCTTGCCGGCGCCGTTGGGTCCGACGATGCCGACCCGCTCGCCGCGATAGATCGTCAGCGTCAGATCTCGCACCAGGGCCGGGCCCTGGCCGTAGCCAAGCTCGACGTTTTCGCAGCGCAGCACTTCCTTGCCGCCGCGGTGATCGCTGACGGTGAAGCGCAGGCCGATGTCGCCGGCTGCCGACCAGGTGTCGCGGTGGCGGTCGACGCGATCGAGCTTGTCCAGCATCTTGCGCCGTGACTGCGCCTGCTTGGTCTTCTGTCCGGCGATGTTGCGGCGGATGAAGTCTTCGGTGCGGGCGATCTGCCCTTGCTGGCGCTCCCACTCGGCGTTGAGGCGCTCGTGCCGCTCGTCGCGGGCGACGACGTATTTTTCGTAGCTGCCGGGATAGCGGATCAGCTCGCCGTCTTCGCAGTCGACGATCTCATTGCAAACTGCTTGCAAGAAGTAGCGGTCGTGGCTGACCAGCAAAAGGGCGCGCGTCTCGGGCCAGGCGGCCAGTCGTTCTTCCAGGTGCTCGACCGCTTCGGCGTCGAGGTGGTTGGTCGGCTCGTCTAGCAAGAGCAGGTCCGGCTGATCGAGCAGCACCTTGGCCAGCTCGACTCGGCCGCGCTCGCCACCGGACAAGCTAGCGACGGAGCGACCGAGATCTTCCTCACTAAAGCCCAGGTCGTGGGCCAGGGCGCGAGCCCGGCTCTCCAGCGTATAGCCTTCGCGGTGCGAGTACTCGTGCTCTAGCTCGCCATAGCGCTTAAGCAGGCTGTCGGCGCGCTCGCCTTCGGCGGCGGCGATCTCGTGTTCCAGCGCGGCCAGCTCGGATCGCATTTGCAAAAGACTTGCAAATGGGATGAGCAGCGTCTCCCACAGCGTGCCGTGGCCCTGGAATTCCTGCGACTGGTGCATGTAGGCCAGGCGCTTGCCGCGGGCCCGCACCACCTGGCCGCCATCGGGGGCTAGCTCGCCGCACAGCAGGCGCAAGAGCGTCGATTTGCCGGCCCCATTGGGACCGACCAGGCCAATGCGCTGACCAGGGTTGATCTGGAACGAGACGTGCGAAAAAAGCTCGGTACCGGGGTAGCCGAAAGAGATGTCGGCGAGTTGCGCAATCACGGGGGCGACACTATCACAAAATCGGGGCTGTCCCGTCGCTCACTGCGCCTGGGCGAGCGCGCCGGAGCTACTTTTTCCAGAAGGCGCGCTGCGATAGCAGCCAGCTGTAGTCGCCGCTGAGCTGGGTGCTGTAGGTTGCCTCCTGCGTGCCGGGCTTGGGGGTGCCGCCGCTGGCGATGGGCGCTGAGGAGTGGCAGCCAATGCAGCTCTCGCTGCCGAACACCGTCGGGGCACCAGGCGGCAAGGGGTCGGGGCAGATCCCGGGCTCGACCTGCAGACAGGCCGGCTGCACGCCGCGCTGGAAGAACGACTCCAGCGTGAGGTTGGTCAGGAACACCGGGTGTGGGCGACCGCCGGACTTGTTGTGCACGCTGTCGGGCAGGTTGATGGGCACGGCTTCCTCGCCGCTGCAGCCCGGCTCGGCCCGCGGGCGGGTTGGCAGGGCCTCGGGCTGCGTCGGGAACTGGCTGCCCACCAGCTCGTAATAGGCCAGCTTCGAGCCGTGTGCGGCCAAGAGGTGACGCATCTGCGCGTTGAGCACCGCGGTCTGGCGCTCGATCGGCAGCAGGCGCTGCAGCTGATTCTTCTGCGGCGGGGCGGCGCAGGTGTTGACCGGGCAGCCGGGGCAGGTGGGGTCATAGAAGCTGGGTCGCAGGGTCTGACCGTGACGGGCTAGGCGCTCGGCTTCGCGCCGATCGACACCTAGGTTGTCGATATGCTCAAACGTCGACCACACCCACTGCGGTGCGCTCTGCGTCTTGTGACCGATGTGAAAGCCGACCAGACCCAGGCGAGCCGGCTTCCAGTCGGGGCCGGCGGCGACGACGTGCAGGTCGGATGTGGCGCAGCTGCCCTCAACGCGCAGGTCACGCGGCACCCAGCCATCGATGGTCAGGTAGCGGCTCTCGATGTCGCGGGCGGACAGGACGCGCCAGGCGAGCTTGATCTCGATGGCGCCGACCTCGTCGCTGTCGGGGCGGCCAGCCGGGAAGACGACGATCGAGCGGTTGGGATGATTGCAGCTGCCGGGATCGAGATCGCGGCCGGGATGGCGGCTGGCAAAGGCGACCTGACCATCGAGGTTATAGAGCTGATTGTCGACGATGTAGTCAAACTCGGCGCGGTTGATCAGCACCTCATAGAAGACGAGGCCGCCGCTCTGATCCCACAGCGGTAGCGAGAACGGCTGGTTCAGTCCCTCGGCGTGCGGGCTGCGGCGAGCGGGCAGAAGGATGCGCTCACTTACGCTCAGGCCGGCCCCCGGCGGCAGTCCAGAGAGTCCGTGCGAGCGACGGGCGAGCGAGCGCAGCGGGCTTCCCCAGGCGGCCGGTGGCGAGCCGTCTTCGGCGAAGACCTCGGGGCTCTCGCGCCAGCCGACCCAGGCCGGTGCCCCGGGGTCAGACAGGTGGTGTCGGGCGTGCCCCGCGTCGTCGGTCGGCCAGTTGATGGCGACGAAGTTCTGCCAGGACAGCTCGTCGTAGAGCGCCTGCAAGCCGGCGATGTCGCCGCGGGCCCGCAGTCGAGCGACGGCTGCCGCCGGGACATCGGCGAGGATCTGCGGTCGCAGCATCGCCGGCAACGCCAGCCGCGCGGTGGGTGACAGATCGTCGGCGGCAGCGGTCACCGCGCGATCGTGCAGGGCGGCTTCCGACATCGCCGTCGCAGGCGCCGGCTCAGGGGCGCAGCCAAGCAGAGCCAGAAGGGGCAGCAGGCCAGAGATGCCGGAGATAGACAAGCGAGCGTGCGGCATGGGGTGTCCTTCGGTAAGCGGTGAGGTCGGCGCCGTCGGGGACGTGTTGTGACGCAGGCGACTACGGCGTTGGCAGCGGCGTGACGGCTCGCTCGGGCGAGCCCGGGAAGACGAGGTTGGCCGCCACCCACAGGCCCAAGGTCGACATGGTCAGCGTGGGGTTATAGCCGGGCAGGCTGCAGAACAGCGATCCGCCGGTGCCAAACAGGTTGCCAACGCCGTGGAAGCGTCCCTGCGGTGTGCAGACGCTCGTTCGATCATCGGTGCCGAAGCGCAGCGTGCCGCCGTGGTGTCCGCACTGGGCCTGCGCATCGTCAAGCGGCAGCGCCGCGCCGTACTGCGCCCCGGCGGCCTGCAGGATGTCGAGCTGTTTGGGACCGAAATAGGCCGACGCTGCGACGGCGTAGGGATGTCGCTGATAGGTGATGCGCGCGACGGGCACGCCATCGTGATCGCGCAGCAGCGGATCCAGATCGATGCGGTTCTGGGCCTGCGGCGGATCTTCGACGTACATCGACAGATAGGCCATGCGCTCGCGGCCGATGCTCTGGCGCAGTGCCTTCTTCAAGAGCGGTCCCGGCGGCACGCGCAAGGTGCCGAGATAAAGCCCGGTCTCTAGGAGCAGCGTCTGCTCGCCGCCGAGGGTCATCAGCCCTCCGATCGGACGACTGCGATCGCGGGCATCGCCGCGCAGATCAGTCATCGAAAAGCTGGCGCCGTTGCCGCGATCCTGATGGATGCGATAGTCGAAGATGCCGACAGCGACGGTGACCGAGCGACCGCAGAAGTTACGACCCACAAGATCGCGCGGGTTCAGGGTGTCGCTGCCTTCTGAGTACAGCACCAGCCGCGCGTCTTCGATGGGCCCGGTGGCGAGCAGGTACGTGTCAGCGGTCAGCACCTGCCGCGTGCCGTCGGGGCCGATCACCTGCACGCCGACCACCTGCCGACCATCGCCAGACAAGAGGAGCTTGTGCACGCGCGTCTGGGTATGTAGCTGGCAGCTGCCACTGAGCAGGGCTTCGCGCAGCAGGCTCACCGCGGTGGAGCCGCCGCGGGCATTCGATGGACAGCCAAAGCCGGCGCAGAAGCCGCAGTTGACGCAGGCCGGCCGCCCGCCATAAGGCCGCGAGTTGAGGGCCCGCGGACAGCGGAACGGCTGATAGCCCTGCCGCCGCGCCGCGTCGGCGAGGAGCAGCGATACGTACTTTGCGGGGCCCGGTGTCATCGGATAGGCAGAACTGCGTGGTCCGCCGTGTGGATCGACCTCGCCCTGCACACCGACGCTGGTTTCGGCGTAAGCGTAAAACGGTTCTAGCTGGTCGTAGGTGACGGGCCAATCGACATAGTTGGCGTCGGGCAGGATGGGGCCCAAGAGCGACCCGAACAGAAAGTCCTGCGGTGCGAAGCGCGGTACCCGACCATCGGCCAGCGCCGAGCCGCCGCCGACGCCGCGCGGCAGATCCATGATCGCGCCGACCTGCGTGCGATCGCCATCGGCAGCCGTGCGGCGGTACGAGCGCGGCGAGATGGTCGGCGCCAGATCGAGCAGGCCGCGGGCGTAGCGAAGCTCGTCGTTGCCGTGCAGGGCGATCGGCATGCCGGGCGCCGGATCGTCGATGCCCTGGTAGTAGTTGGGACCGGCCTCGACGAGCAGGACCTTCTTGCCGTGCCGGCAGAGGAGGGCGGTGGCGGCGCTGCCACTCGGTCCGCTGCCAATGACCAGGGCATCGAAGTGCGACAGCGAAGCGTTGCCAAAGACGGTCTTTGCGGCCGGCATTAGTAGAACTTCTTTCCGCCGGCGCCGGCGACGACAAGCTCTAGGTGCAGGCGCAGGGCTTCATCGATGGGGTCGGGATCGGGGCGGGCATCGCGCTCGGAAAACGGCTCGCTGGGGTGTGGGCGATAGCGACCGGCGACGCGGTCATAGGGCGTAAAGCCAAACGGCATGGTGTCGCCGAGTGTGTGCGCGATCTGCCAGCCGCGGCGATCGACGTTGCCGCCGTACTCGGGCAGGCTGACCGCGGCTTCGATGACGCGATTGGGGAAGTCGTAGCGGAAGCGGTCGGGCAGCTTGGGCCACAGGCCGATGACGTCGTCCTCGCTGAGCGCATCCAGCGACGTCGGCAAGAGAGCAAGCGCCTGCTTTAACGCCTCGGCATAGACCTGGCGCAGACCGATGATGGGGCCGGTTGCTGCATCATTGGGACCGCCACCGGGCACGCCCGCCGAGCCATAAATCTCCAGGCGCCAGGCCAGCTCTTGCGTGCGGGTCAGCGGCAGGAAGCTCAGGAAGCCGTTCTCGGGCTGCACCTGGCTGGGCAGGCCATCGTCGGTGGGGATGGGGTTGCGATCGGAAAATGGGCCAGCGGCAAACAGGCGCGGCGGATCGCTGTCGAAGGCGGTGAGGAGCTGTTCTAGATAGGGCACGGTGCCCAGCTCCCCCCCGCCCGGCAGATCGTCGGGGGGCAGGACATAGTCGGCGAAGTGGCCGAGCAGGCGCCGTTCCTCCGTCGAGAAATAGCCCGGCAGGGGCGGTACCAGCGGGGTCATGTCGGGATCGGGGACGGGCGGCTCACCGCAGGAAAGCGGTAGCACCACGCCCCCGGCTGACAGCACCACCAGCCGCACAAACTGGCGGCGCGGCATCCCCGCCTTCGCCCCATCCTCCGTCGTCGCTGTTCGCTGTGACATCGCCCTTCCCTCCGTGCGGCGACATTAGCAATGGGCGGTTTGCTGCCGCAACCACTGGCGCCGCCCGCGACAGCCCGCCCCTTCCCGCAGTAACGTGCCGAAAAACTCAAGGAGGGTCACGATGCGCACGATTTCTCAGGCTTTTCGCCGCCTCGCGGCGGGCGGTATGTGGGCCGCACTGTTCTTGCTGACTGCTGGCTGCGGCGACGGGGGCGCCGATGCTCCGCTCGCTGCGGGCGAACGGCAGAGCGAGCTTTTGGCGAGCTATCGCGACTCGCTTGCGATCTGCTGGACGGATGCGCGCTGCAAGCGGGTGATGGCGGTTGGGCACGGTGGGGCGTGGACCGCGTTCGGGGCGCCGTACAACTCGAACGCCGCACTGGCCGCGGCGTATGCGCAGGGCATGGATGGCGTGAAGATCGACGTGCGGGTGACGCGCGACAACGTGCCAGTCATCTCGCACTCCAGCCCCATCCAGATTTACGAGTCGCTCGACTGCGCCAACAAAAAGATCGAAGAGATGACCGCCGCCGAGGTCACGCGCTGTCATCGCTTCCCATCGGGAACCGAGACCTTCCAGCGACTCGACGATGTCCTTGAGTACCTGCGCGGCAAGATGACGGTGGAGCTTACAGTCAAGCGCTCGGCCGACTACGCGCGGACCATCGCCGAGGTGCTGGCCCGTCACGCCGAAGACTTCGCTTATCTAGAGAAGATCGGAAGAGCGTCGTGTAGGGAAAGAGTGTCTTCGCCTGTGTAGATC
>CALFYE010000302.1 GCA_937952145.1 uncultured Myxococcales bacterium
CGAGATACATTGGCGTGACTGGAGTTCAGACGTGTGCTCTTCCGATCTATCGACTACGCCTGCTACGTCCTCATGTTCCCGCAGCTTGTCGCCGGGCCGATCGTGCGCTTTTCCTACGTCGCAAATTCGCTCGTCGAGCGCGTGGTCACAGCGCGCTACTTCGCAAGCGGCGTCATGACCTTTTCGCTGGGCCTGGCGAAGAAAGTGCTCATCGCCAACAACGTCGCCATGGCCGCCGATCGCATCTTTTCGTTGCGGCCCGATCAGCTGAGCCCCAGCCTGGCTTGGCTTGGCGCCATCGCCTACACGCTGCAGATCTACTTCGACTTCTCGGGCTACTCCGACATGGCGATTGGGCTGGGCCGCATGCTCGGTTTTGAGCTGCCGCAGAACTTCAACTTCCCTTACATCGCGCGTAGCGTGCGCGAGTTTTGGCGGCGCTGGCACATCTCGCTGTCGACGTGGTTTCAGGACTACCTGTACATCCCGCTGGGCGGCAGCCGCGCATCCAGCCTGCGCACCTACTTCAATCTGGTGCTGGTCTTCTTCCTGTGCGGCCTGTGGCACGGCGCCAGCTGGACCTTCGTCGTCTGGGGCCTGTATCACGGCGGCTTCCTGGTGCTGGAACGGCAAGCCCGCTTTGCCCGCCTGCTGCATCGCCTGGGACGGCTGAGCCACGTCTACACGATGCTGGTGGCGATCTGCGGCTGGGTGCTGTTCCGAGCGGAAACGTGGAGCCAAGCGGTCGCCTTCTTCCGCGCCATGTCCGGTCGCGGCGGCGCTGATCCGACGTATCCGCTGCGCTGGTTTTTGACCAACGATGTCGCCCTTGCTCTGCTCTTCGGGGCGGTGTTGGCGGCACCAATTCGGCAGGCAGTCAGCGATGCGCTGGATGGCTGGCTGAAAAAGACGCGGGCGGCAGTCAGCCCGGCTGGTGTTGGACCGACCCCGCTGGCCGTCGCTGTGCTGGAGCCGAGCTTGGTGCTCGTGCGCGCGGCCTGCGTCATCGCGCTGCTCCTCGCCTGCAGCATGAGTCTGGCGACGGGTACCTACAACCCCTTCATCTACTTCCGCTTCTGAGCCGTGCCGATGTCCTCCGCCAACGCAGAGACTGCTTTGCCGAGCCTCGCCCCGCCGCCGCGCGCGTCGGCTGCCTTGTCGCAGACCCGTCCGCCGGGCCGCAAGCTGGGCGAGCCTGAGTTCGCACGTATCCCGGATCACCGCTGGCATGGCCGAGTCAGTGATCGCTTGGTGGTTGCGCTGTTCGCAGCAGCGATCCTCGTGCCGTTTGTCGTCTTCTTTCGGGCCGAGCGCAGCGCGCTCTCGCTGAGCGAGAACCGCAACCTGGCCCCGCCGCCCAACTTCAGCTGGGGGAACCGCGGGCACTGGGCCGAAGAGATCGATGCCTTCTACCGCGATCACTTCGCCTACCGCGCCCACCTCGTCCGCTGGGAGGCCAAGCTGCGCGCCGTCAAGCTGGGCGCCTCGAACAAGGACCTTTTGATCGGGCGTGATCGCTGGGCGTTCTACACGCGCGAAGGCAACTTCGAAAACCACATGGGGCTGGCGCCGTTTACCGCCGACCAGCTCTCGGAATGGAAAGACTATCTAGAGCGCCGTCACGATCTGCTTGCGCGCAAGGGCAGCCAGTTTCTGTTCGTCATCGCGCCGGACAAAGAGACGATCTATCCCGAGCAGCTACCTGATGCCATCCGCCACGCGCTGCGTCCCGATCGCTTGGGACAGCTTATGGCTCACCTGCGGGCGACGGGATCGAAGGTGAGTGTGCTGCCGCTGCACGATGTCCTGCGCGCCGCCAAGTCCGAGGGCCTAGTGTACTTCCCACAAGACACGCACTGGAATGGCCGCGGCTTTTTCTACGCCAACCAAGCCATCGCGCGCTTTGCCCAGGAGCGCTGGTTTCCCGATCTGCCGATCCCGACGCTTGCCCCGGACTACGAGATCAAGCCGATGGCCTGGGAGGGTGGCGAGTGGAACCTGGTCGGTCTGCCCGACGAAAACGGCAAGTTTCGCAGCGAGTTTCTGATCCGCAAGACCCCGCTTCTTTCGCGGCCGGGTCGCGGCCAGCTGCCGGATAACTGGCAAGAGATCCCGCAGCCCTGGCTGGCCCCGCTGTGGTTCTCGCAGCCGACAGGCAAGCATCGCGTGGTGGTGCTGCATGACTCGTTCATGCGCACCGGCAATCCCGATCGCAACCAGATGCCGCTTGCCGAGTCGTTCGCGCAGTCGCTGTTCATCGGCAGTCTGCCGGGTGTGCGCGAGCTCAGCAGCCTCGTCGAGCGCGAGCGGCCTGAGCTCGTGATCTTGGAGCTTGTCGAGCGCCACCTGCAGCCGACGCCGCCGCCCGACACGCCCGAGGCGATGGATCTGGGGCTCGACTAGCGACGCGTGATGTAGTTGAAAAAGGCGAGCACCGGTCGTAGGCACAGCCAAGCCCCGACCAGGATCAGGAAGCCATCGACCCAGCGCAGGCGTAGCTCGTGGAGAAGCTCGGAGACGGACTCGGGGTGAAGTTCGAGCAGGCGGGGGGCAAACCAGTGAAGCAGCATCGGACCGATCAGCAGCGACACGGCATGGCCCAAGAGATCCTGTCCCGTCACTGGCTCCGTCGGTGTGACCGCTCCAACGAAGCGCTGTCGCAGGTGGCGGGCTAGGCGGACCAGCAGCCAGGCCAAAAGCAGCAAGGCCAGGGTCCACAGGCCCATATCGCTGAACAGACGGTTCGTCGGCAGGTGGGTGCTCTCGGCCAAAAGCAGCGCCGCGAGGGGCAAGAAGACCAGCAGGCCGAGTCCCATCTCTAGGGTAAACAGGCTCGACTCAAGCCTCTTTCGGAGTTCGCGCATGCGGAGGGGGAGCCCTAGTCGACGATGACGATCTAGAGCCTAGGTAGTGTAAAGCAGAGCGGGGTAGGGGGGGCGGCGAGCGGGCCGGAGAGGGCGTCTCCGGCGGGGGTTACTTCTTGGCGGGCTTGGCGGGCTTGGCGGGCTTGGCGGCCTTGGCCGGTGCGGCGGGCTTGTCGGCCTTAGCGGGCTTGTCGGCCTTGTCAGCCTTAGCGGGCTTATCCGCTTTGTCGGCCTTGTCCGCCTTGTCTGGGGCTGCGGGCTTGTCGGCCTTGCCTGGAGCCGCCGCCTTGTCGGCCTTGCCTGGAGCCGCCGCCTTGTCGGCCTTGCCGGGAGCCGCCGCCTTATCGGCCTTGCCACCCTTGCCACCCTTGACCGGAGCGGGAGCGGGAGCGGGAGCGGGAGCAGGGGCCGGAGTCACCTGGGCGGGCGCTTCGCTCTGCGCCTGTGGCGGGTCGACGATGATGAAGTCCACCCGACGGTTCTTGGCCTGGCCTGCCTTGGTCTTGTTGTCGGCGACCGGGCGGTTCATGCCGTAGCCTTCCGACTCTAGCCGGCCGGCCTCTACCCCGTGCTCAACCAGCCAGCGCACCACGCTGCCCGCGCGACGCTTGCTGAGGTCGAGGTTGAAGTCCGCTGCGCCGACGTTGTCGGTGTGGCCTTCGACGCGGACCTTCTTGATCTGCGGCACGGCCTTGAGCGTATCGGCCACCGCCTGCAGCAGCCCGAAGCTCTTCTTCTGGATCGTGTCCTTCTTGGTATCGAAGAAGATCTGCTCCTTGATCACGATCTGGCCCGAGCGAACCTCGACGAGCTTGGTCGGGCAGCCGTTCTTCTTGGCATCCGGGCTGGGCACGCCAGGCTGATCCGGGCAGGCATCCACGCCGTCCGGGACGTAGTCGTGATCGCGATCGGGCAGCGGGCAGCCACGCTTGGCGGGATCGGGCAGCGAGCCGGCAGCGACATCGACGCACTGATCGTCGGGATCGTAGACGCCGTCGCCATCCTTATCGCCGGCCGGGCAGCCTGGCTTCGCCGGATCGGGGTGATCGCCCTTGGGCTGATCCGGGCACATATCCTGGTAATCAAAGACGGTGTCGCCGTCCTTGTCGCGGGCCGGGCAGCCGAGCTTGTTGGGGTCGGGGTTTGTGCCCTTGGCTTCGTCAATGCACTGGTCTTCGTAGTCGAAGACGCTGTCGCCGTCCTTGTCGCGGGCCGGGCAGCCCTTCTTGTTGGGATCGGGGGTCTGGCCCTGCGCTTCGTCGCGGCACTGATCTTCGCCGTCGTAGATGCCGTCCTTGTCAGTGTCGCGCTCGGGGCAACCGGCCATCTCGGGATCGGGGCGGCTTCCCTGCGCTTCGTCGGGGCAGCGGTCCTGGATATCGGGAACGCCGTCCTTGTCGCGATCCTTGGGCTCGGGCTTGGGCATCGGTGCATAGGCAAGGCGCAGCATGGCGCGGGCATCGGGCGTACCCGACTGCCGCAGCAGGCCGACGCCGCCACCCAGTCCGATGTTGAACATGCGGGCGACGTTGTAGTGCGCGCCCAACAGCAGGTCCAAGCTCGTCGCATACTGCTGGAACAGGTTGCTGGTGCGGCTGGACAGCACCACTTCCGGTCCGACAGCGAAGCCGTGTTCCAGGTTGGCGTAAGCGATGGCGCCGCCAATCTGCAGCTCGGAGCTGGCCGTGCGGCCCGCCGGATCCGCGACATCACCCAGGCGCGCCTCGGGACGGAACAGCACGCCCAAGGTGGCCGACCACATGATGTTGTACTTGAGGCCACCCATCGCGACGCGCAGCAGGCCGCGCACCTGCTGGTCACTGGCCTGCTCAGGGAACGAGTCGGTGAAGGCGCGCAGCGGAATCCACAGCTGACCGCCGGCGCTTAGCGAAAACGCACTGCCATAGGGCTGGCCGTAGAGCCGAACCCAGGCACCTAGGCGCGGGTCCGACAGATAGACGCTGGTCGCCGCGCGCGTCGAGGTCAGGGTCGAGGCCTGACCACTCTCAAAGAACGTGATCGGCAGGCTGGCGGTGACCAGCACGCGGTTCAAGAACGAGCCCGCGATGTCGATGTGGCCAGTCACGCCGTGCTCGATCACCGACTGCGTCTGCGTCAGCGTACCGTCGGGGCGCACCAGGCCGGCGATGAGCGGGTTGTGGGCGTAGTCCAGCGTGACTCCGGCTGCGAAGTACCGCATCCGCGAGTACCAGGGGTGGTCGACCCAGAACGACCACTCACCAGCGGCGGTGGGTTCGTAGCGGTTGACCTGAAAGCCACGGTTCTGCGCCTGTGCCGTAGACGGCGCAAGAGCGGTCATGCCCAGAAGGGCGCCCGCCAGGACCGCCAAGCGGCCCGGAGCTGGCAAGCCAGACCATGAGAAGAGCGAGCTGCGCATAAATCCTCCGAAAGATCGGTAGAGAGGTTCGTGAGTTCCGTGCCGCGCTTCGCTCTAGTTGCTATTGCGACGACGGCGCGCCGTCGCCAGGAGCAGACCGAGCAGACTGACCAATGCCCCGTAGCCACCGGCCGCCGGACCCCCGGGAGCCGCGCTGCAACCGCCGCCAGAGATGCGCGCCGACAGCAGGTTCTGGGTGAGCTTGGCGTTGTTGTTGGTCGGGTTGGGGTCGAAGACCGCCGAAGACACCGTGGCATCGATGCTCATCGTGTCAGCACCGGCCGGGGCCCGTAGCTGCAGTGCGATGTTGGTGCCCTGGGCGGGAGCCAGCGCCGTGATGGTGCAGGAGACGCCGGTGTCCGTCGACTGGCAGGTCGCACCCACGCCACTTGAAGCCAAAAGTGGGGCGCTCTTCGGCAGGATGATGGCGAGCGTGACGTTCATCGCCGGGGCGCGGCCGAAGTTGGTGACGTTCACGGTGTAGACGAGATCCTGACCGGGCTGCACGCTGGGCGGACCCGACAGCGAGACCGCAAGGTCGGCTTCGGTGCGGCACATCGCGCCCGGCTGGCAGCTACCCGTGCTGCACGGCACGCCGGTGGCCATCGTCACATCCTGCGGGCAGGCCGCATCGACGCCGGTGCAGACTTCCGCCTGGTCACACTCACCGATAGGCAGGCGGCAGATCGTGAAGCTGGGCTTGAGCAGATCAGCCGGGCAGATCTTGGTCTGACCATCACAGAGCTCGGCGGCATCGCAGTCCCCGACTGCCTGGCGGCAGACCGTCTGAACGGCTGCGACCGCGTCGGCTGGGCAGGCTGCCGCGGTACCAGTGCAGGTCTCGGCAGTGTCGCAGGCGCCGACGGCCGCACGGCACACCACGGTGTTCGCCGCGAAGGCATCGGTGGGGCAGGTTAGGTTGGTGCCATCGCACTGCTCAGCGACGTCGCAGGCCCCAGCGACCCCGCGGCAGGTGGTGGCTGCCGAAGCCGCGCCGCAGGTGCCGCTTACTGCTGCGCCCATCGCCGTGCTGCAGGCCTGGCAGTCCGTCGTCGAGCCGCCACCGCAGGCGGTGTTGCAGCACACGCCATCGACGCAGAAGTCGCTAGCGCACTCGGTGGCTGCGGCGCAGGCATCACCGTTCTGCTTGCGCAGGACGAAGTCAAAGAACGCGCCCGAGTCCGTCGCGACGCTCCCCTCCACAGGCGCGCTGCCCAGGATGTGACCCGGCGTGCCCAGGCTTAGCCCGCGACTAAACGCCCCGCTGCCGCCCGCGGTCGGCACAAAGACCTGGCCGAGCGACCAGGTGCCCGCCGCACGGCGGAACAGAAAGCCGCGCTCCGAGCCCACCGCTGAGGGAGCGCCGACGACCAGCATGTTGCCCATGAGCGAAGGCGGATGGCCGAACTGATTTCCGGCGACCAGCGTCACCCCGGCCAGGGCGTGCAGGCGCGAGGTCTGCGCCCAGGTTCCGGCGATGCCGTCAAACGTATAGGCTGCGCCCGCTGCCGCGTTGTGATTCGGAGCGCCGATGACCGCCGTCAGGCCCTGCACCGTCACGAAGTAGCCAAAGTTTGCATTGGCCATGCGATCGCTGGCCGTCAGCGTCGCTACCCGCGTCCAGCCACCGGCTGGGTTGTGCTGGTAGATGAATGCACGTCCGTCATCGGTCGCGCCGACGTCGAACACGGGCTCACCGACCACGGCAATATCGCCATCGATCGCCACACCCACGCCAACCTCGCCGGCGCTGCCCGGTGCATCGGTGATGGTTGCGGTCTCGTTCCAGGGAATCGGCGTGACGCGGGGATCCGGCTCGTAGATGCGGGCCACACCGTCGTTGCTCGCTTCGTTGGGAGCACCGACGATGACGCGGTCACCCGACACGCCGACCGAGAAACCAAAAGCCCCGGCGCCGCTGAATTCGGCTTCCGCAACCCAGGAGTCCCCGGTACCGCGGTACCAGTTCGCCAGGCCATTGCCCGACGAGTCCTGCGGCGCACCGGCCACGATGCGATAGTCCCCGGTCGCCAGCTTGCTGATGCCCACCGACCAGCCGTAGTTGGCACCGGCCGACGGACCCGCCACCTTGACGCGCTGCGACCAGGTGCCCTGGCTGCTCATCGTAAAGACGTAGATGGCGCCAGCATCGGTCCCGCCCTCGTCGTCAAGCGGCGCACCGACCACAGCGGTGTCACCGGCCGAGGCGATCGAGAAGCCGAACTGGTCACCGTTATCGGGATCGCCGGCCTTCACGGCACCGTTCACCTGGGCCCAGATCAGCGGGTCGATCTGCAGCGGATAGCGCGCGCCGCGATCGTCGATGCGCAGCGTAAGCTCGTTGCCGCTCTCGCTCAGCGCCATCTTCACCGGCACGCTCTTGCCATCGGCGTCCTGCGCGAACAGATCCGAGTAGTGCAGCACGGTGTCGTTCGCTTCGTCCCGCAGCAGCAGCGACTGCGCCCCATCGACACCCGACAGCGCAGCGCGCAGCGCGTGATTGATGGCGATCTTCAGCTCAACCGCGCCTTCGCTGGTGCGGCAAGCCGGAGCCTTCTGCAGATCGAAGCCCTGCTCGACGCCGAGCCGGCCGTTCTGATACCACTCGACGACATCGCCGTGGCGGTAGCTGACGCGGTTGGCGCTGGCCGTCGGCGCGGTGCCAGCGAAGCGCAGGCTGCTGTCGCCCGGACAGCCATACGACTGCAGGCGGAAAGTTGCGCTGGTCTTGCTGGTTGCCTGCACGCGGAAGCCATCGCTCGCTGCCTGCGCCGCGAGCTTGTGCTCCTGGCTATCAAAGCTGACTGTGCCGCTCTCGCTCACCCGGCCGGCGTACTGCGCTCCGCCTTCGCTCTGCACCGCGCGGACATAGGCCGCGCGCACGGAGGGAGCACCGCCTTCGACAGAAGACTTGCTGATGCGAAAGTCATGCTTGGTGGGACGCGACGGCTTGACATGTGCCGGCCGGACGCCGCCAAGTGGCGACCCGGGCTCGACGCTGAGCGCCCCGGTGGCCTGACTGGTGACCGGGGTCTCGGCCTTGGGGTCGCAGCCGTACAGGGTGGCTGCCAAGACGCCGAGTCCTGACACAAAAAGGGTCCGCTTTGCTCCGCTGCTCCAGTCGAACTGTGGTTGTCGCATCCTCATCCTCTTCAATGCGCAAGGCCCTCAGATGGGTCCTAACGAGGGGCTTGCTTTGGTTGGCAATTTTTAGGGGTATCACCAGCATCTCACGCACTCGTATCCCCATGCAAGTGCTGCTTTTTTCGCGGTCTGGTCCGGCAAAATCCCGAAGGAGAACGAGAGATTTCCTGCTACACCAAGCGGCCTTAGGGCTTGGTCCTTCCATGGATTTTTCGCGCTTCATTTGGTGGATGGCAGGGCTGCGGCTTGGCCGCGGAAATGCCGCGTGGCTTGGCAGGTCATCTGGTCGCAGGTCTGGCTGCAGGTCTGGCCCCACATTTGGCCGCACGTCTGGCCCCACATCTGGCGTTCGGCCTGGCGCGGTGGTCGGGCGTATTCGTGCAGTGCTTGCGGTCCTTTGTGTGCTGGGCTGTGCCCTGTGGGGACGTCACGCTGCGGGGGCCGCGTCCGATAGCGATGTGTCGCTGCTTCCCATCGCCGCCGACCGCGCCCGCGCACTGGCGCCGCTCTTGCGTGGCAGTGACCTCGTCCTTGTCGAGTCGCAGCCGAGTGGGAGCCTGAAGCAGATCACCCTGCTTACGCTGGTGGCGGCTCGTCCCGAGACCGTGCGCGAGGTCGCCTCCCGGGCCGAGCGCTATCCCGACTTTATTCGCCAGCTCAAAGGCTCGCAGGTCAGCCGCAGCGACGATGGCAGCCTGGAGCACGCCTTCCAAATCGACCTCGGCATTGTTCGATTCGATGTGCGTAACCGCATCGCCGAGCTACCGGCAAGTCCAGACCCCGCGCGGTCCGGTGCTGAGTCCGCCGACAGCTCCGAGCCGCGCGAGCCAGGCAGCGATGTCCGTCCGCTTGAGCTGATCGATCCCGAGCCGGCTCCGGGCGGCAGCCGTCGCCTGCGCCTGGACTTCTACGCCGCGGGTGGTGGCACGGTGCTTTCCGTCTGTGCCTACAGCAGCCTGGCAGCCAGCCCCGAGCCCGTGCGTCGCTTGCTTGCCGTCACGCCGCTCTTTCAGCACGGCATTGTCGCGGCGAGCACGCTGAGCTTTGCCCTCCTGATCAAGCGACAGGCCGAGGCACTGACCGGCAGCCCCGGGGTTGTGCTCCCTGCATCTGGACCCGCTGACTACGAACCGCTGCTCTTGCGCGGCCCGGTGGCTCTTCTGCGCGGCCGCGACGGCCGCCTGCGCGATATCAGCGTCGTTCTGCGCAGCAGTGCCTCGCGCGAGGTCCTGCTCGATGCAGCGCGTCAGGCCTCGCGCTGGCCCGAGACCATGCCGATCCTGGCCAGCAGCCAAGAGCTGATCGGCGCCGAGGAGCAGTCGATGGTCGATCTGCGAGTCACGCTCCCGTTCCTCGCGTTTCACAGTCGCTATGCCGTGCACACCTTGGGCTACGGCGTCGACCTGCTGGCGGTCGCGGGCGAGCTTTTGGGCTCGCGGCTGCGCTTCGATATTCAGGCGGCGCCTGCGACCAGCGAGGCCGACTCAGCTCCTACCAGCCGGCTGATCTTAAGGGGCCAGCATTCCTTCGATCGCGCCAGCCTGCGCCTGCGTCAGCTTTATCGCAGCGAGCCGCTGTGGGAGTACGGTGTGAACTTCAGCCTGTACTTCATCCTGGCGCAGGGCCTGCGCCGGCTGGCTGAGGGAAGCGCAGCGACGGGTAGCAGTCGCTGAGCGCTAGCGCCCACGCGGCGGAATGACGCCGTCGACAAGCTCGGGATAAAGCGCAGTGACCGCTTGCCGCAGCGCCGCTTCGTCGCCCTGATTGTCGAGGATCCAGTTGGCGGCTGCGCGTCGCGCCCTGCGAGAGGTCTGCGAGCGCAGCCGGGCCTCGGCTTGCTCCGGCGACAGGCCGCGGGCCACGGCACGGGCAAGCTGCAGCGCTTCGGGAAGGTCGACGACGAGCAGCCCATCGAAGCCAAGATACGACTGATTTTCGACGAGCAGGGTCGCCTCATAGACCACAAGAGGGCTACCCGCGCTCAGCGCCTCTTGCATGCGGCGGGCGCTCTCGCTGCCGATCTCGGGGTGGGTGATGGCGTTGAGCTGAGCGCGAGCGGCAGGGTCAGTAAAGACGCGCGCCGCCAGTCGCCCGCGATCGATGGCGGGTAGCCCGGATCCACTTGACGGCAAGAGGATCTCGGACCCGAAAGCCGCGACCAGCTTGTGGTACGCCGGACGACCCGGCTCGACGACGACGCGGGCGACTTCATCGGCGTCGATCACTTTCGCACCAAGCTCACGTAACAGACGCCCGACCGAGCTCTTGCCGCTGGCGATGCCGCCAGTCAGACCGATGAGGCGACCCCGACGCGGCTCCGCATCGCTGGCCGGTCCTGCCTTTTCGCTGGGCGAAATCACAACGATTAATCGCTTACAGCGAACAGCCCGCCGGCAGGTTCGCAATGCACGCCGAGGGAACGCAGCCGTTGGCTTGAAACGCTTGGTCGAACTGACAGACTGCGCCCTCACCACAGGCGGCGGTGCCCATATCGGGGTTGCAGGGGATGGTGCAGAAATACGCGCGCTTCTGGGGCGCCGCGGCCGCTGAGCAGATGACAGCATCCCCCGTGCAGTCGCCATGCTCCATGCAGAACTGGCCCACGCCCTTGCTGTTGCCGCGATCGCCGTACTGGCCGCAGCACGACATGATGTCGGGTGGCGACTTGCCCATGTCGGCCGTACCGCTACCCCCTGGACAACCGGAAAGGGACAGCACAAGCGCGCTGCCCATAAGCGGGCCAGCGACGGGGAATAGGCGAAGCGATCGAGTCATTAGAGCGAGCATGCGGCGCATCGTAGGAGGCCACCTCGGCAGGGTCAAATTCTCGGGCTGGCCTTGCCCCCCTGCGCTGTGATTCAGTCTCTGCATGCGGATACACGCGCTGCCAATCTTGCTGGGAACGCTCTGCGTGCTGGCCATCGCCTACCGCTTCTACTCGGCCTTCATCGCGGCCAAGGTGCTGGGGCTGGACGCCAATCGGCAGACTCCGGCGCATGAACGCAACGATGGCAAAGACTATGTGCCGACCAATCGCTGGGTGCTGTTCGGCCATCACTTCGCAGCCATTACCGGGGCCGGGCCGCTGATTGGGCCGGTGCTGGCGGCGCAGTTTGGCTTTCTGCCCGGGCTCTTGTGGATCTTGATCGGTGTCACCCTGGGCGGTGCCGTACACGACTTCGTCATCTTGTCTTCCAGCGTGCGCCACGGTGGTCGCTCACTGGCCGAGCTCGCCCGCGACGAGCTCGGTCCCGTCGTCGGGGTCGCCGCAACCATCGCCATCTTTTTCACCGTGTCCATCGCAATCTCGGCGATGGGCTTCGCGGTGGTGAAGATCCTCGAAGGCAGCCCGTGGGCGACGTTCACCATCGGCATGACCATTCCCATCGCGCTGCTCATGGGCCTGCTGATGCGCGGCGGGGTGCACACCGGCACCGGGCATGCGCTGCGTCAGGCCTCGGTGCTGGGCGTCGTCCTGCTCTTGTTCGCGGTGGTGTTTGGCGAGCGGGTGGCAGCGTCTAGCTGGGCCAGCGTCTTTACGTTCCAGTTCAAGACCCTGGTCTTTCTGATCGCGGGCTATGGCTTCGTCGCCAGCGTGCTGCCCGTCTGGCTGCTCTTGGTGCCGCGCGACTACCTGTCGTCTTACATGAAGCTCGCGACGGTGTTTGTGCTGGTGCTGTGCATCATGCTCATCAATCCCGAGCTTCGTCTGGACGCGCTGACGCCCTATGTCTTTGGCGGCGGGCCGATCATTCGCGGCAAGGTCTTCCCGTTTGTCTTTATCACCGTGGCTTGCGGTGCGATCAGCGGCTTCCACTCACTCATCGCCTCGGGCACGACGCCCAAGCTTGTCGATCGCGAGCCGGACTGCCGCCCCATCGGTTACGGTGCAATGCTGCTTGAGGGCTTGGTCGGGGTCACTTCGCTCGTCGCCGCGGCCTGTCTGCATCCCGCGGACTACTTCGCCATCAACGTTGCACCGGCCACGTTCTCCAAGCTCGGCATGACGCCGGTCGAGATCGATCTTTTGTCGCAGCTCGTCGGCGAAGAGCTGCGTGGGCGTACCGGCGGCTCGGTCTCGCTGGCAGCCGGCATCGCGACGATCTTTGGCCAGCTGCCGATGCTCAAGGCGCTGCTCGGCTACTTCTATCACTTCGTGGTGATGTTCGAGGCCGTCTTCATCCTGACCACCGTCGACGCCGGGACGCGTGTGGCGCGCTTCTTAGTCCAGGACATCCTGGGCCGGCTGGTCCACCCGCGGTTTTCTCGCCACGACTTCGCCCCCGGAGTGTGGCTGTCTTCTTTGCTGGTGGTGCTGCTGTGGGGCGGGTTCCTGTACTTCGGTACCATCGCGACGCTGTGGCCGATGCTGGGGATCGCCAATCAGCTGCTCGCCAGCACCGCGCTCGCGG
Source organism: uncultured Myxococcales bacterium (assembly GCA_937952145.1). Taxonomy (GTDB): domain Bacteria; phylum Myxococcota_A; class Polyangia; order Palsa-1104; family JAEUJZ01; genus JAEUJZ01. Next base: position 12,819 of record CALFYE010000302.1, read on the forward strand.
TCGGCACAGCGGTGATCCTGCGCAAAAATCCACAGCGTCGGCGCTATGCCTGGGTGACCGCGGGTCCGCTGCTCGTCGTCGGAACCACGACGCTGACGGCGGGCTGGCAGTCCATCTTTGGCATCTTCCTCAAGCTGCCCAGCCGCGGTCAGCAGATCGTCGATACCACCTGCACCGTCGTGCTGATGCTGTGTGCGATCAGCGTCTTTGCCGCGCTCTTGCTGCGCGTGCGCGCCCCAGCCAGCCAGGGCCTGCCGGCTCAGCAGACGTAGACCAGGCGGCCGCTTTCGGTGACGTGGCAGCTTGCAAACGTCGGGCGGTCACTGCCGGGCAGCACCTGACGCCCGGGCAGCAGGCGCAGGCCCAGCTTGCGCAGCATCGGCTGCTGACTGAGGCGTGCGTTCAGCGCGGCCTCAAAGCGGCTGAAGAAATTTTCCAAGACCAGGTGCATGGTGCGCACGCGCTGGCCGACATCGGCGGCACTCGTGGCCGACTCGCGCTGAGCCGCCTGGGCCCGCAGCACCCGGCCCTGCGCGTCGAGCCCGGCGAGCTGACGTCCACTTAAGCCCGCCTGCAGCACGATCTGCGGCTGGGCAGCGGCGGCGGCAAGGAAGCGGGTGATGCCCTCGGCCACGGCCACGCCATCGCTTGGGCGCGTGTCTTGGGTGCAGCCAAAGGCCATGCGCTGTCGGCTATCGGCGACGCAGCGCTCAACCGCCGCTCGGTACGCCGCCAAAAGCAGAGCCCCGGTGCGCGCCGCTTCTTCGTGCTGCACCGGCAGGGCGACCGGGATCGGCAGGGGCGGCGTCGAAGGCGACTCCAGCTCTTGCGCGATGCGCAACACTGCGCGGCGAATCTCGGGGCGCAGGCTGGCTTCAGAGCCGAGCTCGGCGCGATCGTGGATGAAGCTCAGCACGGGCGCGACCGCCCGCAGACAGAGCGCAAGCTCGTGCTGTGGCGCCATGCCCATGCTCAGCAGATCGCGGGCTCGCGTCAGCAGCACAGAGACGGTTTGGTCACAGACCGGCGCGCTTCCCAGCGTGGACTGCATCAGCACTTCGGGTCGTCGGCTTGTCGCGGAGCTCATGGGGGTCTTGTGCCTATGTAGGTAATGTAGGACTTACGCTGGGGCCTGATCGCTAGCGGGGCAAATTTTTGGCTGGCCGGGGTCCCGCGCCGAGGCATAGTCTGCGCCCGCGCAGCGCCGAGGCGCTCATCCCAGGAGAGTGCGCAATGAACGCCGACCGCGATCCCCAAGCCGATCCCCCGTTCGCCCGACTGCGGCAGTGGTATCAGCGCGCCAGCACCGTGATCGATGGTCGTGATCTGTGGCTTTTGACCCCGCCGGGCATCCTGAGCATCCTTTTGCGCGGCGCGCGCGATCGCCTGACCGCGGCCAAGCTGCCGCCCTGCGACGATCTGGATGCCTACGATCCCAAGCTCGTTGCGGTCCTCGCCGACCTGGCCCGCACGCTGTCGCGTTACTACTTCCGCCTGCAGCTTCGCGGGGTCGAAAACGTGCCGGCCTCTGGGCCCGCGCTGCTCGTCGGCAATCACAACGGCGGTGCGCTGCCTTTCGATTCGCTGTTCACCGCCATGGCGATTCATGATCAGGTCTCGCCGCAGCGCATCGTGCACGGCCTGGCGCACGATGCGCTGTTTGTCGATCCCAAGATTCGCGGCTATGCGCAGCGCGTGGGAGCGGTGCGCGCCGGCCGCGAGGTCGCCGAGCGTGCGCTGTCGCGAGGGCGCTTGCTCTTGGTCTATCCCGGCTCCGACTGGGACGCCTGCCGATCCTTTGCCGATCGCCACCGCGTGGTGCTGCACGGCCGTCGCGGCTTTCTGCGGCTGGCGCTGCGCACCGGGGTGCCGATTGTGCCGGTGGTCTCGGTGGGCACGCACGAGCAGCTGGTGATCCTGACGCGCGGGGATCGTCTGGCGCGCCTGTCGGGCATGCACCGTCTGCTGCGCACCGATACCCTGCCGCTTTCCTTGTCGCTGCCGTGGGGGCTGAGCCTTGCTTACGTGCCGTATCTGCCGCTGCCGGCGCAGACCACGGTGTGGTTTGGCGAGCCGCTGCGCTTTCCCGACATCCGCCCAGCGCAAGCCGAAGACGAAGACGTGCTCGCCGCCTGCTACGCGCAGGTCGAGTCGCGGATGCAGGCCATGCTCGACGAACTCTCCGTCGGGCGCGTGCCTTTTTTCGGGGGGCGGCCGGGCGCCTAAGCGCGTGCGGTGGTGCACATTGACCTGCGCCGAGCGACGGTGATAGGGTCACGGCTTGGCTGGTCCGACGATGTCTGCTGCAAGTCCCTCCTCTCCCTCCGCCCCTCGCCGAATCCTCATCGCTGATGACGAGCCCAACCTGCGCAAGGTGTTGGGCTCGCTGCTGCGGCGCGAAGGCTACGAGGTCGTCGAAGCGCGCGATGGCGAAGAGGCCTTAAGCCTGCTCGCGCAGAGCCAGAGTGCCGGGCGCGAGGTGGCCTGTCTGATCACCGATCTGCGCATGCCGCGTCTCGATGGCATGTCGCTGTTCCGTCGGGCAATCGTCGAATATCCCGAGCTGAAGATCATCATCTGGACCGCCTACGGCCGCATCACAGAATCGGTCGAAGCGGTGAAACACGGCGCCTTCGACTACATCGAAAAGGGTGCGGATCAGGACTACATCCTGCAAGTGGTGCGCAAAGCGCTGTCGAGCTTCGAGCTCGATCAGAAAGCTGAGCGCAGCGATTCCCGCGGCGGCAACCTGCCAAGCCATCTCGGACGCTTCGGACTGATTGGCACCTCGGGCGCGCTGCGGCAGTGCTTCGGCTTGATCGACAAGGTCGCCGACACGCCGTCTACTGTGCTGATCACCGGTGAGAGCGGCACTGGCAAGGAGCTGGTGGCGCGCGCGCTGCACGAGCACTCAAGCCGCAATGGCGAGGCGTTCATCAAGATCAACTGCGCCGCCATTCCCAAGACGCTGATGGAGTCCGAGCTGTTCGGCTACGAGAAGGGAGCCTTCACCGGCGCCGTCTCGCAGAAGCCGGGCCGCTTTGAGCTGGCTGATAAAGGCACGCTGTTTCTCGATGAGATCGGCGAGCTGCCCGTCGAGATGCAGGTCAAGCTGCTGCGCGTCCTGCAAGAGTCGGAGTTCGAGCGAGTCGGCGGCATCAAGACGCTGCGCGTGGACGTTCGCGTGATCGCCGCCACCAACCGTGACTTGGTGCGCGAGGTCGCGCAGGGCAACTTCCGCGAAGAGCTGTTCTATCGCCTCAACGTCGTGCCGATCTCGCTGCCCCCGCTGCGCGAGCGGCAGCAGGACATCCCGCTCCTTGTCACGCACTTCATCGCCAAGTTTAACGAGCGCTTAAAGAAGGCCGTCACCGGGGTCGCACCCGAGGCACTCGATGCCCTGGTGCGCTATCCCTTCCCCGGCAATATCCGCGAGCTTGAGAACATCCTAGAGCGCGCCGTCTTGCTGTCCGAGACCGCGGTCTTGGGCCTGCGTGATCTGCCGGCGGCGGCCGTGTCCGTTGCGCCCGTGGTCAGCGCTGCGCCCCCTGTTGCGGCGATGACGGGCGGCTGGTCGGCGGGGGTAAGCGCCGGGATCGGCGCAGGGGCGATCGGGATCGCGGGGGCGCCGGCGCACAGCCCGCTGCCGAGTGCTGTTGAGCCCACGTCGGCTGGTCTGCCGAGCAGCGGCCCACGTCCCGCCTCGTCGCTCAAAGAGATCGTCCGGCTAGAGACCGAGCGAGTCGAGCGCGAGATGATCCTCAAGGCGCTGGAGCAGACCGGCGGCAACGTCACGCAGGCCGCGCGTCAGCTTCGCATCAGCCGCAAGAGCTTGCAGACCAAGATGAAAGAGCTCGGTCTGCGAGGAAAAGAACTGTAGTCCGCCTCGATGTCCCGCCGCTTTGGAGAGCTGCCATGAAGTTGTCTTCGTCTTCGCTCCGCGCATCGGTTGTTGCTTTGGCCATGGCCATGGGAATTCCCCTCTCGCTAACCGCTTGCGGTGGCGATCCGGGGCCTGGGGGCGCCTGTCCGGCGATTGCGGCCGCCAACTTCAACGTGGTCGTGATCGACAAAGCCAGCGGCAAGCGAATCTGTGATGCGACGGTCGAAGCGACCGACAGCGCGACGTCTGAAAAGGTCAAGCTGGATGTCTTTGGTGGCAGCACTGACTGCACCTATTCCGGCGGCATCTACGAGAGACCGGGCACGTTTTCGATCGCGGTCAGCAAGACCGGCTACGTCGCGCAGACCCAGACCGGCATCAAGGTCGAAAAGGGCGTCTGCAACGTGGTGTCGGCGCAGGTGACGTTTTCGCTGTAGCGCGGCGTCCCGATTCAGCGACTGCGCACCGCTGCTCGCTGCGCTTGCCAGTCCTCGCGCAAGAGGGCAAAGCGCGCATGATCGCGAAAGCGTCCCGCGATCTTGAGGTAGCGCCGCGAGAAACCTTCCTGCGTGAAGCCGCAGCCCTGCACCAGCGCGATCGAGGCGTGATTTTCCGGCTGAATGTTCGCCTCGATGCGGTGCAGACCCAGCGCACAGCGGTCGGCCCGGGCGCGGCTTCGGGGGGCAAAGATCTCCGCCAAGAGCAGGCGCAGACCGGCTGACATCAGGCCGCGGCCCGAAGCGGGTGCGAAGGCGTAGTAGCCGAGGTACGCGCTCTGAAAGCCGCCGTAGAAGATCTGGCTCAGGTTGTACACACCGACCAGCGAGTCATCCTCTCGGCTGCGCACCCAGCGACTGCAGGCGTCCTCGCGCGACGAGCGCTCAAGGTAGGCGCGGAAGGCGGCTGCGGTGGCCGGGGGAGTGACCCAGCGACCATGCAGGCTGCGGCTCTGCCGGACCAGAGACAGGAACTCGCGTCCCTGCGCGGCACTCGGCGCGGTCAGATAGACTCGGCTCGCCGCCGCGACTTTGGGAAAATGGGAGCGAATGGCCATGGGCACTCATCTTGCGGCATCCGCCCGGCCCCATAAAGAGCGCTGCGCTCCCTCGGGGGCGCGCGCCTGCGTCCGTCCTTCCAAAAGGTCTCAGCCATGCTGACGCGCAATCCTGGCCTGATTATCGTTCTGCTCCCCGCTGTGGCGGCGCACGCCGGCTTGACCGATCGTTGGTTTTCTTCCGTCGTGCACGGCAAGCAGATCGGCTTTGCCATCCTGTTTGCGCCGATCCTGATCGTCATGCTGGGCGAGTGGATTGCCCAAGATGCCGAGAGCGCGCGCTGGCAGCGGAGAGGCTCGGCGATCGCGCTCTTGGGCGCTCTTTGGCACCTGATGCTCGACGGGGCGAGCCTGTCCTTGCTCGGGCAGCCGCTCATGACGCCGTGGCTGGTCGGGCTGGGGGCGGTAGGTGGAGCGCTCCTCATGGCCTGGCTGGCCTATCGCGCGTGGAGTGGCGTGATCTCGCCGGGGACGCACGCCAGCTCGCCCGAGAATCCAACCGATCCCAGCCAGCCGACATCGGCGCAGGGGCCGCTCGGGCGTCTGTGGCGCGAGGCCTCGCTGTTTGGCTCCACCCCAGCCATGGTCTGTCTGATCGGGGTGGGCATGGTGGGGCTGGCTGCCGTCGGATTTCTTCGCCATCCCGAGGCTTGGCCGGGACTTCTGGGTGCTGCGGGGTTCTTTGCGCTGTGTGGCACCGTCGGCCTGTGGATGGGGCTCGATCGGCGCGCCATGCTGCTGCGTCAACCTTCGCCGTTTGCCGGGCTGCGACCGCGCTGGCTGGTCCGCTCGCGCGTGCTGCCCACGCAGGAAGGTCTGGCGGTGATCAGCCGAAAAGGCGCGACGCTCTATGTATGGGAAGACATCACCGCGGTCTCCTTGGGCGAGTATCAGAACCATCCCGCGGTGTTCTTGGATCTGAAGCCGATGTCCCCGCCCAAGCGCATCCTTGCCGACGGGAGCGCTGCCCCAGACGAGCCTGCATGGGAGCGGCGACAGCGCTGGAATCAAGAGCTTCAGCGCACGCTCGCCGGCTGTGATCTGTTGATCATGGGCGTGCTGACAGAAGCCGGACCGGGTGTGCTGGCCGATCAGATCAGCACGCTGCTCACCGACTACGAAGGCCGCGCCCAGCTGCCAACCTGCGCCGCCGCGCTGCGTGAGTTTCAGCGTCCTGGGGCACCGCGCAGCTAAGGGCGTGGGTGCGCGCTGACAGTGATTTTTTTTCCGGCCGGTGAGCCGCTTTGCGCGCCCCTGCGCACTATTCTGCGTGACAGCAAGCTGGCTCCATATGTCGCGATTGGCGACGGGGGCAGCGTCGCTGGGCGTAGTGTGCGGGCTGCTTCTAGGAGGGCTAGGGCGGCCGGCGCAGGCTCAAGTTGGCGCTGATCCCGCACCCCGCAGCGTGCTCTTTGTGCCGAGCGTGATGCAGGGGCTGTACGTCTATCGCGATCACCCCAGCCGCGATCTCACCTCGGCCACCACGGCTCGCCTTTCGGCTTGGCTGTTTCAGCGCTGGCTGCTCGCCGCCAGCTATCGCTTCTCGTACTTTTCCGCCAACCCCAGCGCGGCCCTCATCGGTGCGTCCACCGCTCCGTGGCGTCAGCACGATGGCTACGCGACGCTTGGCTATGCCGCGCTGCGCTTCGGTGTCTCGCTGCACTATGGCGTGCTGGCTGGAGCACTGCAGGCCACAACGGACTATGCCGAGACCTCGCATCACATCGGCTTCGCTGCCCGCTACAGCCCGTTTGGAGACGGTGTTGTGGCGTTTACGGCCAGCCTCTTTCCCGGCGAGATCAGCTATCGCGGCGAGCTGGGCTGGGCGCTGCCGCTCTTGCCCGCGAGCTCGCGCTGGGCCATGCAGTCGCGATCGCTGCGGCTGCGTCCATCGGTCGCGCTGCAGTGGAGCGGTGGCGAGTGGCGTCCCAGCGGTGCGCTGACCGTGAGCTTGGAAGACCCGCGCTTCTCCGTCTACGTCGGCGGCAAGTACGGCAGCGAGCTGCGACCGGCCTACCTGCCGCAAGAGGTCGTCTACAACGGTCCCGAGCGCATTCCGTTCGGACTATGGGCCGGCGCGAGCCTGCGACCCAGCCCACGCGATGGCACCACCTTAAGCCTGAGCTACGCCTTCGATCGTCTGCTGCGCGACGTGACCGATGTCAGCACCTTGGCGATGAGCACGGTCACCAGCCAGGCCCACTATCTGACCCTAGCGATCACGCGACCGTTCTGAGCCCGACTCAGCCTCGGAAGTCGCAGCGATCGCCGAACCCCGCGGTAAGGACGCCCTGTCGTGTCCCGCCGCCCAACGCTCAACGTGTACGCGGAGCACTGTCCATGAGATCGCTCGCCCGTCTGCAAGATCTGGCCTTAAGTGAATCGGGCTTTGTCTTTGACCCGTTTACGGGGGCCACGTTCACGGCCAACCCCACCGGCCTTCTGGTGCTGCAAGGCCTGCGCGATGGCCTGAGCCGCAGCCAAATCGTCGAGCACCTGCGGCAGCAGTTCAGCGTCGACGGAATCTTCGATCAGGTCGAGAGCGATGTCGGCGACTTCGTGCGGCTGCTGGTGCAGCAGGCGCTGCTCTCGGCGGATCAGCTCAGCGAGCTCCTGACCGATTCTGCGGTCGGCCCAGCCGCAAGTCCCCCAAGCAGCCCGGCGGTCCGTGTCGCGGCGAGCCCGGCCCCCGCAGTCGGAGATGCGCCATGAGTCGTCGTCCCACCGCCCGCCGTCGGCGACCACTGACCATTGCGGTCACCGGTCTCAATGCCACCGACAATCCCGCTCCGGGGGTCGGCGTGCTGCGCGCGCTGCAGCTAGCCCGCCCGCAGGATCGGCTGATTGGGCTCGCCTATGACGCGCTCGATCCCGGGATCTATACCCGCGATCTTGTCTCGGATGTGTTCCTCCTGCCGTATCCCTCGCAGGGGCTGGAGCCGCTCCTCGCACGCATCGAATACATCCACTTCCGCACGCCACTTGATGTGATCGTGCCGACGCTGGACTCTGAACTGCCGGCGTTTATCGAAGCGGGACCGCAGCTTCGCCGCATGGGCATTGCGACGTTTCTACCCTCGCGCGAGCAGCTTGAGCTGCGGAGCAAGGCGCAGCTCGCCGCGCTCGGCCTGCGTTCGCGGATCAGCGTGCCGGCCACTGCCGTGATCACCACGCTGGCTGAGCTTGCGCAGGTCCACCACCGCGTGCCCTATCCCTTCTTCGTCAAGGGCGTGTTCTACGGCGCCACCCTGGCCAAAGATCAGCAGGCTGCTGAGGCCGCGTTCCACAAGTTCGCGGCGGAGTGGGGCCTGCCGATCATCGTCCAGACCGCGGTGCCCGGCGATGAGGTGAACGTCGTTGCGCTCGGCGACGGCGAGGGGGGTCTGGTGGGCGCCGTGGCGATGAAGAAGCTGCTCATCACCGACAAGGGCAAGGGCTGGGCCGGCGTGACGATCCGCGACGAGGCGCTGCTGCGACTGTCGCAGAGCTTCATGGCCGCGACCGGCTGGCGGGGTGGCTGCGAGCTGGAGCTGATCCGCGATCGCAGCGGTGGCTATCACCTGATCGAGATCAACCCGCGCTTTCCCGCCTGGGTGTATCTGTCGGCCGCCGCCGGGATCAACCTGCCGGCCCACTTGGTCGAGCTCGCCGGGGGAGGGCGTGTGCCGCCGCAGCTGCAGTACGAGATCGGCAAGCTGTTCGTGCGCATCTCGTACGACCAGATCGCCACGCTCGACGACTTCCAGCAGATGCTGATCCACGGTGAGCTCAGTCGGCAGCTCAGCTCTCTGCCGGGGATGGTGGTGCCGCGTCGTCGGACCCGCAGCAGCTCGTCACCCAGTGTCCGCCCTGCCCCCTTGTCCTCCGTCTCTGAAGGAGTCTCGCCATGAGTGCCCTCGCCAAGGCTCAGCCGTCGATCGCGCGTCGGCCCTATGAGCGTCCCACGCTGCTGCGTCACCAGATGGGCCTGATGAACAAGTTTGGTCGCGCGCAGGCGCAAAAGCCGCTGTCGCACATCGATGGTGTTGCGATTGATGAACTGATTGCACGCTATGGCTCGCCATTGTTCGTTTTTTCCGAACAATCGCTGGTGAGCCGTTATCACGATCTACGGCAGGCCTTCGCGCGGCGCTACGCCCGGGTGCGGCTGGCCTGGTCGTACAAGACCAACTACCTGCAGGCCATCTGCCGCGTCTTTCACCGCGAAGGGGCTTGGGCAGAAGTGGTCTCGCCGATGGAGTTCGACAAGGCGCTGCACACCGGCGTGCCCGCCGATCACATCCACTTCAACGGACCGTACAAGCCGGATGCCGCGATCGAGACCGCCGTCCGCGGTGGCTCGCCGATCCATCTCGACAGCTTTGACGAGCTGCATCGCGTCGAGCGCATCAGCGAGCGTATCGGCGTGCGGGCCCGCGTCGCCATCCGCGTGAACCTGGCGGTCGAAGGCCTGCCGGCCTGGAGTCGCTTTGGCCTGAACCTAGAGTCCGGTCAGGCCCGCGAGGCGGCTCGTCGCGTCATCGCCGGCGGCAAGATGGATCTGGTCGGCCTGCACTGCCACATCGGCACCTTCATCCTGGGGCCAGTCGCCTACAGCATCGCCGCGGCCAAGATCGTCGACCTCGCGAACCTGCTCAAGCACGAGCTGGGTCTGAAGCTGGAGTTCATCGATCTTGGGGGCGGCTTTGCCTCGCGCAACTCGCTCAAAGATACGTACCTGTCGGGCGACCAGGCTTCGCCCTCGTTCGAGCGCTACGCCGATGCCATCTGCGACGAGCTGGCCAAGCTTGATTACGCGCCGACCGAGCTTCCCACACTGGTGCTAGAGACCGGTCGCGCGCTGTGTGATGACGCGGGCTATCTGGTGTCTTCGGTGATCGCCAGCAAGCGTCTGCCCGATGGGCGCCGCGCCCTGGTCATCGATGCCGGCGTCAACCTGCTTTTCACCTCGTTTTGGTACAAGCACGAGGTGTTGCCGGCTCAAGCGACGCCCGGCACGCAGGAGCCGACGGTGCTCTACGGACCGCTGTGCATGAACATCGATGTGCTGCGCGATGCCGTTCAGCTACCGCCGCTCGAAGCCGGCGAGCGCGTCGTGTTCAAGAACGTCGGCGCCTACAACGTCACGCAGTGGATGCAGTTCATCACCCTGCGTCCCGCCGTGGTGATGGTCGGTCGTGACGGACAGGTGGCGACGATTCGCCGGGCTGAGCTGCTATCGGATCTAGAGTCGCTGGAAGAGGTTCCAGCATGGCTGCGCTAGCAGCCCAGCCCAAAGCGACGCCCAAGCCTGGTCCGGCGCCGCGGGGGGCGCTCGCCGAAGTGATTCCTCGGATGGCGCTCGCTTCGGCACAGGAGCGCTTGCCGTTTTTGTGGCTGGTCCCCACGCTGCTTGCCGCCTACGCCAGCATCCTGTTTGCGCGGGCGCGGCCGGTGGGCGCGCTGCTCTTCTGCGCGACGTGGGTGGCTCCTCGCGCGGCGCTGGGCGGGCTGCTGGCGGCGCTGTGGGCGCTGGCCGTGGCCGCTAGCCTGGGCTACGAACGCGACAGCCTGCGCGACGGGAGCTATGCCGTAAGCCCGATCCTCCTTGGCCTGGGCATCGCGGCCTGGTTTGGCCTGGGGGGGCTCGGGCTCGCGCTGCTTGCGGTGTTCGTGCCGCTGAGCGTGCTGCTCAACGCCGCGCTGCGCTCGCTGCTAGCGCTGATGCGACTGCCGGTGCTGTCGCTGTCGTTCCTGCTGTCGTTTCATCTGCTCTTGGGCTTTGCCCACGCCGCGGCGCTGCCTTATGCCGAGCTTGCAGTGCCCGCGGCCGCGCGGCTGTCTTGCCTGACGGCGCTGCTGGGCCGGCTGCCCTCGCCGGTCTTGCTATCGCTGCGCAGCGTCGGTGCGCTGTTCTTCATCCCGCACCCGTTGTCCGGTTTGCTGATCCTCATGGCGCTGGCTTGGCACAGCCGCATCGCCACGCTGCTCTCGCTGCTTGCGCTGGGTCTGTGCTTGGTTCTGCGCAGCCTGCTGCTGCCGCTCGCGGACGAAGCGCTGTTTCATTCGCTGGTCTACAACGCCGCGTTCTGCGCCGTGGCGCTCGGTGGGGTATGGTTCGTACCGTCGCTGCCTTCGTTTGTGCTGGCCGCTTTTGGGGTAGGGCTTGTCGCCTTGTTCACGGTCGGACTGGTCGCGCCGCTTTATCGCTTGGGGCTGCCGGTGTCGGTGCTGCCGTTTAATGCGACGGTGCTCTTGGTGCTGCTGGCGCTGCGTCAGCGGGCCCGCGATCAGCACCCCAAGTCGGTCGATTTTGCGGCCGGCACGCCGGAAGAAAACCTGGCCTACTTCCGCACTCGCACGGCGCGCTTTCGTCTGCCGCATCCGCTGCGCTTTTCACTACCGCTGCGCGGGGCCTGGACCTGCACGCAGGGCGTCGATGGTCCGCTGACGCATCAGGGGCCGTGGCGCTATGCCTACGATTTTGAGGTCTTGGGGCCCGATGGTCGGCGGGTGCACTGCCGCGATGAGGCGACGCTTCTGACTGACTATCGCGCCTATCGCTTGCCGGTGCTGGCGACGGCTGCCGGGACGGTGGTGGCGATCGAGAGCAGCCGGCCAGACAACCCCATCGGCACGGTCAATGTCGAGCACAACTGGGGCAACTATGTCGTGCTGCAGCATGGGCCGGCGCTGTTTTCGCTGGTGGCGCACCTTGTGCCGGGCTCGGTGACGGTGGCGGTCGGGCAGACGGTGCGGGGTGGTGAGGTGCTGGGCTTGTGTGGCAACTCGGGTCGCTCGCCAGAGCCCCACTTGCACTTTCAGCTGCAGAGCCGCGCTGAGCTGGGCAGTCCAACCGTGCCCTGTCACTTCAGCGACTGCGTGCTCTTGGCATCCCGGCCCGATGAGCCGGATCGTCTGCTGTCGGCCCATGAGCCCAAGGTCGATCAGGTGCTGCGCAACCTAGAGATCGATGCCGAGCGGGCCAGCTTCTTTGTGTTTCCGCACGGCTGCCGCTTTGAGCTGCTCTGCGACGGCGAGAGCGAGACCATCGAGAGCCTGCTCGACCTCTACGGTCAGCTGCAGTTTCGATCGCATACCCACGCCGCCAGTCTGTACTACACCGCTGATGGGCAGTTCTTCACGGCCTACGACCTGACGGCACCCCCGCGATCGATCCTGCACCTGATCCGCGCGGCACTTTCGCGCGTGCCCTGTGATGGCAGTGAACGGCTGCGTTGGACGGATCTCCTGCCGGCCCGCCTGTTTCGCGGCCGTCTGTGGGGGGCGGTTGTCGATGTCGCTTCGCCGTTTCTGCCCAGCGACAGCATCGAGGTCGAATACCAGGCCCGTCGCCGGGGCACGGATTTGGTGGTCAGCGGCACCTCGCGACGTCGCGATCGCAGCGGGAAACCGTGGATTGAGACACAAGCCGAGCTGTCGCGGAGTCGCGGGATCTTGCGGCTGCGCTTGTGTCTGCACGGAAAAGAGTGGGTCGCGCTGCGGACTGGCCAAGACCTCGACACGCAACGTCATGCCGCTTAGCGAAATCTGTTCTTTCTGAAAAGGAGAAGTTTCCGATGACTCGTGTGCACCAAAACCTGGCCCAAAACCTGGCCTATTCCTGGGTCTTCCGACTGGCTTGCGGGCTCTCTCTGGGACTTGGACTGTGGCTGCCTTCGGCGCGGGCGAATGATGTCGATGCCGATGCGGCGCAGGCGCTGCAGCAGTCCTACGATCGCGAAGGCGCCGGCAAGCTGGCCGAGTCGCTGTCGTCGCTGGACAGCCTGCCGCCGGCTCGCCAAGGGACGTACATGGCGCAGCTGCGGCGCGGCTGGCTGCTGTATCGCCTGGGGCGCTACGGCGATGCCATCGATTCGTATCAGCGGGCCATCGCCGCTGCGCCCAAGGCCATCGAACCGCGGGTCGGCGTGCTGCTGCCGCAGCAGGCGCTGCGTCGCTACAGCGATATCGAGACGCAGGCCAAAGCGGTGCTTGCGATCGAGCCCCACAACTATCTGGCGACGCTGCGCTTAGCGTTTGCCTACTACAGCAGTGGGCGCTACGCCGAAGCGGTGGGCCTCTACGCGGCGCTCAAGGATCTTTATCCCAGCGATGCCGATGTGCGGTCGGGCTTGGGCTGGTCGCTGCTCAAGAGCGGGCGATCCGCCGAGGCGATCCGCGAGCTGCGTGAGCTGCTCTCGATCCACCCGCGGCACGCGCTGGCCAAGCAGGGGCTGGAGCTGTTGCAAGCGGCGGCGCGCTAGCCGCAAGAAACAGAACGCTAGCGGTGAAGAATTGCTTGCTCGCGGTGCTTCTTGACGAGCTTGGTGAAGGCGCGCAGCTCGACAAGCTCGCCGTGGATGACGATGCAGTCCTCGGCGCAGATGGCGTCGCTGCCAGCCGGGTTGAACTGCATGCTGCCACCCTGCGATCTGCGCGAAAGGATCATCAGCTGATGCGCGGCGGCGACCTGATCCAGGGTCTGACCGACCAGGGGACTGGCGGCCGGGACGTGGACCTTGGCGGTGAATAGTTCGCGTCCTTCGAGGACGAAGCTGCCGACGATTTCGAGATCGAGCACGGATGCCGCGACCAGCGGTGCGGCCACGGCGGCGGAAGAGAACGCGACATCCAGCTTGAAGGCATCGGCGAGCTTGCTGGCGATGGTGTCGTCGAACATGCGCAGCACCACCCGCACCTCGGGATTGAGGCGTCGGCCATCGAGGGCGATCTCGACGTTTCCCAGATCATCGTTGGTGGCGATGATCAGCGTGTGCGCGTGCTCGATGCCAGCGACGATCAGCGACTCCTCTTGGCGCGCGTCGAGCAGAAGGAGCGGCACCTTCAGGCCCTGCACCCGCTGGATGAACGGCGAGCTCGTGTCCTTTTCGATGACCACGACATCGAGGTGCCAGCCGATCAGCCGTTCGACGATGCGGTAGCCGACGCGGCCGAGGCCGCACAGGATGATGTGATCGCGGTACGTCGAGGCCAGCACCTTGGTCCACTCCTTCTGGTTTTCTTGCCGCGAAAATAAGAGCAGCGCCACCCGCACGACGGTATCGGCGACCACCAGCAGGCCGAGCAGGGGATAGACGAAATAGACGCAGCGCAGTGCCCAGTCGGCGGGCAGGGGATAGACCGGCTGCATGGCGAACAGGCTGTACGTCGCAAAGAGCGACTCCGACCAGTCGGGGCGACGGCCCAGCGACTCGATGGTGAAGCGGTGAAAAAGCAGCGAGCCGATTCCCAGCGAGGACACGATGAGCAGCGACTGCAGCCAAAACTGGCGCACCAGGATGCGCAGATAGCGCACCATCGCTCGCATCCAGCGCTGCAGCCGGCGGCGGGGATCGGACGCTTCACCGGGGGCCCCTGGACTGGCCAGGTGAGTCGGGGTCAGCGACGACGGCGACCCTCGCGATGGCCGAGCTGGAGGGATTTGCGAGGCGCCGATCACGGGGCCGCATCCTAAGCTGGGCGGTCGGCCCTGCGCGCAAAAAAAGGCCGTCGCCAGCGTCTAGCAGCCCCGATCGGCTTGGCGCCTAGTTGGCGTCTGGCGGGCGTGGGGTGAAGTTGCGCGCTTGCTGCTTGCAGAAGCCCACAGCTTTGCGGTACATGCCTGCCGACCGCGATCCCGGCGCTGCGATTCATCGCTCCCTGCGCCTCGCATAACGCCGGGGCAGGCCTTGCCATAGTTGCTTCCTTCGCCATGAAAAAGGGGTCTTCTGCACACGTTCACGCTTCCGTGGCCGCCTCGGCGGATGGCAGCTTGCGTGCGTACGACGAGTCCTTCATGGATGAGGCCCGGGCCGAGGCTGAGCGCGGTCGCGGCTTCACCAGCCCCAATCCGGTCGTCGGGGCACTGATCGTCGATGAGAGCCGTCGCGATGCCGGCGGTCGGCCGCTGGTGCTTGCGCGCGGTTATCACGCTCAGCTAGGCGGCGATCACGCCGAGGTGGCGGCCCTGCGAGCCCTGGGCTCAGCCGATGCGGCGCGCGGCATGACGCTTTACGTCACGCTTGAGCCCTGCAATCACATCGGTCGCACCGGACGCTGCACCGACGCGGTGCTGGCCGCTGGACTTGCACGTGTGGTCTGCGGCATGCGCGATCCCAACCCGCGCGTGCAGGGCGGCGGCATCGATCGCCTGCGCGCCGCCGGAGTCGACGTGACCGTCGGGGTGCGTGAGCCCGAGTGCCGCGAACAGAACCGCGGCTTTGTGCGCGCGCATAGCGAAGGTCGGCCGCAGACGCTGCTAAAAGCGGCGCTGTCGCTGGACGGTCGGATCGCACCTGGTGGGCTGCGGCGGCAGACTGGGCCGATCTGGCTGACCAGTCCGCAGGCCCGCGCGGTTGCGCACCGCCTGCGCGCCGAGAGTGACGCCATCCTCGTGGGGGTGGGCACGGTGCTGGCTGATGACCCACGGCTGTCGGTGCGCCTGCCCGAACGCAGCCCAAGTCGCGCCGAGCTTTCGGGATCTCCAGACTGGCCGCAGCCCCTGCGCGTCGTCGTCGACAGCCAGCTACGCACACCGAGCAAGGCTCAGCTCCTGGGACCGGGGGCGCTGATCTTCACCAGCCAGCGGGCCCTGGCCGAGCGGTCAAGCCAAGCCGCTGCGCTGACCGCTCGCGGGGCAGAGCTTGTCGCCGTGCCGACCGTCGAGGGCAGCGAGCGACTTGATCTGCGAGCGGTGCTGCAGCGCCTGTGCGAGCGCGGTGTGCTGTACGTGCTGTGTGAAGGCGGCGCCACGCTGCACGGGGCACTGCTTTCGGCGGGCCTTTACGACGAGGCAGCGCTGTTTTTTGCCCCGCTCTTCCTGGGAGATGGCGGCGTGCCGCTCTTGCGCGGGCTGAGCTATGCCGACGTCGCGTCCTGCCCTTGGCTGTGCGAGCCACGCATCGAGTGGCTAGGGCCTGATCTTTTGCTGCGCGGACGCCTGCGCCCACCGCCGTACCTCCCCCCTGCCGAGGCGAGCTAGCCCCCCATGTTTACCGGCCTAGTCGAAGATCTAGGAACCATCACGGCGCTGACTTCGCTGCCCCGGGGCAGCGGTCTGCGCCTGCGTCTTACGGCTCCGCTTTTGTCCGAGATTATGCCGCTTGGGGCCTCGCTGGCCGTCGATGGCGTCTGCCTAACGGTGGTGAGCGCGCGGGCCGGCGAGGTCGAGGTCGAGGTCGGTCCCGAGTCGCTGAGCCGCACCACGCTGGGCGAGCGGCGCTCTTTCGATCGCGTACACCTAGAGCGCGCCCTGCGGCTGGGGGATCGACTGGGCGGTCACTTGGTGAGCGGTCACGTCGATGGCGTCGGCGAGGTCCGGCGGAGTGGCCGCCGCGGCGATAGCTGGGATGTCGAGATCAGCGCGCCCCCGCCGGTCATCCGCTACATCATCGAAAAAGGCGCCATCGCCGTCGATGGCATTAGCCTGACGGTCAACACCGTCGAGCTGAACCCACCCCAGTTCAGCGTCTCGCTGGTGCCGCATACGCAGAGCCGCGTCACGCTCTTGCACAAGCCGGTCGGCGGGCGAGTGAACCTGGAAGTGGATCTGATTGGCAAGTATGTCGAGCGCCTGCTTGTGCCCTACGGCGCGGCTCCGCCTGTCGGTCCGTCGACGAACGACGGTGCCGAGGGGGCTGCGCGGTCGCTTGGGCTCTCGCTCGATAAGCTCAAGGAGAACGGCTTTGTCTGAGATCGAAAACCTAAGTCTGCGAGGCGAGCCTGGGGGGCGGAACAGCGAGCTTGCGGCCCAAGCTGGGCTGTCCGGAAGCGGGGTCCCGCGCTTCGAAAACGCCTTGAATCCCGACCCGGCGGCGCGCATCGAGCGGGTACGGCAGGCCCTCGTCGAGCTCCGCGAAGGTCGCATCGTGATCCTGGTGGATGACGAGGATCGCGAAAACGAAGGCGACCTGTGCATGGCCGCCGAGAAGGTCTCGCCCGAGGCCATCAACTTTATGGCGCGCTACGGGCGCGGCCTGATCTGCCTCACGCTCACCGAAGAGCGAGCCGACTATCTGCAGCTTCCGCTGCAGGCTACGCGGGCCGGTGGGCCCTCGCTGGGGACGGCGTTTACCGTCACCATCGAGGCGCGACACGGCGTGACGACCGGCATCTCGGCGGCAGATCGCGCGCACACCATCCTCACCGCCGTTGGTCCGCAGAGTCGCCCCGAAGATCTGATCACGCCGGGGCACATCTTCCCGCTGCGCGCCAAGCGGGGCGGCACCTTGGTGCGCACCGGGCAGACCGAGGGCTCCGTCGATCTGTCGCGTTTGGCGGGCCTGGCTCCGGCCGGGGTCATCTGCGAGATCATGAACGACGACGGGACGATGGCGCGTCTGCCGGATCTGCAGCGCTTCGCCGAGACCCATGATCTTTTGGTGCTCAGCGTCGCCGACATTATCGAGTACCGCCTGCAGACCGAGCGCCTAGTCGAGTGCGTGCGCGAGTTTCCCATCGTGCCCACGGTCGATGGTCAGCCGCTGCGGGGCTTCCATGCCCAGCTCTTTCGCACCCTCGTCGAGCCGACCGAGTATCTGGCGCTTTACAAGGGCGATCTAGGACATGACGAGCCGGCCCTGGTGCGGGTCCAGACCGCGAACTTTCCCGGCGATGTGCTGGCCGCGGTGGGCTGCGATAGCGGGGCTCAGCTGCGCGCTGCCCTCAAGACCATCGACGAGGCCGGTCGCGGTGTCCTGCTCTACATCTTTCCGACGCAGCGCTACACCCTAAAGAGCGATCTCGATGCCCACCTGCCGCCGGCCGCGCGGCCCGGGGCGAGCGCTGAGCCACCGCCTCCGCCCATCGACAAGCTGCGAGACTTCGGGCTGGGGGCGCAGGTGCTGCGGACGCTGGGCGTGCAGCGCATGCGCCTGATGACCGACAATCCGCGCAAGATCGCGGGCCTGCAAGGCTACGGCCTGACCATCGCTGAGCTGCTGCCGCTGCACGTGCGGCCGGGCTGCGCTTCCTAGTCGCCGCCTTCGCTGCTACAGGCAGAGCCGGCCTTTCCAGCCGGGCTGCGTGGTGGCCGCGGTCGTCGTCAGCCTGCGCCGCGGGCTGCGCTTTCAGCGTCGTCTAGACGGTCTGCTTGCCTACATGCCCGCCTGCGCAGCCTGTGTCGCCGTCGTTGCTCTCCCCGGGCAACTTGGGGTTTAATCGAAAAAGCTCGATGGCGTCAGCTGCTTCCTCTGACCAGTCCCCCTGCCCCCTCGCTTGGAAGTGGTGTGTGCGCCCCAGCCTCTCCTCGCTGCAGCGTCGCGGCTCGTCCCCATCTATTCGACGCAGAGCGGAGTAGCGATGTCCCGCCCCTTTCCGTTACGGCTATTCCTATTCGCATTTTTGGGGTGGACCTTCGACTTCTACGACCTGGCGCTCTACGGCTTCATCAAAGAGGTCGTGTCGAAGGATCTGCACATCGCGCACATGGCCGAGTCGTGGCTGGGCAGCGTCGCGCTCGCGACCTCGGGGGTGGGCGGCATCCTCGCCGGCATGCTGGCTGATCGCTACGGCAAGCGCTCGCTTTTGGCACTGACCGTTCTTGTGTACTCGCTGGGCTCGCTGGTTTGCGGCATCGCGCCGAGCGCGCTGGTGTTCGTGCTGGGCCGGGGTCTGGTGGGCTTGGGCGTCGGCGGTGAGTGGGCGATTGGGCACGGCATGGTCGCCGAGTCGGTTGAGAACAAGTTCCGCGGCCGCGCCTCAGCGCTTCTGCAAGCCGGTGAGCCAGTGGGCGTAGCGCTGGCGGCGCTGGCCGGCTTCATCATCATGCCGATCGTCGGCTGGCGGGCGGTGCTCATCGCTTCGTCGGCGACCGCCATCTTGGCGCTGTTTATGCGGCGCTCGATGCGCCTGCCCAGCGAGCCGGCCCACCGCAGTGGCTACGGCTTGATGAAGGCGGTGCGCAACGGGCTGGGCAAGCACATGTTCATGGCCTGGGTGCTGGTCATGCTGAAGCTCGGCACCTACTGGACCTGCTATCTGTGGCTGCCCGGCTTTCTGCGCGACCGCATGGGCCAGGGCATCGGCAAGAGCTTTGCGTGGATCGTGACGGCGCAGGTCGGTCAGTTCCTGGGCATGCTGACCTTTGGCAGCTTCGCGGATCGCAACGGTCGGCGACCTGCCTATTCGATCTATTCGCTGCTGACTGCGGTGGCGCTGGCGCTGTTGGCGTTCCGTTGGCAGTGGTTGGCGGTGCACCCGCCGTTCTTCTGGTGCACCATGCTGCTGCTCGGCTTTGGCTCGGGCTGCACCGCGGGCTTTGGCGCGCTCTTGTCTGAGCTGTTCCCCACCGAGGTGCGTAGCTCGGCGATGGGCACGACCTACAACCTGGGGCGGGCGGCGCAGCCGATCTCGCTGTTTGTCGTGACGCTGATGGTGGCGCGCTATGGCCTGACGGGTGGGCTGTCGGTGCCGCTGGTGCTGGCGATTGCGACGGCGAGCTGGGTCTGGCTGCTGCCCGAGACGCGCGGCATCGTGCTGCCGCGACTGTTCATGTCGCCGCGGGTAAGTCCCGGCGCGTCACAGTCGCGGAGCTCGGTCTCGGCGGATGGGGGAGAAGGGCGCGGGGGCGGAGGAACTACAGCAGGGGATCCGGACTCGCCGGCGGAGCGGGCGGCGGCGGAAGAGCCGGAGCACTAGCCGGAGCCGACGGCATCGGAGCGGGGGCCGGCATCGCGGAAGGCGGCGGCAGGGCCGGAGCGGTACCCGGGGGCGGTGCCATCGCCGGACCCGTCGGAGCGGGCGTCATTCCTGGCGGCAGCACTTCGCCCGTGCCCGGAGCGGGGCCCATGCCCGGCGGCGGTGGCATCGGCGCACCCGGCATCGGCGCGGCCCCACCCGGCAGCATGACATCGCACTTGGCGTGGAAGTTGCGGTTGTCTTCTTCTTCCGCCAGGTTCGACTTGTTGATCAGCTCGGCCAGGCCGGCCTTGGTCGGCTCGTCGAGCGTCGAGACGCGGCGCGTGCAGTCCCGCAGCGACTGCTTGGTGACGAAGCCGCCGGCATCGCGCTTGCGGATCTCGTGGGCACAGTCATCGACCGCCTGCCGCACCGGCCAGGGCAGCTCCGTGGTGTTCAGTCGCTCCAGGAGCTCGTGATCGAGGGGTTTGCACGTGTCGCAGTACTGCTTCTGCGGCAGCAGCGCCATCTCTTCGGCTTTGCAAACCACGACGCGGTTGCAGCCGGCGTTGAGACCCAGAAGGAGGGCAAGTCCGGTCCCAAGCAGGCTGAGGGTCGTGGGCGCAGATGCGCGGCGCTGCTTCACTTCACACTGGGCTGACATTCGTGGGCTCCTAAGTTCGCAGAACAACAGCTCTAGAGGTTCAGTCGCTAGTGTCCGCTAGGTCGGCGGGAAGTTCAAGAGGGCCGCGCAGGGGCTGGCGCCTGCTCTGCGACCTTAAGTTGCGCGCAGGGCTTCGACCGGCCGTAACTGCGCTGCTTGCCGTGCGGGGTACAGCGCCGCCGCCGCCGCGATGACGACCCCGGCGACAAAGGTCTCGGCGACAAAGGCATAGCTCAGCACCGGGTAGATGGTGAGCTCACCCGCCACCGCGGTCGCCGGCATGTGAAAGCCGATGCCCCCCAACCGCACAAACACAAGTCCCAGCGCAACGCCGGTCAGCGCCCCCAGCCCGCCGATCAGCGCGGACTCATAGAGGAACAGGCCCAGGATGGCGCGCCGACGTACGCCCAGCGCCATCATCGTGCCGATCTCGGGCACGCGCTCGTAGATGTTCATCAGCATGGTGTTGGCGATGACGCTCACCACCAGCACCGCGAGCAGAAAGCCAATGAAGCCCTGCACCACGGCCATGGTCTTGACCATCTGGCGAATCTGCGGCCGGTCGCGCCACGAGCGCACATCGTAATCGGGCCCCAGTCGGCCCCGCAGCGCCTGCGCCACGCTATCGACGGCCTGTAGATCCTCGACGTCGAGCACGTACTCGGTGACCTGTCCCGGCATGCGCAAGAGCGACTGGGTCAGCGAAAGCGGCAAGAGGGCCGCGGCTTTGTTCTCGAAGTAGCCACCGCTTTCCGGCAGCCGCCCCACGACGCTGACATCGAGCGCATTGGTCGCGCCGGCCACTGAGGCGGCACTGGCAACCAAGGTCGCTCCCGCCCCGGCGCCGAGCCCCTCGGCGAGCGCGCCGCCGAGGAGAATGCCGCTCGGGTCCGCCGACGAGAGCGGAGACGAGCCCGGGGCGACGAGTGCCTTGCGCCCAGGACAGACGTCGTACTCGGTCGCGGGATCGATGGCGGTGGCCACGAACATCGCGGCGATGCTGCCGTTGCTCAGCATCCCTTCCAGCTGAATGCGGCGCGTGACGGCGCGCACACCGGGGACGGTCCGCATGGCTGCAATCAGCGCGGGATCGTCGGGGAGCTGGAAGCGCAGCGGATCCTGCTCGGCATCGAGATAACCGCGGCGATAGATCTGGATCGCCCCCAGCTTGGTCTTCACCGCATCTTCGATGATGCCGCGCAGCACGCCACTTATCAGGCTCTGCCCGAAGATCATCTGCGCCACGCCGATGACCAGCGCCAAGGCCGACAGGGCACTGCGCCACTTGTTGCGCGTCACATTGCGCGCCGCCAGCCGGACGAGGGGCATCATGACAGCACCTGCGACAGGGCCTGGATGGGACGCAGCCGGCTAGCGCGCAGCGCGGGATAGAACGCCGCCAAAAGCGCCCCCAGCACCGCGATGAAAAAGATCTGCAGCACGAAGCCAGCCCCGATGTAGGGATGCACCGTGAACGTCGAGACGCCATCGTCGGCGGGCAGCGTCAGACCCTGTCGTCCGAGCTGGATGACGAGCAGCGTGGCGACGCCGAGCCCAAGCCCGCTGGCCAGACTTCCGAGCAGCGCGGCCTCGGTGAGAAACAGCGAAAGGATGTGCCCCTTGCGGATGCCGATCGCCATCATGGTGCCGATCTCGCGCGTGCGCTCGCGGACGCTGGTCAGCATGGTGTTGATGATCCCCAGCAGGGATAGCGACAGGAAGATGTAGGTGATCCAGGCTCCGCCCTGATCGCGGGAGCGGCTCGCCTCTTCATCAAACTTGATGAGATCGCGGTAGGTCACGACCTCGAAGTCGGGTCCCAGCCGTTGCCGCAGCGCCGACGCCACCGCATCGACCTGCGCCAGATCATCGATGCGCACGGCGAGCTCGGTGGCGCGATTCGGCATGCGCAGCAGCTCCTGCACGCGGGCCAGCGGGACATAGACGATCTTCTTTTCGGCCACGTGCTGACCGACATCTTTGACGACGCCGGATAGCGGTAGCTCGATGGCGTTCATGACACCGTCGCGATCGGTGCTGACCAAGGCCACCGCATCGCCCAGGCCGGCGCCGATGCGACTGGCCAGAAGCTGCGTCAGCACGCTGCCGCTGGTGTGCTCGGGATCGATGGCATGCCCCGTCTTGAGGCCCGAAAAGAGCTGTGGACAGACCCGGCTCTCTTGGTCTGGATCGACGGCGACAAAGGCGGCAAATACCGCCAGATCGCGCGTGCTCACCAGGCCCCCGCAGGGGATGCGCGGCGCGATGGCTTGCACGTGCGGCACGCTCCGCAGGCGGCTCAGAAAGGCTGCGTCGGCCGGCATGTCGAGATCGAGAGGCGTGCTGATGATCGAACGCGAGAAGCCCTTGCGATGGATCTGCAGCGCCCCCTGCGACTCGATGACCTGATCGCGCACCAGGCGGTTCACGCCGTTGTTGAAGCCGCGCATCATCACCATCATCGCCACCGCAACGAAGATGGCCGTCAGGGTGATCAGGCTGCGGCGACGATTGCGGAAAAGGTTGCGGGCTGCGATGCGGAGCAACACAGGAAACGCCATGACTTATCTAGGGTACCGCGGCCGATAGGGTGGGAGGCGGACGGCGAAAGCGGGCTTGCGGCGGCGGTCTGGTGGTCGGGGGGCTGGCTGGCTTCGGCGTGGCGCGCTGGGGGCGCGCATGATGCGATAAACCCGCGAAATCTGAAGGAATCCGGGCGCCGCCTGGCTACCCTAGATAACGGCTAAAGGGTGTCGATATGGATAAACCGACTATCCAGTGTACTTTATCAGCACAGACAACCACGAAGACCTATCTAGAATGTGACAACTGAGCGACAATGAGGTCATGTCCTGGGCCGACGAACCGTCCCTGCCCCAGAACCGAAAGCTAGACCGGACCTCCCGACGGTCTGCTGCCCAGAGATGGCGGCTGCTGGGCTGGCTGTTACGAGGGGGGGCAGGGCACTGCGGTGGCGGGCGATGGGGGAATACAAGTGGTTAGAACGGGTAGGCGCGTAAATGCCAATGATTACAAACTATTGATGATTTTCCGATGAAAATATTTGAATTTAAATTTCTCTTTCCGCCTGACGCTGATTTGCCTGTGTCGGAATCAGAATTGGAGCTAAGCCAATGACGGAACAAACTACTCCCGTCGCTGCTCCGTCGCTCCCGCTCGGGGGGGCATGGCCGGCCGAGGGCAGTCTGCTGCTTGCGCCGGACCTGCGTATTCTGGCGTGTAGCCCAGAGCTGGCGGTCAGCCTGTCGGGTCAGCCCGACGAGCTGTGGGGGAGCCCGCTTGCTGAGTGGCTGCCGGCGGTCGCGGCGCAGCTGTCTTCGGCTGCGGTCGGCCCGTCGGGTCGGGCGAACCCGCTCTCGCTGGCCCTGCGCATCCCGGTGGCTTTTTCGGACCCCACAAGCGGTGCTCGGCAGGAGCCGTTGTTCGTGACCGCGACGACGGTCTCGCTTTCCGAGAGCGGTGGGCTGGGCTGGTTTGTCACCCTATCTTTGGGGGCAGCGTTAACCGAAACAGGGACGAGGGACGACGCAGACGAGGCGATCCGCCGACTTGCCGTGCAGGCGCGCACCGACGCTGAGCACCGGGTGCTGGCCGGCGTGACCCACGATCTCAACAACACCTTTCAAACGCTGAGCGGCACGCTTTGGCTGCTGCAGGAACAGGGGCGCGTCCCGCCGCCGATGGACGGTCACCTGTCACGTATCGAGGCTGCCTGCCGACAGGGCATCGCACTCTTGCAAGTGCAGAGCAGTCTCTACTCGCGAGGCAAGCCGGGCCGGGTGGCGCTCTCTGAGCTTGTCAGTGCTAGCGAGCCGCTGCTGCGACGCCTGCTGCGAGACGGGCAGCGCCTCTCCCTGCACTGCCGGCCAGTCGATGCTGCGCTGATCGTCGATCGCAGCTTGGGGCAGAGCCTGCTCCTGCAGCTCGCCAACTTCATTGGCGCGCAGGCTGCGGCAGGCAGCGTCGTGCAGGTTGAGCTGCGCGCCGGCCTGCTTTCGAACGAGGAGGGTGCCACCGCGGCTCGCGCGGCTCTGGTGCAGCTGTCATTTTCCGCCTCGTTGCCGGCTGCGCTACCGGCTGCGCTAGGGCATGCGATGCTAAAGCTACCCGGGCCGCTGTGGGCCTGCGGCAAGGTGGCGGAGCTCTTGGGGGCACGATTCACGGTGCAGATCGAAGGCACCGCGCTGCGGCTGTCAGCCTGGTTTTTGGCACACAGCACGGCGGCTGGGGGACGGGATGGGATGGGGGGAGCTTTCTTTAATCGGTGTTCTTAATTCATGAGGCGCGGCAGCGCTGGAGCTGCCGGATGGGGATTGGCTAGATGGAAGACTTGATGCGCGTCCTTGTCGTGGATGACGACCTCTTGAACCTGGAGTTTATGGCCGAGCTCCTGCGCTCGCGCGGGTATGACGTGGTCACTGCCCCAGATGGCGAGACCGCGTGGGCGCTGCTGCAGGAGAGTCGTGCTCCGCGCATGCTGGTTGTCGACTGGCTGCTGCCAGGCATGAGTGGTCCCGAGCTGTGCCGACGGGTGAGAGCCCAGCCCAGCACCGATCCGGCCTACATCATTCTGGTCACCGGGCACAATCCTAGTGAGCGCTTGCACGAGGGTCTGGCGGCGGGTGCCGACGACTTTCTGGCCAAGCCGTATCACCCCAAGATCCTCCTTAGCCACGTCGCGGTCGGGATTCGCCAGCTGGCCTCGAACCGCAGCGTGTCGACGCGCCTCCTGCGCTGCCTGCAGGAAGCGACGCACCTAGGGCCATGCGATGTCACGGTGCGTGCGCAAGAGGTGAGCGGGCGGATCTGTTTTTCCGACGGTGCCGTGGTCTGGGCCGACCTGAGCAACGACCCCGAGTCGTTCTACGATCGACTGCTGCAGGAGTGCGGCGGTTCCTTGGGAAGGGTGCTGCCGCTGCTGCAGCGCGACGATGGGTACGTGCAGGACAGCAGCAGCGAGCGCATGGCCATGAACTTGGCCGAGTTCGCGGAACTGCGGAGCGCGGTGCGCAGCTGGGTGAAGCGCAAGGTCGCTCAGATTCTGCGCCTGTCGGTGATCGACATCAGCGTCATTCCGGTCACCCATCGGCTGCCTTTTCCTCTGGATGTCGCGATGCCGCTTTCCGAGGTGCTGCCTGAGTCGCTGACCTCCACGCCAGCGCTTGCGGAAGCGGGATCGAGTTCGGGGCAGTTCGTAGCGGCTGATGGGCGGGAGAGCCGGCCAAGCCGCCCGCCGGGAGCCTTCAATCGCGAGACCGACGATGTGGCATGGCGGCAGACCTTTCCGGAGGTTGCAAGTGCGCAGGCGCCGCGGCTGCGCGAGCTGCTCAACCAGCTCATGACCGTGCGCGGTGCCGTGGGGGCGGCTGTCCTACAGCTACACCAAAATGGCTGCCTGGCGCGCGTCGGGCGACTGGTGGAGATCTCGCCGCTCTTGGGGGCGCTGCACGTCGTAAAAGAGCTGTACGTACCCGGGCAAGAGATCGGCTCGGCTACTGATGCGACACCGGAGCTGATTGTCACCAGCTCGGCGCAGCATCACCTACTGCACGTCGTCCCCGGATCTGCCCCGATCGCAATTCTGCTGGTGCTAAACGCCAAGACCAGCACCCTGGCGATGGCGCGACATCAGGTGCAGCAGGCCGCCCGTAGCCTGCTGTTGTCAGCCGCCCCCGCTCTGCGCGAAAGTGACATGGAGAGTCTTCACTCAGGGTTCGAGCCGTCGACGAGCGCTGAGGCTAACCAGGGCGTCAGGGGAGGCTAGGGGAAATCTGGCAGCCGCCTGAGCAGCCCGGCCCGCCCCTGGCAGACGAGACGCAAGAACAAGAGACGATGTCGACCTCCGCTTCGTTCAGACATCTTTCGATGCTCCTGCTGGTGATCGAGAAACTTTCGATCACGCAGCGGCAGCGGCAGCTGCGCTTTTATTCCGAGAGCGGGGCTCTGGTTGGACAGCTGATCCTCGACGGAGCGATGGTCAGCTGCGGGGTGTGGGTGGAGGGGGCGACGTACATCGACGAAGAGTTTCGTCGCGAGGCCGCCCCGATCAGCATTCCGCTGCGCAAGCTCCTGCTGAGTGAGTCGATCAGCTTTGAGGAAATGGCGCGGGTACAGGCGATTCCGCTGGTGGCTCGCCGCGCACTCTGTCAGGTCACGGCGCGCGCGCTACGGCAGCTGGCGGTGCTGGCAGACTTGGCGCAGATCCGCATCGTCGAGCTCCCGGGGGCAGCCGCTGATGGACGTGGCCGTCCGACGGGGCTGCCATCGAGTATCGCTCAAGGAGGCTCGGCAGCGGTCGGGGGGCCGGGGACGGGGCAGGCGCTGCGCTTTGTGTTTTCTCCCGTCGATCTTCTGCTGGCAGCCGGCCGCTCGGGGCGCTTTCACGAAGCCGACACCGCCGCCAAGATCTACGAAATGCATCCCGAGCCCATCGAGGAGCGCTGGCTGTTTCAGTGGCAGGCCAGCCAGCTTGGCGAGGCCTGGCCGGTGATGACCACACGCCAGTCCGACAAGCAGACGAATGGCGTGGCGCAGTTTGGGCTGTTGGGGCAGAGCTTGGTGCGGCGCTTCGCGATCGCGCAGCGCTCAGGAACGCTGCGCGGCACGGCGGCTGAGCTGGCGATGACCCATGAGCACCTGTACTTCGTCGTGCTGACCGATCGCTACATGACGCTCCTCGTCTATGCCAAGGGCCAGGTCGATCGGGTCCTGCGCTTCTTCCAAGATCTCGTCTTTGATACGCCCAGTCAGCCTCCGCTCCCTTTGCCCCAGCTCAGCCTGGGTCCGCCGGCAAAGGTGCCCCAGGCGAGCGTGCCGCCGCCGGAACGGACGCCCGAACCGCCGCCTGCGCTGACGACTCAAAAGGCGCCGCCGCCCGCGACTGCGACATCGTCCGTGGTGGTGGTTTCAGCCGCTTCGCCCGCGGCATCGTCGTCGGCCACTTCGCCGCTTGCCGCGTCGTCGGCGCTCGTCTTGTCTCCGCCGGGGGCGGTCGTTCCAAGTAGCGCCGGGTCGCCTGAGGCCAAACCGCCGGCAGTACCGGCGCCCACCGCAGGTCGCTCTCCGCCTGTTATCGCGAGGGACCCGGTCCCGACGTATCCCGAGTTTGCGCCAGCGCGAGCACAGCCTGCGGGAAGCCGCGGAGCCAGCGAGACTGCCTCCGCCGGCCCCAGCTGGCCGGTCAGCGTAGGGGCCCCGGGGCGAGACCTGCCACCGCGGGCCTCGGCCGTGACCCTCGGCGATCTGCTGGAGGAAATGGAGCCGGCAGCCGAGCCTCGTGAGCTGCCGGTGGCGGCGGTCGCCCCAACGAAGCGACCCATCGAGTCGGCACTCCCCGATGGCCGAGCACCACCTGTCGCCAACCCTCAGGCCGCGGTACCCACGTCGGAGCGAGCCGATGTGGCGGCGGTTCCGCTCGATGCCAGCTCAGTCGGAGGCTCAGTTGGAGGCTCTGGCGAAGGCTCTGGCGAAGGCTCTGGCGAAGGCTCTGGCGAAGGCTCTGGCGAACGTCCCGCCGAACCATCGAGCGATTGCGGTGTCGAACGTCTTGCTGAGCAGTCGAGCGATCGCGGCGTCGAGCGTCCTGCTGAGTTTCCCGCCGAGCGTCCCGCTGAGCGTCTGATGGAGAGTCTGGCCGCTTCGCCGGTTGCAAGTGCGGGCCAGGAAGGATCCGCTGGCGGGCTGCCGCTGGCGACAGCGTCCGTTGAACTGCGCTCCGCATCGAGCGCCCCGCCGGCGTCAGAGAGCCCGAGTGAGACTTCTTTGCCCGAGCCGCCGGTCCTGCGGGTCCGATCCGCCGGCGCTGAGATCGACGGGCAGATCATCCTCAGCGACTTGAACTTTGAGCTGGCCCCGCGGGGTCTTTATGCCCTAGTTGGGGCCCAGGGGGCGGGCAAGTCGTCGCTGCTGGGGGTCTTAAGCGGTCGCCATCGCGCTGGCTCAGGCTGGAAGCTGAGCGGCAGCATTTGGTACTGCAGCCTGCCTTTGGGCGCAACGCTGCGACCGGCTGTCTTAGGTGCGGCCGTGACGCGTCCCTCGCTAAGCCTGCGCGGCTATCTGCTCGCCGATCTCGATGTCGTGGCGGCCGAGCGTTACGCCGGCTCACTGGCTGTTCAGCTCCTTGACCGTGTGCGACTTGCCCCGCTGATTCCTGCGCTTTCCGAGACGCTGGGCGGTCCCCGCCTGCATCTGTCGACGGGAGAGTGGCGACGGCTAGCCATCGCCCGTGAGCTGGCTTCCAGCCCGCCGCTGCTCTGCTTGGACGACGCGCTTTTGGGCCTGTCGCCCGATGATCGCGAGGTGCTGCTCGACGTGCTGCAGTCCGAAGCGCGCGAGCGAGCCGTGCTGTACACGACGGAGGTTGCTCCCCCTTCCGATCTGTCGCTGGCTGGCGTCTTCTATCTGCGCGGTGGCCAGCTAAAGCCCTTTGGTGAAGCGACCTCCGAAGGTGAGCAGGCCCTACCAGCTGAGCCGAAACGAGCACTGGTTTTGGCCGAGCCGCCGAGTCCATCGCCGCTTGCGGCTGCGGTCAGCGCGCCACTGGTCAGCCCACCGTCCGCACCGGCTGCGGGCTCGCCCAGCCCGCCGGTTGAGGTCCCCAAAGACACCTCCCCACCGCGCGAACCGGAAGCCGGCGCGCCCCCCGAGCCCCAAGCGCAGCGGCGGCCGAGTACGCCTGGCCTGGTTCCCCCTGGCGGAGCAGCGGGTGTCATCTGGAGCAGTACGGCGCCGATCTTGCGCCTCCGCAACTTCGGCATCGCCTCGGGCGGTCGTCCCGTGCTGTCAGGGATCAACCTGGACCTGCCCGATCGCGGCCTGCACCTTCTGGTTGGGCGCGATGGCGTGCAGCGGCGCATGCTGCTGCGTGCGCTGTGTGGGCTGCGAGGTGGTCCGTTGCAGCTCACCGGCGATGCCCTGTTCGGCGGCGGCGCGCTTGACGGCGAGCACGGCCTGGTGACCTTGGTGCCGAATCCGCGCTTAGCCATGCTGACCGTGCGCGAGCACCTGATGCACGGACCTGCCCCGTGGCAGGCGGGGGCGCGGCTCGATCGGACGCAGCGGGCCCAGCTGCTGTTCGAGCAGTCTGGCTTCCCAGAGCTACAGAGCACGCTGGAGTTGCCGCTGTGCGATCTCGGCACCTACGAGCGGCGGGTGGTCGAGCTCCTGGTCGCCGTCTCGCAGTCGCCGCTTGGGTTGGCGCTGCACGATGTTCTCCCGGGAGTCGAGCGAGCGCTGCAGCCTCGCCTCCTGCGGCTCTTGGCGGATCAGGCAGCGCGCCGCGCCATCTTGCTGTTCACCGAGGATGCGCAGCCCTATCTGGGCTTCGCGTTCACGCCGCCCGCGCGACAAGCCTGGCTGGGTGAAGAGCACATCACGGCCGAGCCGGCAGACTAGAACAGATCGGCTCTGCGCCGGTTCGTCGGGGTGCCTCGTCGGGGTGCCTCGGCGGGCTGGCGCGACACACCGCTAGTCGACGGCTGCGAGATCTTGTTCGGCGAGCGTCGTCGTCGTCGTCGTCGTCGATCCATCGGCTCTAGGATGCGAATCCGGGCCCGCACTGGGGTGCGAGAGCGGCCCGCGTCCCTGCAAGAGCAGACAGATCTGTGTCGGTTCACGGACTAGCGAGTGGGCAACCGAGCCGTGCACGACACCGGCCTGGTGCAAGCGGCCGAGCAGGCGCCGTAGACCCGTGCGCTCCAGGGGACTTAGCTCGGTAGGAGACACGAGGTTCACCTCGGCGACGTACTCGAAACAGACCTCGGTCGAAGGTAGTGTCCCGGGCGGGGCGTCCGCTGTCGGGGGGGTCAGGCGGATCTGAAAGATGCGCTGCAGGCCCGGTCCGGCCGCCGCCGCCATCTGTCGCAGCCACCGAAGCTGGGCAGCCCCCGCTTCGCTCTGCAGGAGTCCGGGCAGGAAGCGCTCGATGACCACCACTCGACCGAGGCGCGCGTCGGTGGTGACCAAGACCTCACTATGCGCGGTGCGACAAATCAGCGGCTCGGCGGGCGCGGGTCGGGACCCGGTGTCGAGCGGCGGGCGCGCGGTCGAGACATCGTGCTCGTCTGTCGCCACGATGGGATCGGCTGCACGAACCTCAGGTGGGGGCGCAGCGCTGACGGTGGACGGGGCCACCGGCTCGACGGGCAGGGCGGCGACCTCACTGCGCAGGCGCTCGACGCTGTGCATTCGCTGACGGGGATCTTTGTGCAACAGCCGTAGGAGCAGCGTCGCCCACTCGCCCGGAACATTCGGCCGGTGACCCCGTGCATCGGGGGGCGGGGCATCGAGGTGCTGGGTGATGAAGTCGGGGCCGGGGAAAGGCAGGCTGGCCGTCAGCAGCTCAAAGGCGGTAACGGCCAGGCCGTAGACATCGGTCGCCACGCTCAGCGACCGAGAGCGAATCTGCTCGGGAGCCATATAGGCCAGCGTGCCGAGCAGGCCCTCGGTCTGCGTCACGCCGAGCTCTTTGAGGGTGGCGATGCCGAAGTCGCCCAGCTTGGCGCCGCCCAGCTCATCGAGAAAAATATTGTGCGGCTTGATGTCGCGATGCAGTACGCCGGCGGCGTGCATGGCCAACAGTCCGTCGAGGACATCGAGCAGCAAGCGACGGAGCGACGACAGCGCTAGCGGCCGCACGAGCTGACTTGCGGCCCCTCCCGCCATGTACTCCAGCGACAGTGCGCCGGCCGCAGCGTGGAACGCCTCGATGCGCAGCAGGCGGGGGTGACGAAGGCGCGAAAGCAGCGTGGCTTCCCGGCAGAAGCGCGCGTAGAGCTGACTCCCCGCCGCCGACCCCGAAGGGGCCAGCGAAAGCAGCTTGAGCGCGACCTGTCGCCCCGAAAAAAGATCGTCGGCCAGATGCACTCGTCCGACGCTGCCCGTGCCCAGGAGGGGCCCCAGGCGATAGCGACGCAGGAACAAGGCTTCGTCGCGGCGATCGTCCGGGCCGCGGGGCGGTCCGTGGCGATCCGTCGCCACCTCAGCAGACGAGGCAGGCGGGGCCATGGGGGCCCGGGGTGGCTCGCGTCGTTGGGCGCGTCCCCGCGCGTAGGCAACCGGACTGCCGGCGGCGCGCGCGTGCTGGCACCAGGCAGCGTGCTGGCCAAACAGGCGCAGCGCTAGCTCAGGTTCGTCGAGCAGCAGGAAGGCCTCGATCAGCTCGGCCTCGACCTCTTGCAGCACGGCGGCATCTTCGCGGCGGGGTGGCAGCAACAGTCGCCGCGCCGCCTGCAGATAGGGCAGGGCCGCTTCGATATCGCCGAAGCGACAGAGCAGGTGGGCACAGCTGCGATGGGCTTGCAGCAGCTCATCGCGCAGCGCGGGGGACGGACTTGCACCCTGCCGACTGGCCAGGAAGCGACGGTAGGCCGGCAGCGCGATGCGCCATTCGCCGCGCGCTTCGGCCAGACGCGCGATGCCCAAGTCATCACCGGCCCGCGACAGCAGGCGGGACGCCATCGCGTCTTCTCCCAGGCTGTGGCGCAGCACCGCCGCTTGCCGCAGCGCCCCAGCGGTCTCGCAGATCGTCGCTGCTGCCGAACGATCCGCCACCGACGCTCGCACCAGCTCGTCCAGGATTGCCGTGACGCGTGCGCTGTCCTGACCTCGCAGAGCCCACGTAAGCTCGGCCAGCGTGTCGCCTTGGCGACGGGCAATCGCGGCCGCTTCACCGAAGGCGCCGATCCGAGCAAACAGCTCGCGGGCCCGCGGGAGATCGCCGCGGTTACGCAGGTGCTCCGCCGCCGCCTGCAGATCCCCGGCGGAGAGCAGCGACTCTAGGCTGGGGTCAGCCGGCGGGGGAGGGGAATCAGATGTGCTCACGCGGGATCCAGCGCGACGCCAGCGGTCGCTTGGGGAACAGATAAAAGCTATCAGAGCCAGCGGCGAGCTTGGGTATTGTCATAGACATGGCGTCGCGTCCGGCCAGCGATTCGGCAGACTTGGCAGATCTGGCGCCCGAGGCCGATTCCCTGGGGGGGGCCGGTGGGGCGCTGGGTAGCAACCTGGTGCACTTCGCACGGGTACTGCGCGCGGCTGGCCTGCCTATCGGTCCGGCCGCGGTGCTTGATGCGCTGGGGGCGCTAGCGCTCTTGGATCTTGGCTGCCGCGAGGATGTGCGCGCCTGTCTGCGCGCGATCTTCGTTCACCGTCGCGAAGATCTGGAGCTGTTCGAGCAGGCCTTCCGGCTCTTCTTCCGCCCGCACCAGGAGCTTCACAGCGCGCTCTCGCTGCTCCTGCCGCAGAGTCGCCTGGGCGAAGAGAACGTGCCCGCCAATATTTCGCGTCGGGTGGCTGAGGCGCTGCCGCCCCCGCCGGCCCGCTTGCAGCCCCGCCGCCGGCCCGAGCCCGAGGCCGACCTTGAGGTCGATGCCAGCCTGACCGCATCGGATATCGACGTGCTGCGCCAGCGCGACTTCGCCGCGATGTCAGCCGAGGAGCTAGCGCAGGCGCGCCGCCTGCTTTTGCGCCTGCGCTTTGCGGTGCAGGCCCAGCCCACTCGTCGCATGCAGCCGGCTCGCATCCGGGACGCTGCCTCAAAGCTCGATCTGCGTCGCGTCCTACGCGCCAGCCTGCGCACAGGTGGCGTCGATCTGCCGCTGTGCTATCGCCACCCGCGCCGGCGCATCCCACCGCTCGTCGTGCTCTGCGATATCAGCGGCTCGATGGCTCGCTACACCGAGATGCTGATGCGCTTTGCCCACACGCTGATGACGGCGCGAGAGCGGGTGGAGATCTTCCTCTTAGGCACGCGCTTGACGGTGGTGACGCGCTGGCTGCGCGGACGTGACATCGATCTTTCGCTGCAGCGCTGCGGCAAGCAGGTCGTGGACTGGGGGGGCGGCACTCGCCTCGGGCCCTGCCTGCGCGAGTTCAACCATCGCTGGTCGCGTCGTGTGCTTGGGCAGAGGGCTATCGTCCTGCTCATCACCGATGGGCTAGAGCGCGAGTCCGAGTCCGAGCCGAGCACGGATCTGGCGGCCGAGGCGGCTCGCCTGCGTCGCTCTTGCCAGCGCTTGGTGTGGCTGAACCCACTATTGAGCTACGCCGGATTTACCCCGCGTGCGCGCGGCATTCGGGCGCTCCTACCGCACGTCGATGAGTTTCGTCCCGTGCACAACCTAGAGAGCCTAGAACAGCTGACCGCCTCTTTGGCTCAGCCGCCGACGCTGACCCGGACGCGCCGCTGAGTTAGTTCGACGTGCCGCGCTCTGGGCTTAGGCCTAGCTGTCGCGCCAGTTCGTAGGCTCGGACATGCTCGGCGAGCGACGTCAGGTAGCGCTCAGCCAGCCCGGCGTCGGCGATTCCTTGCACGCCAGCCCGCAGGCGGCCCAGCGCTTCGGCCAGGATGCCGCGCGCACCGTCGCTGTCGTTGTCTTGCAGGTGGGCATCTGCGGCCACCACCCGCGCCGCGATGTCGCCTACCCCTAGCCCGCCGCAGCTGTCGATGATGCGCAGGGCTTCGTCGCCGACGGCTCGCGCTTCGCTGATGCGACCTTGAAGGAGCAGGATCTGGGCGAGCAAGGTCAGCGACTGGGTGTGATGAATCGGCAGGCTTGCCAGGTTGCGCGCGGCTGCGCGTGCCGCAGTCTCGGCATCGGCAAGCTGCCCTTGCGCCAAGCGGTGCATCGCCCGGGTGTACAGGTGGCCACCGATCACGCCCGGTCGGCCGTTCTGTTCCTGTCCAAGACGGCGTGTCGCGATCTCGTCCGCCTCGGCTTGGCGGTCGGGCAGCCGCACGGCGCTCTGGCCGAGATAGAGATCGGTCATCGTGATGTTGAACGGCTCGTTAAGCCGCTGCGCAAGCAGGAGGTTGTCGCGCAGCGTCTGCACGCCGGCAGCGATGTCACCGATCCGCACCTGCGCCAGGCCCAGCGCCACTTGCATGGTGCATAGGTTGCGCAGCGCTTCGGTGTTGCGCAGACGATCGGCGGCCTGCTGTGAAGCGACGAGCGCGCGATAGACATCGGGCGTCAGGTAGTAGTGAAACTGGCTCTCGGCCCAGAGCACCGTGCTGTGCGACAGGATGTCGGTGCTGGGGACTCCCTTGAGCAGATCCTTGAGCGAAGCGAGGAGCGGCTCGGCCATCGGCCGCATACCGACGAAGCTAAAGATGACGCCAACGAAGCCGGCACACTGGATGTAGGCAGCCGGATCGCTGCGCGAAGGTTCGATGCTGGCGAAGAGGCCAAACAGCTTCTGCAGCGGCTCTTGGTCCTGCAGGTTGCCGGCGATGATGAAGAGATAAGACAGCGTGCGCAGCCAGCGCGTGCTGCCGTGCTCTAGCTGATCGAGCGCCTCGATGCCGGTCTCGTACGCCGAGGTCCACTCCTCTCCCCACATGCGGGCGGCCGACTGCATAGCGCGTAGCTGACCCAGGGTCTGCAGCGTCGCCCCACAAGCGAGTCCCAGCTCACTGCGGTGAAGCACGCCGTGCAGATCCTGACGATCGAAGCACTGCTCTGCGGCGCGGGCGTAGAGCATCGCGGCACTCTCCAGATCCCCCCCGCGATGGGTGTGCTCGGCCAGCACCATGGCATCGGTCTCGCCCCGCGACTCCAAGAACTGCGCGGCCATGTGATGCCCCTGCCGGCGTTCGGGATCGGCGACTAAGCCATAGGCCGCGTCCCGCAGGAGAGCGTGCCGAAAGCGGTACTCTTTGTCGTGCGCAAAGCGCGACTTGGCGCAGGGCTCGATCGTCTCTTGCCGTACGAGCGTCGTCAGCCAGGCATCAAGGTCGGCATGCGCTGCGGTGATACCTAGGATGGCGGCTACGCCACTGCGCCAGAACGACTCACCGAAGATGGACGCTGCGAGGAGCGTGTGGCGTGGCCCCGGGTCGAAGTGGCCGACACGAGCCTGCAACATAGCCAGCACGGTCAGTGGCTGCCCGCTCAGCGTGCCCTCAGCCGCGACGCGGATCAGCTCCTCCAAGTACAGCGCGTTGCCCGAAGCTTGTTCGATGATGCGGGCGACCACATCGGGTGAGACCTGCGGGCCCAGCACCTGATGGATCAGGCGCTCGCTCGCTTTTCGGCTGAGACCTTTGAGCGCGATGTGCTGGACGTTCTGACCTTGCCACAGCCCCTCGAAGCGCTGATAGACCTCGGGTCGCGCCAGCGCCAGGATGCACAGGGGCGCTCCCTGGTTGGCCAGCAGGGCCTCATGCAGCAGCGTCACGGTGAGCGAGTCCGCCCACTGCAGATCGTCGAGGACGAACAGCACAGGCGCCTGGCGGCACTCGGCTGCCAGCCAGTCAAGGAAAGCGCGCTGGATACTCTCGCGCATGATCTGGGGATCGCGTCGCGCGGCGTGGATCTCGCTGACCGCCACATCGTCAAACGGGATACCGCAGAGCTCTCCCAGAAAAGCCAGCGCACGCTCGCTCTGTGCGGGGGATAGGTGCTGCAGTAGGCGCTTTCGCAGGGCGCTCTTTTGCTCGGGCAGGGGGGCGCCGCTGCTGACTTCGCAGAGCTGGCGCAGCGCGTGCGCCAAGATGCCAAAGGGAGCGCCGGCGCTCATCATGTCGCCGCGGCCCTTGAGGGTCGTGATGCCGATCGCACGCTGCTCGGCACGCCGCAGGAATTCGTGGCGTAGGCGCGACTTGCCGACCCCGGGGGGAGCGGTCAGCACTACGCCGATCGGCTCTGACTCGTTGATGCAGTTCGTAAGCTGGGTCTCTAGCATCGTCAGCTCGGCATCGCGGCCGACGCAGCTTGTGGGCTTGCCGAGCAGAGGGCGCTCGGTGTCCTCTTCCTTGGCCTGTCCCAGGAGCAGGACGTCCGGCCCGCGAAACTGCATGATGAAGCGATCACCCAGCAGACGAGCGCTGAGCTCATCGACCCAGACCCCAGAGGCGGCACGGGTTGCGCTGGGGCGCGAGGAATCGGCACGGCGG
This sequence comes from uncultured Myxococcales bacterium, assembly GCA_937952145.1. GTDB lineage: Bacteria > Myxococcota_A > Polyangia > Palsa-1104 > JAEUJZ01 > JAEUJZ01. Next base: position 48,934 of record CALFYE010000302.1, read on the forward strand.
TGCAGCAGGCGGGCGGCGCGGTCGGCGACTTCACCGATGGTGGTGGTGCCATGCGCCATGCCACGACCGGTGGCGACCACGACCTCGGCGCTGGGCCAGGCATCCTTGATCAGGAGCGCGATGCGCGCGGCCTGCACCGCTTGATCGTTGGCGCTGGGCGTCGGCGGTACACTGACGATCAAGCTGCCATTCATCAGCACCTCGGCCTGAACTCCGAACGAGTGCAGCATCACCAAGAGAGCGTGGCGGCGCTCGGACGATAGCTGCTCCGAGCTGACTGGGCCGCCGGGGGGTAGGAGCAGCGGTCCTTCGGTAGGCGTCGCGATTACCAGGCTGAACAGCGACTGCTCATTTCCCGGGAAGCTCGACGTTGGCTCCTGCAGCTTCGTCAAGTCGGGCACTGGCTCGCGCACGCTGAGCCGTAGCTTGCCAAGCTCGATGAGGAGCTGCGAAGCGGTCTGGATGCGATGCGCGGGATCCTTGAGCAGCAGGCGCTGGATCAGCTCGCTGACACCGAGCGGTACGTCGGGACGCCGCGTCGTGACCGGTCGCACTTCTTCAAACAGAATGCAGACCAGCAGCGCGTAGATCTGTTCGCCGTCGAAAGGGGGCGTACCAGCCAGGCACTCATAAAAGATGCAGCCCAGCGAGTAGAGATCGGTGGCGGGGCTGATCACCTTTTTGCCCGCCACCTGCTCCGGCGCCATATAGGCCGGTGTGCCAATCATCCGGCCGGTCGCGGTCATCGAGTGCAGCGTCAGCGTCCGGCGGGCGATGCCGAAGTCGAGGATCTTGACCGCCGCCGGATCGCCCCCCGGCAAGAACAGGTTCCGGGGCTTGAGGTCACGATGGATGATCCCGCGCTCGTGGATCACGGTGAGGGTCTCGGCGACGCGGCGAATCAGCGTGATGGTGTCCGAAAGAGACATCGCACCGCGTTCTAGTCGCTGGGCCAGGTCTTCGCCGCTCAGCCACTCCATCGCCAGGTAGCAGTCGCCCTCTGCCGTCTGGCCGTGCGCAACGTGAGCCACGATGGCCGGGTGGTCAAGCGCAGCAAGAATTTCAGCTTCGCGCAAGAAGCGATCCGTGTCCGCCTTGCTACTACCTCGGGTGTGCAAGAGCTTTAGCGCAACCGTGCGCTCAGTCGCTTGATCAACGGCCCGGTACACCGTGCCCATGCCCCCAGATCCCGCGATGCGATCGATGGCAAAGCGATTCGCAAAGACGCTACCGGGACGCAAGATCGACATCGGCCAGATACTCCGCGACTGTGCCTTCAGCCCGCACGACGAGAACAAACTCTTATATCATGGTGAGCGAGGGGTTCGGCGCGGATCGCAGACCACTGCGGCGAGCGCGCAGGCAGGGCTGCCGGGCGATAGCGCCGGCTGGGTAGCGAAGGGACATGAATACAGCAGGTCATCTTCAGGTGGGCATGGTCTTGGATGGGCGTTTCGAAGTTGAGCGCCATGTGGCCGACGGTGGGATGGGAAGCATCTTCCGCGCCCGCGATCGTCGGACGTTGAAGTGGGTCGCCATCAAGGTCCTGCATCACCTGAGTCCGCAAGATCGCGTTCGCTTCTTCCGCGAAGGCCGCCTGCTCTCGGAGCTACGCCATCCGCGCATCGTCAGCTACATCGCCATCGGCTCACTGGATAGCGAGCCGTACCTGGTGCTTGAGTGGCTGGAAGGCCACGATCTCAAGACCCACCTCGAACAGCACGGGCGCCTACCCGTATCCACCTCCCTCCGCATCCTCCGCGGCCTAGCCGAAGCCCTCCGCGTCACGCACGCCCGCGGCATCCTGCATCGCGACCTGAAACCGACGAATGTGTTTTTGCGGGGGGGATCGCCGGATGCGGTGCTGCTGATCGACTTTGGGATCGCGGCGGGGCCGGGGGGGTTTCGCATCACGCGGACGGGGATGATCGTCGGCACTCCCGAGTACATGGCGCCGGAGCAGACGCTGCGCGCTCCACGGCTGGGGCCCGAGACGGACATCTACGCGGCGGGCTGTGTGCTGTTCGAGTGCTTGACCGGGCGGCCGCCGTTTGTAGCTAGCGGAGTGCAGGCGCTGTTCGAGCAGATCAAGCAGCAGCCGCCGCCTGAACTGTCGGAGTTCATCGTCGACGTGCCGCCAGGCCTGCAGCAGCTGCTATTGCGCACACTGGCCAAGACGCCAGCCGAGCGAATCCCCAGTGCAGATGCGCTCTTGCGAGCGCTGGATTCGCTGGAGGCTCAGGAACGATAGGCGGCGGCAATCGCGCTGGTGTCTTCGAGCGTGAGGATGCTGCAGATCTGGTCTCCACGGAAGGTGAGCAGGGTGACCCAGTCGAGGTTGCGGGCCGCCTGGCCGCTGCGCTTGACGCGCATGCTCTCGCGACCCACGACGGCGATCTGACCTTCGCCCTGCAGGTAGCTTAGAACCTCGACGGACTCAAGCTCTGCGACGTCGCCTTGGCGGGAGAAGTATTCCTGCAGCCCGGCCTTGCCATGGAACACGCCGGACAGCGGCGTTCCCTCGGCAATCGTTAGCTGGCAGGTGACATCGTCGGTGACGGCGGCGAACAGCAGATCGCCGCTGCCGGAAGAGATGAAGGCGTCAAAGATCTCTCGTACCAAAGTCAGACGGTCTCGCATCGATGTCTCCTAGTTCAAGTTAGAGAGCGTGGAGGGCGGCGTGCAGCCGCGCAAGGATGCTCGCCACGTGGGGTGGCAGGTTCATGGTGATGTGGTTGCCGGGCGTGACGATGGTCTCTAGTCGGCGAAAGAACGGCTGCCAGATGTGCTCTAGGCCGACGGGATTTACGCCATCGGCCTCGCTGGCTTCGAACAGCAGGCCATCGATCGGCAGCGGGCGCGGACGATAGGCCAGCAGCGCCTCGAAGTTGGCGCGAAACAGGTGCAAAAAGTGGCGAATGCTCTCGATACTGGCGTCGGGCGGCAGGCGCTCTTTAGCGCCGTTCTGCTGCAGGAAGTAGTGCAGCATTTCGTCGTCGTTCATGCGCGACAGATTCTGCAGGTGCGTGTCGCTGCTCTCGCCGTGCGACAGCAGATACGACAGGATCTCGGCATCGCCGCGGAAGCCGGCCGGCATTGCGCCCGGTCCGGGCGTGTCGATCAGCACCACCAGCTCGGGACGCTCTCCTGCCTCCAGCAGCAGGCGAGCCAGCTCGAAGGCCAGGACACCGCCAAACGACGATCCGCCCACGCGGTAGGGGCCTTGCGGCTGCACGCTGCGGATCGCTGCGAGATAGCTTTGAGCCATCTCTTCGACGCTGGTGAGCGGCGGCGCTTCACCATCGACCCCTTGGGCGGTGATGCCGTACACCGGCACCACGGAGCCGAGACCGGCTGCCAGCGCTTGATAGAAATAGACGTGCCCCCCCACCGGATGCATCAGAAACAGCGGGCGCGTGTTGGCGGGGCCGGTGGCCAGGCGAACCAGTCGGCGGGCCGCGTTCTCGACGGTCGGAGCTCGGCCAAGGCTGCGCGCCAGCTCGGCGACGCTGGGGTTTTCTAGAAGGACGTGGGCAGGCAGCGGGCCGCCCAGCTGGCTGCGCAGGGCCTGGGCCAGCTGCACCGCGAGCAGTGAGTCACCGCCCAGCTCAAAGAAGTTGTCGTGCACACCGACCACTTCTAAGCCGAGGTATTTGGCCCACTGCTCGGCGAGGGTGCGCTCAAACTCGTTGCGCGCGGCTGTGAACGGGACCGCGAGCGCTGGGCGCGGATGGCGACGTCGGCTGGGCTCGCGACCTGAGCCTGCGGACCGCTGTCCCTCGGTTCCCCTCCCCGCGGGGAGGGGCGTCGTGGCGGCTCCTTTTTCATCCCGTCCGTCCTGTGCTTTGGCAGTAGGCCGAGCTTTTTCGGGGGGAGTGGGGGAGGCCAGGTCGCTGCCTTCGCGTCGTCCCAGTCGGGCCTCCAGCGGAAGCTTCGACACCAGGATGTGCGGTCGGCGGGCTGCGAGGACAAGCTCGAACAGCTCGACCCCCTCGGCCGGCAGCAGGTAGTCCTTGGTGGGATCGTCGGGTTCAGCAGCGGCAAGGCTTGTTACTTCGCCGCGCAGCACGATGACCACCTTGCCGATGTGTCGCGAACGCGAGAGATACGACAGCGCGGAGGCCACCTCGCTCAGCGGGAACAGGCGCTTGGGCAGCGGGCGAAACTCGCCGATCTCGGCGCGGGCGATGATGTCGGCAAAGCGCAGCCCGAGGCGCGGCAGCGAGCTGAGATAGCCGACGGCACAGAACGATGCCCCGCGCGCAAACAGCGACAAAGCAATCGCGCGTCCTTCGAGTGCGTCGCGGACCCCCAGCTCAACGAAGCGGCCGTGCGGCGCAAGGACCGCCAGGCTGCGTTCCAGGAGCACGCCCGAGAGCGAGTTGAGGATGACATCCACACCCTCGCCGCGGGTCAGGCTGAGCACTTCATCGGCAAAGGCCGGCGTGCGCGAGTCCATGACGTGCTCGACGCCCTGGCGGCGCAGGAATTCGCGTTTCTCTTCGCTGCCGGCGGTGGCAAAGATCTGGGCTCCGCTCTGCTGCGCGATCTGAACAGCCGCGAGTCCCACTCCGCCAGCCGCGCAGTGAATCAGTACGCGCTCGCCAGGTCGCAGGCGCGCCAGCTCTTCGAGAGCATAGGTCGCAGTGACAAACGCCACGGGCAGCGTCACGGCATCGAGCTTGTCGATGTTGCGTGGCTTGGGGCGGACGGTCTCGGCCGGCAAGCAGATGGTGGTGGCCAGGCAGCCAGCGCCCAGCGCGATGACCTCTTGGCCAACGGCAAGTCCAGTGACCTGGGCACCGGCGCTCTGGATGCGACCGACGCACTCAAAGCCTAGGCTGGGCATGCCTCCCGTCGGAGGGGGTACCAGGCCCAGGGCGACCAGCAGGTCTTTGTAGCTGAGAGCCACGGCATCGACTTCGATGGTGACCTCATCTGGCTTCATCGTAGGCAGCGCGATCCGGCGCTGGATGACCGATTCAAGCTGGCCGGGTGAAGCAATGGTGATCACGTCGCTATACACGACTACCCCCTCTCCTTGCCGTGGCTTGCCATGGAGTCGGAATCGGGCCGCGACGCGCTCTGCGGGGATGGGCGCAAAAGCTGGATCTCGCCGATGTGCAAGAGGAGCTCTCCTTCTGTGCCTAGGAAGCGCAGCTGGGCGTGAAGCGCCTCGGGCTCGACTTCGATGCGGCCCTGCACTCGCCCGCCACAACCCAAGCGCGACTGCACAAAGACCGCCGCGAAGGAGGCCACGGTGGACCCGTCGGGCGCCGCACCGATAAGCTCGCTGATCGCCTGCTGCACAGCCCGCGGATGCAGGATGTATCCGCTCGGGTTGAGCTCAGGCTCGACGGGGAATTGGACGTGCAGCTCGGCGGCGGGCGGCGAGGCCGGGGGGGGGCGGGCGCCCGCTTGGTCGGCATCGCTGGCTGTGCTGAGCTGGGCCAGCGCATGCTGCCGCCAGGTGCCCGTCCGAGCCTGACTCTCGAACAGCAGACTCAGCTCGCCGCGATCTTCTTGCACGAAGGTGTAGAGCGTCACTTCCTCGAAAGCGGCCAGCGTGCAGGGCTGCAGGATCTGGAGCTCACGGATGACGAGCGGCAGGCTCAGCCCGCGGGTGAGCGCCAGCGCGCAGGACAGCTCCAGGAAAGCAGCAGCCGGGAGTGAGCGCACCGTCGGATCTCCCCCGCTACCGGGGGGCGCTTGGAACAGCCACGAGTCGGCCGAGAGGCGCGTACAGTACGCCCCACCGCGCGGCGTAGACTCCCACGCCTGGACCAGCGGGTGAGCGAAGCGTGCCGTGCGGTGCGCTTCCTTCCTTTCCGTTGCATGTCGTGCGGCGGCTCCCAGCTCGCGCCAGCCGTCCCAGTTCACCGAGATGACGAAGCGACCTTCTTCGCCGTGTCGTGACTCGGCATAGGCATCCAGGAAGCAGTTGGCCGCCGCATAATCGGCCTGGCCTAGGCCGCCCAGAATCGCCGTCAGGGATGAACACAGCAGGAAGAAGTCGATCGGGACGTTGCGCAGCGCCCGCTCTAGCGCCAGCGTGCCCTGCACTTTTGCGCGCAGGATCTGAGCCGAGCTCTCAGGGCTTCGGCCGTGCAAGAGGCCTCCCGCCGCCACGCCCGCGGTGTGGATGACGCCGTCAAGCGTGCCGTAGCGAGCGAGTGCTAGCTCGATAAGCTCGCGTGCCTGCTGCGGGTCGCCGATGTCGGCTTGCTGCACCAACAGGCCGCTCGCACTGCTGCGGATTCGCAGATACTTCTCAAGCCGCAGTCGCTGCTCATCGCTCTTAGACTGTGCCAGGATGTGCGGCCAGTCGCTCTCTGGTGGTGGGCCGCTGCGACCCGCCAGGATCAGGCGCGCGTTGTAGTTCACCGCCAGGTGTTCAGCCAAGGTCAGGCCGATGCCGCCGAGGCCACCGGTAATCAGATAGACGCCACCCATTTGTAAGAGTGGCAGGGGCTGCGGCTCGATCTCGCCCAGCGCTTCGTAGACGGGGTGCAGGCGCTCACCAGCGCGGAAGGCGACCAGCGGCAAGCTACTGGGCAGCGCAAGCTCGCTAGTCAGCAGTGCAAGCACATCGGGGGTCGCAAGCTCGTGCAAGGCCAGATCGATCTGGCGGAACGGCAGCTCGGGATACTCGACGGGCAGCACCTTGCCCAGCCCGCACAGCATGGCCGACAGGGGATGGCTGGGCTTGCCGCGCGCGGCGACCGCTCCGACGGTAATCACGGTCATCGGCAGCGTCAGAAGGCCAGCTGTGCTCAGGCTCTGCACCAGCGCGACGACCGAGAAGTACCCCGCCGCCAGTCCGACCTCGGCGTTCTCGGGACTGCTGGGTGCCGACAGCGCGAAGGCGTGAACGATGCCCTCCGGGCGCTCGCTGCCTAGCTCCTGCCAGAGCTGCGTTAGGTCGGGCAGGCTGTCGGGGCGAAGCTGGTAGTGACGAGGCCCAAGCTTCCCAAAAGTGCCCCCGGTCTGCACCACCACGGTGCCTTCGCCCAGGCGGCTCGCGAGCTCGTGGCAAAGCGGAGAAGCGTCGGCAAACAGGAGCCACCGTCGGCTGGAAAGTGGCGTCGGGGCGACGGGCAACGGGGCGGGGCGCCAGACCAGTGCGTACAGCCAGCCCGGCGGTCCCTGCACGCGCGCCACCGCGGGCTCGACAGCCGCCGGCAGTGCATTCTTCGGATCGAGGATCGCCTGACCATGCATCGTCAGGTGAGTTCGTCGGCCAGACAGCGTGCCCGAGATCGTTCCGCGCAGCGGCTGCTGCCGCGTCATGCGCGAATAGGTGCCGCTGGCATCGCGGGGATACAGAGCCGTCAGGCCGCGCACGCCCCAGAACTTCTTGCGCTCAAACGGATAGGTCGGCAGGTGCAGGCGCTGGGGGGGCGGGCCCGGCTGCAGCTTGGACCAGTCGACAGGCAGGCCGGCGCAGAACGCGGCTCCCAGGACGGCCAGCGTCCGCTCGGTCTCGCTGCTCGTCTCGGAAGCCCGTCCCAGCGTGGGCAGCGCGACAAGGTCGGCTGGGCGATCGCTGTGTCGTCGGGAAAGGGCCAACAGCGTCTCGCCCGGCCCGGCTTCAATCAGGAACGAGGCCTGGGCCATGAGCTTGCTCAGCGCCTGATCGAAGCGCACCGGACTGCGCAGCTGTTTTACCCAGTAGTCAGGATCGGTGGCCTGTCCAGGATCGAGATAGTCGCCCGTCAGGCACGACAGGAATGGCAGCTTGCCGGGGCGGAGCTGCACGCGACGGACCGCGCGCAGGAAGCGATGCAGGATCGGCTCCATCAAGCGCGAGTGGAACGCGTTCGAAGTCCGCAGCCGGCGACCTTCGATCCCGCGCTCGACCAGTCGTTCGGTCAGGGCTTCGATGGCGTGCAGCTCGCCGCTGACCACGCACTGACTGCTGCTGTTGATCACCGCCAGATCCAGGCCCGGCAGTAGCAGTTCTTGCGTCTCGGCCTCGCCCAGCGGGACGGACAGCATCGCTCCCGGCGGTGTATCGCCCATCAGGCGTCCGCGCTCGGCAACCAGCAGAAGCGCGCTCGGCAGGCTGAAGACCTCGGCCAAGCAGGCGGCCACATATTCGCCCAAGCTATGACCCAGCAGGCCCGCCGGGCTCAGACCGACGTGCATCAGCAGCTTGGCCACCGCGTACTCCACGGCGAACATCACCGGCTGCAGGATGGCGGTCTGATCGAGCGGTCGCCGCTCCGTCAGCGTCTGCAAGAGCGGCAGACCGACCTCGCTGCGCAAGATGCGATCGGCCTGGCCCAGCTCATCGGCGAAGAACGGCACATCTCGCAGGAGGGTCGTCGCCATGCCGGCGAGCTGCGCGCCTTGGCCGGGAAACAGCAAGCCCACCTTGGGGGGCCGCTCTGGCTTGGCCTGCATGCTGATCTGGTCGCGCAGCTTGCGAGTTGCCTCCGCGGGATCGCTGGCGATGATGGCGTGGCGGTAGCGACGCTCGACCCGTCCGACTTGCAGCGTGTGGGCCACCTGCGGAAGGGGTGCGCTGGTCTGTTCAAGGAAGCTGGCCAGGTCACTGCAGATCCGCCGCACCGCAGGTCCCGAGGCCGCCGAGATCGGCAGCACCACGGGTTGTGCGGGGGGACTGACGGCAGATCGCGCTGGGGCCTCAGCCACGATCACATGTGCGTTGGTGCCGCCGATGCCAAACGAGCTGACGCCGGCCGCAAGTGGCCCCGTCGCGGTCCAGCTCTTTAGCTGGGTGTTTACATAAAACGGACTGTCCGAAAGCGCGATCTCGGGATTGGGCTTCTCGAAGTGAAGCATCGCAGGCAGGGCGCGATGCTTGATCGACAGCACCGCCTTGATCAACCCGGCGATTCCGGCGGCGCAGTTCATGTGGCCGACGTAGGTCTTGGCCGATCCCAGGGCGCAGTGCGCGCGTGGGGCCCCACCGGCCCGGAAGACCTGATCCAGCGCCGCGAATTCGATGGGATCGCCCAGCGCCGTGCCGGTGCCGTGGGCTTCGATCAGCGTGATGTCTCGCGGCGTCAGACCGGCATAGGCCAAGGCCTGGGTGATGACATCGACCTGACCACTTACCGAGGGCGCGGTGAAGCCGACCTTCGCTTCGCCATCGTTGTTCAAGGCGACGCCACGGATGACGGCATAGATGTCATCGCCATCTTCGATCGCTTCTGACAAGCGCTTGAGCACCACTGCTCCCACGCCATCGGCCGGCACCGTACCCTGGGCGCGGGCGTCGAAGGCTCGGCACTTGCCATCGGGGGACAGGATCATGCCATCGCGATACCAGTAGCCGACGCGGGTCGGTACGCTCAGCGAGGCCCCCCCGGCCAGCGCCATGTCGCACTGGAACGAGAGCAGCTGCTGACACGCCAGGGCCACCGCCACCAGCGAGCTAGAGCACGCGGTCTGCACCGCCATGCAAGGCCCATGCAGCCCCAGCTTGTACGCCGTGCGGGTGGCGACGAAGTCTTTGTCGTTACCGATGATCAGCTGATACGAGGTCAGCGGATCGCCCCCGGCGCTTGGCCAGCGCAGGAGGTAGTCCGGGCTGCCCACCCCCGCGAACACGCCGATCAGACCCTTATACGTCTGGGGATTGCAGCCTGCGTCTTCCAGCGCGGAAAGCGCGCACTCCAGCCAGATGCGATGCTGCGGATCGGTGCGCTCGGCCTCGTGTGCACCCATGCCAAACAGCGTCGCGTCAAAGCCATCCTCGTCAGCGATCAGGCCGCGCGCTCGCACGTACGAGGGGTTCTTCACCACGCTCGAAGGCACGCCCGCCTGCACCAGTTCCTCGGCGCTGAACTGGGTGATGCTGTCCACGCCATCGCGCAGGTTGCGCCAGTAGCTGGCGATGTCCGGGGCCTTGGGAAAGCGACCGGCCATGCCAATGATGGCGATACTCTCTTGCGTCTCGCTCATCGACCGCGCCTTCCGCTGGGTTTCTGCGCTTGGGCCCGCGCGGCTCGCTCGGCCGCACCTCGCTGCGTGTCTTGTGCGCTGGGTCGCCCGCGGCTGATCAGCGTGCCCATCGCCTCGATCGTCGGGTTCGCAAACAGATCGGCGAGTGGGATGCGCACCCCCAGCTTGGCTTCAAGTCGAACCTGCACTTCGATGAGCCGCAACGAGCTGCCCCCGACATCAAAAAAGTTGGCCGTGCGGGGGACAGCCCGCCCGAGCACCGCGAGCCAGATCTCGGCGACCAGCGCCTCTGACTCGCCCTGTGTGCTGACGTCGCCGCTCGTCGCTTCGGCGTGACGGGGCAGGGCGCGCACATCCAGCTTGCCGTTGGGCGTAAGCGGCAGGCTGGGCAGCAGGATGAACTCGGACGGGATCATCTGCGGTGGTAGCAGAGCCCGCAGGCTGCGCCGCAGCTCCCCCAGGAACTCGCTGTCTGCCAGTGAGGGGGCCTCGACCCCTGACCCACCCCGCACTACGTAGGCCAGCAGGCGGGCCGCCGCTCCCTCGCCATCGACCCGTACCACGGCAGTCTTTACGCCCGGCTGACTCGCGAGGGCGCTCTCGATCTCACCGAGCTCGATGCGGAAGCCACGGACCTTGCGCTGCTCGTCTCGTCGTCCCAGGAATTCCAGCTGGCCATCGGCTCGCCAGCGCGCCAGGTCGCCCGTGCGATAAAGCCGCTGCGCGACATCCGGCACGTGCTCTGGGAAGCGCTCGCGCGAAAGCTCTGGGCGGTCTTGGTAGCCCCGCGAGAGGCCGGGGCCGCCGATGTACAGCTCGCCAGGGACGAGCGGCGGGACCAGCCGACCTGTGGCATCGAGGACATAGACCTGCCAGCCAGCCAGCGGCCGTCCGATCGCTGGCGTCGTCGGCGTCTCGCCCGGGGCTGCAGGTCGACACTCGCCCACCGTCGCTGCGATCGTCGTCTCGGTCGGGCCGTAGGCATTGCGGAAGCCGCGATCCTGGGCGAAGCGTTCGACGAGCTGCGCCGGGCAGGCCTCTCCCCCGACGAGCAGCAGCCGAAGATCGGGCAGCGGCTTGTCGGGAAGCTGCGACAGCACCGAGGGCGGCAAGAGCACCTGATGGATGCGCTCCTTTGCGAGAAATTCAAAAAGATCGGTTCCCACAAGCGGGGTCCGCTGCGACGGAATCACCAGCGTGCCGCCCTGCAAAAGTGCGATCAGCAGCTCGGCGACCGACCAGTCAAACGACAACGACGCGAACTGCAGCAGACGCTGCCCGCTGGGCAGGGGGAAGGCTTCGGGAATGGCCTGGGCCAGGGCGGCCAGCGAGCGCTGTTCAATCAGCACGCCCTTCGGCTGCCCCGTCGAGCCCGAGGTGTAAATGATGTAGGCCAGCGCCTCGCTGGCGGCATCACTGGGCGCCTGCGGCGCGTTCCCCGCGGGCGCTGCGGCAGCGGTCTCCGCCAGGGCTGAAAGGTCCAGCTGCCGCCCGGCGTGACTCAGCAGATCGGCCGTCTCGGGCACGGTCAGGATCAGCACCGCACCGCTGTCGCGCAGCATGAATTCCAGTCGCGCTTCCGGATAGCTGGGGTCCAGCGGCACGTAGGCGGCGCCTGCCTTCCATACGCCCAAGATGCCGGCGATGGCGGCCGGACAGCGAGGGCAGGCTAGCGCGACCCGGCTCTCGCGACCGATCCCCAGGCTGATAAGCGCGGCAGCGATTCGTCCCGACCAGCGATCGAGCTCGGCATACGAGACCCCCTGCGAGCCGCAGCGCAGCGCCTCGGCATCTGGCTGCGCCGCGACCTGCCCGGCAAACAGGGTAAGCGGCAGCGGCGGGGGGGCCGTCGGCATCGCGAGACTCTTGGCGCGTCCCGACCACACGTCGAGGAGTCGGCGGCGCTCACTCTCAGACAGCATGTCGAGCTCAGCCAGCGGTGAGTCGGGGTGGCGACAGCCTGCCACCAGCAGCTGCCCTAAGTGATCGATCAGCTGATCGATCAGGGCTGGCGAATAAAGATCCGTGGCGTACTCCAGCTCGCAGTACAGCGAGCTGTCTGCCGTCGAGGTAGCCGTCGGTTCGGGCCAGGCGTAAAGCGTCAAGTCGTAGGGCGACTTGCCCGGATCGATAAAGACCGGCGAGGTCTGAAGGCCGCTTAGGCGCAGGGCCGCGCGCGTCCCGGGCTGTGGCGCAAATGCCAGCTGAAACAGCGGATGTCGGCTGGGATCGTGCTCGCCCTGCAGCCGCTCGCGCAGCCGAGAAAACGGCAGCTCGCTATGTGCAAACGCGGCGTGCGTCGCCCGGCGGACACCCCGCAAAAGCTGACGGAAGCTCGCCTCGCTCGTCGGGTCGGCCAGTCGAACGCGGATGGGCAAAAGATTCAGCAGCGGTCCCTGCAATGATTCGCTACCCGCGGCATCGCGACACGCATAGGGCATGCCGATCACCAGATCGCGCCCACCGCTATAGCGCTGCAGCAGGGCAAACAGCGCAGAAAAGAGGACGGTGCTGACCGTCGCGCCCTCCGATGTCATGAGCGGCCGCATTCCCTCGCGGGCGCTCTGCGGCAGGTGAAAGGCCCGCAGGGCGCCACGCAGCGACGGCGAACGCGGTCGGGGATACTCGGGGGGAAGCTCGCTGTGCGGCGGTGCATCGGCCAGGTGGGCGAGGAAATAGGACTCACTTTCCTGCATTCGCGGTGAATCCAGACTCTGTCGGCGGGCCGCTGCATGCTGGAAATAGGAATGACGCGGCGCCGCGATCGGAGTCTGGTTGTAGTCCGCTGCTAGCTCACCGAGCAGCCCCGCAAGCGACCAGCCATCGGTGATCAAATGGTGCAGCACCAGCAGGAAGATGTGCTCATCCGCGGTCCTCCTAAGCAGCCAGGCCGCGCCTGCCCCTTGGCTGAGATCGAAGGGACGGCGCGACAGCTGACGCAGCTGCTCGGCAAGGGCCTCGGGGGCCTGGTCTGCGTCGAGCCGCTGCAGGTCGAAGGTGGGCGTATCCGCTGTGCGCTGCATCGGTCGATCGTTGTGGATCGCGAAACGGGCCCGCAGCAGCGGATGTCGCTCCTGGGCCCGCAACAGCGCCTGCCGTAGGCGCTCGACATCCAGCTCACCGCGCAGCCGCGTCGCGGCTGGGCAGTGGAAGGCCGGGCTCTCGGGCGACAGGCTCTGCACAAACCACATCTGCTCTTGAATCGGCGACAGCGGCTGCCAGGCCGATTCGTCGACTGTAGGCAGGGGCAGGGGCAGCGTCTGCGGCGGGGTCGCCGCCTGCAACCCATCGAGCAGCGCCGCGAGTCCCCGTACCGTCGAGTGCGCAAAGATCGCCCCCGGCGGCAGGGTGACCCCATGCTGCTCAGCCAGCTGCAGCGCCAGCTGCATCGCCTGCAGCGAGCTCCCCCCTCCCTCGAAAAAGTCGGTCTCCAGCGTCTCGATCGTCCGGCCCAGCGCAGCACCGAAGAGCCTCGCCACAGTCTGCTGCCGGGCGCTCCAGGTCGTCGCAATCGCGCTCCTTTCGGCGGCGACCGGCGGCGGCAGTGCCTCGCGATCGAGCTTCCCATTTTGTGTCAGCGGAATCCGCGGCACCGCCTGCAGGCTGGCTGGGCACAGATAGTCCGGAAGCTGCGCCCGCAGTCGCTCTTTGAGCTCCGCTAGATTCAGCCCGGCGTTGGTGCGGGGGACGATATAGGCCGCTAAGCTGGCTCGGCTATCGTCGCGGCGCACCACCACAGCGGCATCGCTGACCTCGGGCAGGCCGCGCAGCGCAGCTTCGATCTCGCCCAGTTCGATGCGATGGCCATCGATCTTGACCTGCTGATCAATGCGCCCCAGATACTCCAGCTCTCCGTCGGGGTGACGCCGCACAAGGTCGCCGGTGCGATACAGGCGGCGGTCCTCGTCGGCTGCTCCGTCGCGGGGCTTTTGGGCCTCCAGGCGTTCGGCTAGAACGAAGCGCTCGGCCGTGAGCTGCGGGCGGTTCAGATAGCCGCGGGCCACGCCCGCTCCGCCGACCCACAATTCGCCTTCTGTCCCCTCGGGGACCGGCTGCTGCCCTGCATCCAGCACCTGCAGGTCGAGGTCGGGAATCGGCACCCCAATCAGGCTGCGCGTCTCATCGACATCGGCAGGGCGCAGCGGTCGATAGGTGATGATGACCGTGGTCTCGGTGATGCCGTACAGGTTAAAGAGCCGCGGCGTCTCCCCCCCGTGGCGCGAAAACCACGGCCGCAGGGTGCGCAGATCCAGGGCTTCTCCGCCCAGCATCACGTAGCGCAGGGCCAGCTTGGCCGGTTCCGATCTCTCGCTGGCTAGGGCATCAGCGCGCATGAACAGGCGGAACTCCGCCGGGGTTTGATTAAGGACGGTGACCCCCTCAGCTCGCACCAGCTGATAGAAGCCCAGCGGATCGCGGGTTAGCTCATACGGCACCATGACCAGCCGACCGCCGTAGAGCAGCGCTGCCCACATCTCCCAGACCGAGAAGTCGAAGGAAAAGGAATGAAACAGCGTAAGGACATCGCTACCGCTAAATCCGAACCAGGACTCGGTCTCGCGAAAAAGCCGCAGCAGGTTATCGTGGGTAACGCACACTCCTTTGGGTCTGCCCGTCGAGCCCGAGGTGTAGATGACGTAGGCCAGCGAGTCATCAGCGAGACCGGGCGGGGGCAGGGGGGCCGCCGTTTCCCCCGCTTCCGGGGTTCCTGCCGCCGGCGCCCCCTGATTCCCGGCCGAAAAAAGGGGACCTTCAACAAAGGAATCCAAAAGGACCGTTGCCGCGGAGGTTTCGGCATACAGCGACTGCAGTCGGGCGTCGGTCAGGACCAGCTGGCAGCCGCTATCCTGCAGGAGAAAACTCCGTCGCTCAGCTGGGTAGGCGGGGTCGATCGGCAGGTAAGCACCCCCGGCTCGCATCACCGCCAGGACCGCGATCACAAATGCTGCCGAGCGCTCGGCCGAGATGCCGACCAGAGACTCCTTCGTGATTCCTAGGCCCCGCAGCCGGCGAGCCAGGGAATCGGCCCGCGCAGCCAGCTCGCGGTAGCTGATGTGTCTTCCGCGATCGGTGATGGCGATCGAAAAAGGAGTCTCCTTCGCCCATCGCCAGACTGCCCAATGAATGGCTGCCTGCCGAGCCGCTAATACTTCTCCACTCGCCATAGACTATGCTCCCCGCACTATGACTAGCCGGTTCCCCGGTTCAAGGTTGGGTCTGCCGACTAGCTGCAGGATCGTAGCATCAACTTCAGGCAAGAATTGCCCGACAGGGAATCGACTATGGAATCGAACACTTAGGAAGCAGCAGGCAGGAATGTGACCGGAAGGAGGCGGGGCAAACGTTCTGAAGTCGTGTCGTCGGGTCCTCTCAGGTCCGGCGACCGGGTGCGCGTGGGCGGGTGGCGGATTGGCTAGAAGCTGACTTTGCCTTTGAGGAATAGCTCGGTGCCGCCGGCCGCCGGATCACCGAATTTCGTCGAGCGGTTGCCCAGCATGACGAAACCGCCGAGCATAAGCTCCGTCGCGTCATAGACCGTCCAGACGATCTGCGGGAACAGCACACCGGTCGGCTCATAGTCATCCCAAAGCCCGCTCGCCAGATCGATCGATGGCACCTTGATGACGCCGAACAGACGAAAAAGGAGTCTCTCACTCAGCGTCTTTACATCGACGCCCGCCACGATGTAATCGCCAATGCGCGACTCGACGCGAGGTTCCTCTTTGATGTTGTTCGCGTCCTTGCGCGGACGCGCGATCCGGCCGGCTCCGAATTCATCGATGAAGCCATGCACGTACTGGACGTTTAGGTACACCCGTCCGCCAATCGTGTAGTCGGCGCCGACCGTGGCTTTGACAAACGGGGTGTTGTCGATGACGACCGGCCGCTCGACGGTGGTCCCGGCTGGCCGGATGTAGCGGACGTAGCGACCGATGACGTCATCGTAGACATACTCCATGGGCTTGACGGTGGGCGGCGAGGTGACTTGGTCATAGACCGCCAGATCGACCTTGCCCGGCAGGTACAGCGCGGCTTCCATCCAGTAACCAAGTCCGCCGAGCTTTTCGATCGAGCCGGCGAGCTCAAGTCCGATGACGTCTTCCCGCGGGTAGACCAGCTGCGTCTTGATCAGGTTGGTATCGATGCTGCCCGTGGCCAGCGACCACGCCGGCACCGGAATACCGAAGCGGCCGTGGTAATACGACACTCCCATGTCTTGATCCCACAGCTTCCAGGCCACTCGTCCGCCAGCTTGCATGTTGGAAAAGTTCAGCTCGGGGGCCAGCGGAGCAGCTTCGATAGTCAGCGTACGTCCAGACGGAATCACCGCCCCGGTATTGGGATCGACACGCGGGACATACAGCGTCCGTTCGTTATCGAGCGCGGCGCGAATTCCCTGGTTCAGCACCGGTGCTGGCCGCAGGGGATCGAGTAGCGCAAGGGGTGCCGTCCGGGGAAGCTGCGCCGGCCGAAACACCGGCACCAGGACCGCCGTAATATTCAGATCACCCACCGGATTCCAGTCGGCGCGGACCATGTTGTTGGCCAGCGCGCGGCCGAACATCAGGGGATCGGATAGGTCCAGGGTGTTGACGTTGGCGATGGGATTGAACTTATCGGCCGCTCCCCAGGGGACGACCTGACGGCCGATGCGCAGATCGAAGCGCGGGATGGCGTTACCGAACAGGTTGTTAATGTCGATATAGGCGGCGTGAAACTCGAAGTAGAACGGATCGACATAGGGGCGCAGCGTGCTGGAGTCGATGTTCTTCAGATCCGAGAAGCCCCAGGTCACCATCTCGACATCGGCGACGGCGCGGACTTTCTCACCGATGCGCGCGGTCAGGGCGCCGCGGATGCGGTTCTCATTGCGCGAGATTCCGTTTTTGAGCAGCAACCACTGCGTTGGCTGCGGGGCCGGGGCCGGCTGTTCATCCGAGAGGATGCGAGCCCGGATATCGCTGCTGACGTAGCCGGAAAACTTGAACTCGACATCGGCCTGCGCCGATTGGGGGTCGGCTAGCGGACCTAGGAGACAGCCCAAGCAGAGTCCCCAGCCGAGCCACTCTCGGAGCGGGGAAAGGGGGGGCAAGAGCCGAAGGAGACGGCGCGTGAGCGGGGCAGGGTGGATGGAGCGCATGCGCCCCGCTATACCGCGGCTCGGCAGTCACACGGCAAGCAATTTGTCGTCGCTCCAGGACCTGCACCAGCGATGCCGGGCCGCAGTGTGCGAAACCGCGCAAGACGCACCGCGGGAGCCGCGTATTGTGCGAAACCGCTCTCAATCCGCGCCTGAGCCTGTTGTGTACATGACAACAGCTCGGAAGGCTTGATAGGGTGCCAGGATGATCGACCTTCGCTCTTGCTGTGTGGCTCTGTTGTGCGGTCTGTTCTTGGGTCTTAGTCAGCCTGCTCTGGCGCAGCCCAGCCCATCGCCCAAGCCGTTGCCGCCGCTGGCTCCGGTGAATCGCTTGGTGCTGAACAACCTGCTTGTCCTGCGGCTGAATCCGGTGGGTCTGGAAGATCAGATTCGCTTTGGTTTACAGCATCGGCTCTCGGAAGAGAGCGATGGTCCGCTGTGGCGCGACACCTTCCTATTTGCTGGCATTGCTCCGCGCATCAACCCCGCCTTTATCAAGATCGGACCGTCGGTCGAGATTCAGCCCATCTCGATCTTCAACCTGCGGGTGGGGCTGGAGTACATGCAGCTCTTTAGTACGTTCGGCTTCCTGCAGTCCTATTCCTCGCCCACCGATGAATATGACGACAAGCGGCTGGCGGCTTGCTCTACGCGCTCCGCGCTGGACAAGTGCATGTATCAGACGGAGGACGGCAGCACGGTGACGGGCAGCGATGACGTGCGCAACACCCCCGCCGCCGGTCTGCACCTGATGATCGAGCCCCAGCTACAAGTAAAGCTCGGTCCGGTGCTGCTGCGCGACAAGCTGGCCATCGAGTACTGGGCGATGGGAACGCGGCCGGGCTCGCGCGTTTTTTACGACGTCACGTTGGATACCCTGGTGCCGCGTCGCGGCTGGGTCATCGCCAATGATCTGGATGTCCTCTTCATCACGCGCTTCCGCTTGGCCGCCGGTCTGCGCTACTCGGTGGTGCAGGCGCTGTATACCGATAGCGACTTCCGACCGGGCGAGGATCGCAGCCTGGCGGACAACACCGTGCAGCGCCTGGGACCGACGCTGTCCTATACCTTTTTCGATCGCGGCTACACCAGCTTTAACAAGCCCACGCTGCTCCTCGTCATGAGCTGGTTCCTCGACCACCGCTATCGCCAGGGCCAGGCATCCTCTGCCATCCTGCCCGGCGTGTTCGTGCAGTCTCCCGCTATGCCCTACATCGTCGTCGGCTTCTCGTTCCAGTCCGACCTCATCAACCGCGTGGATAACCGGCGACGCTGACCTAGCTGAAGATGCCGCTGACCCTCCCGCAAACAGCGAAAGCGGCGAGTATCGGTACTTGGCCTGTCCGGCGGGCCGTCGGCGGTGGGCGTGACGGTCTTTTTGCCGTGGGGCGGCGGGAACTGGCTTATACTTCTCTAGCTGAAACGGGCCAGCGTCGGGGGAAGCATGCCCTTGCAGTACAGCAAGCTCGGGGACTACGAGATCGTGCGGCTCATCGGTCAGGGCGGTATGGGGGCCGTCTATGAGGGCCTCAATCCGCTGATCGGGCGGAGCGTGGCGATCAAGGTCCTCTTGCCGGAGTACGCGAACCTCGACGACGTCGTGCGGCGCTTCTTCAACGAAGCCAAGGCGGTAAACGCCATCAAGCACCCCGGCGTTGTGCAGGTGTCCGACGTCGGCACAGCCAGCGATGGCAGCCTGTTCCTGGTCATGGAACTCCTGGAAGGCCCCACGCTGTCACAGCGACTGCAGCAGAGCGGTGGCCGACTGAGCGAGGACGAGACCCTTACCATCTGCTGGCAGCTCGCCGGCGTCCTTGCCGCCGCGCACGTCAAGAACATCGTTCATCGTGACCTCAAGCCGGGCAACGTCATGCTGGTGCCGGACTTGGCGGGGCCGGGGGGCGAGCGGGTCAAGCTGCTGGACTTTGGCATCGCCAAGCTGGGGGCGGAGCACCTGCAGGGGGAGGACATCAAGACGCGGACGGGGCAGACGCTGGGCACGGCGGCGTATATGTCACCCGAGCAGTGCATGGGCGACGGGCTCATCAGCGGGCAGAGCGATGTGTACTCGCTGGGGGTGGTGATGTTTCGCCTGCTGTGCGGCCGCTTGCCGTTTATCTCGACGGCGGGTGAGATGGCGCTGGGGATGATGCACCTCAACAAGCCGGCTCCGCTGGTCAGCGAGTTTGCGCCCACCGTCTCGGGCTGGCTGGTGGACTTGGTCGACCGCATGCTGGCCAAGACGCCGTCGGCCCGTCCGACGATGGCGCAGATCGCGA